>JAQCBR010000073.1 GCA_027621295.1 Planctomycetota bacterium
AGTTCGGCCAGTGCAGCCGCGGTCGCGGCCGGCGACGCGCCGTCCTCGGAGCGGAGCAGCGCGTCGCAGAGCGCCCGGTACGACGCGGTCCGGGCCGCGTCGTCGCCGATCACCGGATCGTCTCCCGCGTATCCGACGCGCAGCAGGTAGGGCCCGCGGTCGGCGGGGAACCGTTCGGCGGCCGGGTCGGGTCGCAGGCACAGGAGTCGGACCGGGCCGATCGACGGCTGTGGGGCGTCGGCGATCCGCTTGCGCTCGACGATCGTGAAAGCGGCCGGCACGTCGCCCTTCCACGCATCGACCCGCTCGAAGCGGTGCAGGAAGAACTCGTTGCCGAGCGGCCGCACGCCCGTGTGGCGCGCGACCGCGATCAGCGGCGCGTCGCTGATCGCATGGCGGAGCTGGGCGCGCGCGTCGGCTCCGAGCGCCAGGACGCAGGCCGCAGCGACGAAGATGGGATTCGGATTCAGAGGCATCGGTGCGCGGCTCACTGCTTGTCGTAGAGGGCCTTCTCCCGGAGGTAGGCGCGGTTGAGGGAGTTGAAGGCCGTCTCCGGGGACAGTGCCTTCTCGAAAGCGATCGCCGGACTCATCACGTTCTGGGCGTCGCTCGGGAACAGCGAGCGGTTCTCGATGTGCAGGCTCGCGGAAGCTCCCGACGTCGGGAAGTTCACGGGGTCGCCGCCGTAGAGACCGGCCGGCATCGCGCCGTTCGCGACCAGCCCCATCGAGTGCCCGCACTCGTGGGCGGTGATCACCGCGGCGGTCCGCGCCATGCGTCCGATCGCGCGGTCGATCGCGGACGTGCGCCCGTCGTTGAGTTGCCCGAGCAGCCGCTCGCGATCTCCGCTCGCCTCGCCGATCGGCGTGCCGCCGAATCCCGGCGTGAACGCGTCGTAGGTCTGCCGGAACAGCGACGAAGGCCCGGAGCGGACGCCGAACAGCACCAGCGTGTGCAGGAAGACGCCGAGGCGCTCGCCGCTCGAAGTCGGCCGGCAGTTGTCGTTCTGGGTCTGGTTGTTGGCGTCGAAGTAGGCCGCCCCGAGCGTCCCGGTCGGCAAGTCGGCCGCGGCCCCGGCGATGCAGATCTGCGAGAACGGGAAGCTCCCGTACGGCTGGAACGGGGACGACGACGGGTAGGTGCCGGGCGACACGAACGTGAACTGCGCGTCGACGTCGGTGAACAGATCGTCGAGCTCGGCGAGCATCCGGGCCTCGAACGATTCTCGGATCCAGGTGTTGCTGTCGATGCTGCCCGGCAGGCCGGTCAGCGGGGTGTCCGACCACAGGCCCACCACGGAGAGCACGTCGAAGGCGTCGGGCGTGCCGTTGGCGCCCCCGTCGATGCGGACGGTCGGCTCGAAGCCCGACCCGTCGAACGTGAACCCCTCGACGTCTCGGTCGAACGACAGGAACCAGACCTGCGTCTTCTCGGTCGGCCGGATCGCTTCGTCGACCGTCACCGTGCGAAACCGGAAAGTCCTCGGGATGCCGGGTTGGCCCGAGGCATCGGCGTGCAGGGTCGTCAGCGCCGTGTCCCCGGGCGGGAAGACGACGCTCGACGGCACCTCGAACCGCACCGCATCGCCCCGGATCGTCGGGCGCGGCAGCACGCGCGTCAGGTCGACGCCGGCGCGGAGCGTGCCGGACGAGGTCTGCACGTCGCGGTTGCTCATCAGGATCGCCTCGCCCGACGCGATGCCCGAGGTCGCGTCGGTCCACTCGAGGTCGATGACGAAACCCGTCGGGGGAACCTGCAGGACGCCGTCGGCGGCGCCCGTGCCGGACAGTTCGTCGTCGATGCCCTCGAAGGTCAGCACCGTCGCCGTGGGCGGATCGAGGTCGGCGAGCGTGATCGTCACCGGCTCGGCCTCCGCGTCGATGGCCGGGCCACCGCCCGCCGCGCGAACCGCGTCGTTGTCGAGGGTGACGCCGACCCGGGTGACCTCCGGCGTGATCGACGCGCCGGGCCCGAGTTCGATCCGCACCGTGCGGGCGTCGGGGCGCGTCAGCACTCCGTCGAGCGCTCCGAGGCTGCCTCCGGCGACGTCCAGGTCTCCCTGCAGCGACGCGCCGGTCAGTTCGACCGCGTCCGAGTAGAGGAGCAGCAGTGCGTCGGATCCGGAGCCCGTGCTCTGGACCAGCGCGGCCTGCAGGAGCGAGGGCACGAAGACGAGGCCGCCCGATCCTCCTCCCCCTCCGCCGCAGGCCGACAGGAGGCAGGCGAGGACGGAGGCGGCCGCGAGATCGCGAGCAGGTTTCTGGGTCATGCGCGTGTGGCCGAGATCGGCGTTCGGATCTTCGGGAGCGGACGGCGGTCAATCCAGCCCGTCCGTGCGCGAAGCCCCGGTCGCAGCGGCACTTCGTCGAATCGTCGCGGAGCAGTTCCCGGATTGCGCCCAGCCGATGCGCGGCGGGCGGCGCCGATCCACGCACGAGCGTGAGACTCCGGAACCTGCACTGTCATCGGGACCCCATCCGCAGCGGTTCGCCCCTCTCAGGTTTGCGGTTCTGCGTTCCGAAGGGACCAGTGGCAACAGGGACGCACACCGCATGATGAAACTCGCGATGGGGGAGATGATCCGGGGCTACCGGGTCGACCGATTCCTGGGCCGGGGAGCCTTCTCCTCGGTCTATCTGGCCTTCGACGAGCGCACCGAGGAGAAGGTCGCGCTCAAGATCGGGCATCCGTCCGGGGGAGGCCGCCAGTTGACGCGCCTCCTCGAGGTGAGCAACCAGCGCTCGCCCGAGGGGATCAGCCCGGACGAACTCCCGGCGGAGGCCGTGTTCTTCGAGGATCGGAAGTTCCGCATCGACCTGTTCGATGCCGACGAGGTCCGCAACACGCTGCGCCGCGAAGCCGAGGTCCTGGCGACCATCGACTCGTCGCAGATGGTGCGCCTCCGCGAGGCGCTGCTCGACGACGAACGGCCGTGCCTCGTGCTCGACCACGTCCGCGGCCAGACGCTGCGGGAGAAGATCCGCAGCCTCGAAGGAGTCCACCTCAACTGGTTCCTGTCGATCACCCGCCTCCTGATCGACCTCGAGGAGCGCGGCCAGCTCGTCTACCACGGCGACCTGAAGCCCGAGAACATCATGGTCAAGCCGAGTGGCAAGGTCGTGCTGCTCGATCCCGCGATGCGGCGGCAGGACAACGGCGTGATGACCGCGACGCCGCACTACAACCCGCTGCTGCTGTCGGAGTCGAAGGCCGACGTGATGGCGATCGGGATCATGATCTACGAGATCCTGACCGGCACGCTGCCGTTCGACGACGTGCCGTGGGAGTACGCAGGCCAGTCGGGTGGGGGCGAGACCGTGCGCCTGTCGCTGTCCTACTTCTACAGCTACTGCCCGCCGCAGATGCTGAACCCGCGCACGCCGCCGGACCTCGAGCGGATCATCTACCGTTGCATCACGGTGCCGACCTACGGCCTCCAGGAGCTGAAGGCCGACCTCGAAGACTTCATAGCCCGCTCGTGAGCGGGCGGGTGCCGGGTCTCACTTCTGCGTGTAGACCGGCATCGACGACTTCTTGAGGAAGAGCAGCGCCATCGACGTCACGGTGATGGCGTCGGTCTCTCCGCCGGTGGCGTTGGGCCAGGTGCCGTCGTCCTTCTGCAGCGACAGCAGCGTCAGCGCTCCCTCGAGATACCAGTCGCGCCCGTTGAGCAGCGCGACGCCGGAGAGCTCGCACGAACGCTCCAGGCCGTAGAGGTAGTAGAGGATGTGCGTGAAGTAGTTGGCGTGCAGCCCGGGCCCCGGGTGGAAGCGCGTGGAGAACCGTTCGGCGAGCCACGCGAACCCGCTGCGCTGCGCGTTCGCCGCCTCCGACAGCGTGATGTCGCGGGTCAGGCCAGCCCCGACCATGCCGGCCATCGCGATCGTCAGACCGGTCAGTCCGGCACAGGTCATGCTGCCGTAGATCGGCCGCGGCTCGCCGTTGTGCTCGGCCTCGACGTAGCCCCAGCCGGCGAGGCCGACCGGCCGAGTGCCCGTCGACGTGTCGCCACCGCTCTTGATCGTCTCCAGCTGGCGGTGCGTGGTGATCTCGAGCTGGGTCCGTGACTCGGGCTTCTCCTGCGCGTCGACGAGGTGCGCGGCCGCAGCCTTCCACAGCGTCGGCGAGATCTGGACGCCGCAGAGCTGGGCCGAGTAGAGGCCGAGCAGGCCGTACTGGTTGACCGAGTGGTCGTAGCGGCCTTCGCGGACGTAGCTCCAGCGCGCGAGGTAGGCCGGGTCCACGCGCGAGTCCATGTTGTTGAGCAGGATGCCGGCCCACTCCTTCATCAGCTCGAGGTCGGCCTCCGGGAGCTGCCTCGGCCGCGGCTTCTCGATCATCCCGGCGCGGAGTTCCTCGTACTCCCCGCGCGGCTGGTAGTAGGCCTCGAGTGCCATGATCGCGTTCGCGACCGAGTAGGTGTCGACGAGCTTGCGGCGGCGCAGCTCATCGAGGCCCTTCACGAGGATCGGGTCGTCGCGCGGCAGGTCGCAGTGGATCAGCGCGAGCAGCGCGAGCGCGAGTTTGCCGCTCGGGTAGGTCCGGTTGTCGCCGCCGGCCTGGAGAGCCGGCTTGTTCATGTCGGCGAGCTCCCGCTTCAGGAACTCTCGCCCCCGCTCGATCGCCGCGACCACGTCGTCCAGGAACTGGCCGTCCCGATCCGGGCGCGTCGCGGCGAGCGTCCACTCCTCGACGAATTCCACGTCGAACGCCTGCCCGTCGAGCCCGCCGTGCGCGTGCTTCACCGTGCCGGTGAGGCGCGTCTCCATCCACGTGATGACGCCGCGGTCCTCGTCGAACGCGCGGTCGACGACCAGCTCGCCGGCGAACGTGTACTCCCACCAGTGGCTGATGTGGTTCTTGTAGTAGCGCTTCTCGTAGCGCCGCTCGTCGGGCGCGCCCGAGACGACCTCGAGCTCGAGCATCTGACGGCCGGAATCGTCCTCGCCGTCGGCGTCGCCCTTGAGCCTCACGTCCCCGAAGCGCCAGGTGAGTGGGATCTCGTAGCTGAGCTTGCCGCGGCGTCCGGCGCGCTGGAGGTCGAAGCCGACGTAGCTGCCGAGCTCGCGGAGGTCGACCGGGGTCATCCGCAGCCGCGTCCGCGAAGGATCGAGCTCGCCCCAGGTGACGGCGGGCGCCCCGCGCCACGCGTCGAACAGGTCACGCTGGAGGTTGGCGGCGACCTGCCGTCCCTGCTCGAGCCGTGAGGTGGCGTTGCCGCCGTCGCCGAACGAGCGCGACGACGACACCAGCTCGACCGAGAGGAAGCACGGTCCGTCCGGGTTCCGGATCTGGACGGCGAGGACGTTCGGGCGCGACCTCTCGAGCAGCCCGATCTGGTCGGGTGTGAGCACGAAGTCCGACTTCTTCCGCTGGCCGGTCACGTCGGCACCACCGATGCGGACGCCGTTCAGCCAGATCTCGACGTTGTCGCCGTGCTCCACGGTCAGGACCATCGCCTTCGCGCGGGGCGGGGAGTCGAACATGGCCCGCGCGTCGAGCACCCGATGTCGGAGCGGCCACGGCGCGTCCGCGGCGTCCGAGGGAGTGACCGGCAGGCGAGTGTCGGTCCACCCGGAGTCGTCGTAGTCCCGGACCTGGAAGCCGTCGGCGATCGCGCTCTGCGGCCACGCGCGGACCTTCCAAGCCGATCCCGCATCGACCGGGCGCACCAGATCGCCGCGGCGCGTGTTCTCGGCCGGGGCGACGCGCCACGCCTTGGTGGTGCGCCGGTAGTCGGCGAACCCACGCTCAGGCATTCCCCAGCTCGCGGACTGGGCTGCCGCAAGTCCGCAGAGCAGTCCCGCGCAGAGCGGTAAGGCGAAACAGGCGGCGTTGGCTCGGCGTCGCATCGGCATGTCGCGGGAGGGCGGGCGGGCGGGAATGCTACCTCTTTGGTCTGCGACCGCGAGGACCGTCGGCGGCCGGTCAGTCGAGCGTCAGCGTCGTGCCGTCACGCAGCCGGAGCTGGGGCGCTTCGCGCTGTCGCGAGATGCCCCAGAAGACCTCGGCGCTCGGCCGCGCCAACCGGACCCGGGCGGCCTCGGTGGCGGTGAGGCCCGAGGCTCGGATCTCTCGGGGCTCCACACCGGCTAGACGTCCGACGAGCTCGGCGTGACGGCGTGCGAGCACGTGGATCGGGTCTCTCCCGAAGTAGTGCCCGGGCAGATCGACGAAGGCCGCACCGTGCCGGATGGCGAGCGCCCGTAGACCGGCATCGAGGTCCCGTGCGGCGGAGACGGCCTCGTCCAGCGTCAGGCGGCAGCTCGGGACCAGCACGCGACGGATCAGCTCGAACCGGAGCGGCGTGATCACGCCGCCGTCGACCGGCGGCAATCCCCCGAGCGCGAGCCGCTTGACGTGGGGGCCCAGGCGCGACAGGCATGCGTCCACCCAGGCGAGGATCGTCGGCACGCTCGACCCGTAGAGCAGGTCGTTGCCGACGTCGAGGACGGCGCCGATCCCGCGGCGCGGGCCGTCGAGACGCTCGAACACGCGCGACTCGAGGATCCCCGGCAGCTGCCGGCCGAGGAACCGGGACGGCGCGCCGAACGAGCGCCCGTTGCCGGCGGCGACGATGCAGTCGACCGGCCCACCGGCCGTGGCGCGGGCCGCAGCGACCAGGGTCGGCAGCGCTCGCGTCAGGTTGCTCGCGCCGAGCGCGACGAAGCGAGCGTGCGGCTGGGTGCGGGTCGGGCCGGCCATCGGGGTCCTCGACGAGGCTAACGCCGTCCGGCCGCGGGAATCCGCGCGTGCGCCGATTCCTGCTTGGCCCCCGGCCGCGGCTCGGGGGAAGATCCGCGGGCCCCGAGCCGTCCGACGGACTCGGTCCGGCGCCCGAGCGCCGCCGCGTCCCGCGCAACCAAGCCCGCCCAGACCCACCGTGACCCGCGCCATCCGCACGTCAAAGGCCCTGACCGGCTCCCTGCTCGCCCTGGCCGCCGCCTTCGGCGGTTGCGCCGCGCCGAACCTTCCGCTCGTCGAGGCGGAGGCCTTCTACGCAGGGGCCGACTATTACCAGGCCTACGTCGCCGCCAAGAAGGCGCTCGAGGTCGCTCCGGAGGACCCCGAGGTTCTGCGGGTCCACGCCCGTGCCCGCGAGGCCTACCTGCTGTGGGACGCCCAGCGCCTGGTCTTCCACAGCGAAGAAGAGGCGGCGCTGGCGCGGCTCGATCTGGTCCTCGCCGAGAACCCCGATCACCCGATCGCGACCCGATGGCGGGACAAGGCGCTGCTCAAGCTCGCCGAGCGCGCCGTGGACAAGGGCAACCGCCTGCTGGCGTCCGGCAAGCTCGAGAGCGCACAGTCGGCGTTCGGGGACGCATACCGCTACGTGCCTGACTACGAACCGGCGACCGACGGCCTCGAACGGCTCGTCGCTGCGGCGGCAGACCTCCGGGCATCGGCCCGCGGGCACTACGTCGACGGCGTGCGTGCGCTCGGTGACTACGAGTACCGGCAGACCGCCTACCACCTCGGCATCGCGGTCGAGAAGGACCCCGAGCTGACCGCCGCGCAGGACCCGCTGGCGATCGCCCGGCGCCAGATCGCCGAGGAGCGCTTCGCGGCCGCCCAGCGGATGCAGGACGCCGGCTTCTACCGGCCGGCGCTCCTCGAGTACCGCGCGCTGTCGGAGCAGTTCCCGGACCTGTTCGGCCTGGCCGAGCGCATCGCGGTCACCGAGGTCGAAGCCGAGGTCTCGGACCTCGCGGATGCGGGCGAGATCGCCGTCTACCGCGGTGAGTTCCAGAAGGCCCGCGAGCTCCTCGACGCCGCTCTCGCGAAGACCGGAACCCAGCAGGAGATGGTCTCCGAACGGCTGCTCCTGGTGCGCGAGCGAGAGCTCGACGCCGAGTACATCGCGGCCAAGGACCTGGAGCTCCAGCTTCGGCTCGAAGAGGCGATCGTCGCCTACGTCGCGCTCGAGGAGTCGGCGGCGGGCTTCCGTGACGTCGCCGCGCGCGTCGAGGACCTCCGCCAGCGGGTCGAGGCGGCGACCAGCGCCTACCGCACCGGCGTGCAGGCCGAGGAGCGCGGCGAGATCGACGCCGCGATCGACGCGTTCACCGACGTCCAGCTGTTCTGGCCCGGCTACCGCGACGCCCGCGACCGCCTCGACGCGCTGCGCAAGCAGCGTCTCGAGGGTGGCGGGTCCTGACAGCGCTCGTCAGGACCGGCGTGCAGCCGGTCCGCTGCGTCCCTCCCGCGCCGCGAGGGACGCTGATTCGGTCGACCCGGTGTCCCCGGCCGGGGTAACCCCGGCAGAATGAGGGCCGATGGAGTCCTCCGCAGATCGCGCGTCCCATGCAGACCGTTCGTCCGGTCGCGTGCCGCGACGCCGGTCGCTGGCGACGAAGATCCTCGTCGTCCTGCTGCTGACTTCTGCCGCGTCGTTCGCGGCGTTCGGCTTCTACGTCCGCGGCGAGATGCGGGACCGCTTCGAGCAGCAGGTCGTGCGCGTGCTGCTGTCGGACCAGGCCCAGCTCGCCGCGGAGCGGCTCGATGCGCTGACCGAGCAGGTCTACCGGAACTGTTCGCTGATCGAGGGCGCGGCGCGGCGCCTTCTGCGCAGTGGTGACGTCGGGGTCTTCGAACAGGAACTCGACCTGATGCTCGGGCTGCACCAGGACTTCCAGCACGTGCTGGTCGCGGATGCGAACGGCGACGTGCGGGTCGCGGTCGACACACTGAGCCTCGACGCGACGACGCGCTCCGCGCGGCGTGCGCTCGAGCCCCGGACCGTTCGCGACGAGGACTGGTTCGAGGCGACGATCGACGAGGACCTCGGTCTCTTCTGGATCGACCGTCACCTCTCGCCGCTGCTGCACCACAATCCGGACCGCCCGTCGCGGGACCCGAACGACTACAGCCTGGGCCTCGCGTTCCAGGTCCAGGGAGAAGGCGACGAGCGCGGCGTGGCCTACGCGCTGGTCCACTGGCGCCGCGTCCAGGACATCGTCGATGCCGTCGCGGCGCGGCTGCGCGACGAAGCGGGCTTCGAGAGCGCCTGGGTCTCGGTCTGTGACGGACGCGGCATCGTCCTCGCGAGCAGCGATCGCGCGCTGTACAGCGCGCGCCTGGAGCCTGCCGAACTGGCGATCCCCGTGCTGACCGGCTTCGAGGGTGCGCAGGTCATCGCCTACGAGGGCGAAGGAGATGGATTCCTGGCCGGGACTTCGCGCGTGGGTGGCGATGCGTCCCGTGAGTTCGACTGGCGCTGCGTGGTCTCCGTGCCGAGCCGGGAGCTGTTCGCGACGACGCGGGAGTTCAGCCGTCTCCTCGTCATCGTGACCACCCTGGTGTGTGCGGTCCTCGCCGTCTGGTCGTGGCTGGCGACGCGGGCGTTCCTCCGACCGGTCGGCGACCTCGCGGCTGCGACGACTCGCGTCGCGTCGGGCGACCTGGACGTGCGCGTGCCGGACCGCGGTGGCGACGAACTCGCCGACCTCGGCCGTGCGTTCAACGCGATGACCTCCCAGCTCGCCGACACGCAGCTCCGCCTCCGGGACGCGGCGCGTGAGGCGGCGTGGGCGGAGATGGCTCGCCAGGTCGCACACGAGATCAAGAACCCGCTGACGCCGATGCGGATGAGCGCGCAGATGGTCCAGCGCGCGCGCGCGCAGGAAGACCCTCGACTGCCCGAGTTGGTCGAGCGACTCGCGCGCACGGTCGTCGAGCAGACCGATCAGCTCGCGCGGATCGCGTCCGACTTCCGTCACTTCGCAGGGCGCCCGGATCCCGTGTTCGAGGATCTCGCGGTCGACGAATTGCTTCGGGACGTCGCCTCGCTGCTCGCCGCCGAACGCGACCAGGGACGTCTCACGGTCGACTTCCTGCCGGCAGCGCCGAAGCTGTCGGGCGATCGCGGTGAAGTGCGGCGCGTGCTGCTCAACCTCGTCCAGAACGGGCTCCAGTCCATCGGAGAAGACGGACACGTGGAGCTCCGAGCCCAGCACGACGAGGGACGGGGAGAGGTCGTGTTCGCGGTGCAGGACGACGGTCCGGGGATCGACGACGAGACCGCCGCGAGGCTCTTCGAGCCCTACTTCACGACGCGGTCTTCCGGCACGGGCCTCGGACTCGCGATCTCGCGCAGGATCGTCGAGGCCCACGGTGGCCGGATCTGGCTCGATTCCGGGCAGCCGGGCTGCACGCGGTTCTGCGTCGGACTGCCCACCGGCGTCGCCGCGCACCCCGCCTCGGGCTGATCCCGGCGGAATCGGTGACGGACTCGGCGCGGGGTTGGCTACCAACGCCCGCCACGCCCCGGCTCTCTCGCTCATGTTGTCCAGACCCTCGAAGCCCGCCGCGGCGGTGGTCCTGCTCGTCCTGGCGCTCGTCGTGGGGCTCTTCCTGACCTCGACTCCGGACCAGCCCTTCGTGCCGCTCGGCGTCGAAGGCGCTACGTCAGCGGGTGGGACGCCGGCGCCCGGGGTCGCACTCCCCGATGCCGAGACGCTCCGGGACGGCGTGGGCATCGCGCCCGCGGAGCGCTCGGAGATCGAGCGCGGACGCCGTGCGGGTGGCAGCGTCCGGGGCATCGTGCTCGACGCCGACACCCTGCAGCCCCTCGCCGGCGTCGAAGTGCGTGCGATGCGAGAGCCACCGGGCGTCGAACGCCTGATCTCCCGGTTCCGCTCGGCCATCGTCGAGGGGTTCTTCACCGAGAGCGCGCCGCCGGCCCGCGTGCTCGCCGCGACGCGGACGGAGGCGGACGGGACGTTCGTCCTCGACGGCATCGCACCCGGCCTCGTGTTCCTCGACGGCCGCGCGGACTTCGCCTTCGTCCGCTCGCCGGTCCAGGTGCGGATCGCCGAGGGCGAGGAGCGTGAGGGAGTCGAGCTGCTCGGCACGTCGGGCGGGAGGATCCGCGGCTCCGTGCGTGGTCCCGACGGCGCACCGCTCGAAGGCGTCGTCGTCAGCGCCCGCCCGGGCATCAACGCGTTCCTGGGCCAGCTGACGCAGCGCCGCTACCAGTGGCTCGAAGCGGTGACGGTGGAGGACGGCTCCTTCGACCTGCCGGGCGTGCCGGCGGGCGCCGGCTACGTGGTGTCCGCGGCGGGTCCCGAGATGGCGCTCGAGGAGGTCTACGGGATCGACGTCGCGGAGGGCCTCGAGACCCGCGTCGACATCTCCGGCTATCCGGGTGCGACCGTCCGCGGCACCGCGTTCGGACCGGAAGGCGTCCCCGTCGCGGGCGCCAACATCGCCCTCGTCTACCTGGACGTCAGCAGGCTCCTGTTCAGCGCGGACGGTCGCGCCGAGCCGATCACCACGGACGCGGACGGTCGTTTCGAGATCGTCCGTCTCGCGGCTGGCCGCGTCGGCTTCGTCGCCGCGACCGAGGGGTACGCCCCGTCGGACGTGATCGAACTGACGGTCGTCGACGGCGGGACGTACGACGGCGTCGAGCTGCGCATCCGCGACGGCCTGCGGCTCACGGGTGTCGTCGTCGACGACGAGGACCGACCGATCCCGGATGCGTTGGTCGAGGTGCGCCCGCTCGAGCGTCCCGAGGACCCGGATGTGCTCAAGATGGCGCTGAAGGTCCAGAACGTCGCCACGCGCACCGACCGTGACGGGCGCTTCGTCGCCGCCGGCCTGTCGGCCGACCGGTCCATCGTCCAGGTCTCGAAGGCCGGCTACGTGACCGAGGTCCGTTTCGGGATCCGCACCGAACCCGAGCCCCGCTTCGTGCTGACGCGCGGCGTGACCGTACGCGGTCAGGTCCTGTCTGCCGAAGGCCTGCCGATCCCCCGGTTCTCGATCTCCACCCGGTCGACCCCGGTGCGGGAGGCGTCGGAGTCGAACGAGACCGCCGTCGAGGAGGCGCCGAGCGCCGGACGTTCCCGACGTCGGGGTGCGCCCTGGATGCGTGGCGACGGCGAGTCGATGGGAATGCGGCTGTCCGCGGGCCAGCGCCTCGGCGAGATGGACGGCGTGGGGGGCGACCGCGAGTTCCAGGATGCGGACGGCAGGTTCGTGCTGACGGGCCTCCCGCCCGGGGACGTGCGCGTCCGGGTCCGCG
Source organism: Planctomycetota bacterium (assembly GCA_027621295.1). GTDB lineage: Bacteria > Planctomycetota > UBA1135 > UBA1135 > UBA2386 > JAQCBR01. The sequence goes on from JAQCBR010000073.1 coordinate 12,029, forward strand.
CGCCGGGCTACCGCGACGCGGAGTCCCAGACCGTGACCCTTGCGCCCGGCGAGACCGGTGCCGACCTCGAGTTCCGGCTCGATGAAGGTGCGGTCGCGCGTGGGCTCGTGATCGACGCGGCGACGCGCGCGCCGGTCGTCGGTGCGAGCGTGTCGGTGTCCCGCGCGCGGGATGACTCCAACCGTGTGTTCCGTGCGTCCATCGAGCCGGAGGACTTCGACTTCCTGGGGCTGATGGGCGGCAGCCGTCGCGCGGCGATGACCGACAGCGAGGGGCGCTTCGAGCTCGTCGGGCTCGCGGCGGGGGACTACCGGTTCACCGCGCGACACCCGGATCGAGCGAAGGCGTCGACCGGTCGGGATGTGGCCGTCGCCGACGGCGTGCCGACCGAGGGCATCCTGATCGAGTTCGAAGAAGACGGCGCGATCGAGGGAATGGTGACCGGTGCCGGGTCGCGCCCCCTCGCCGATGCGCTCATCGTGGCGGCGAGCATCCAGGCCGGGTCCTTCAAGAGCGCGAGCAGCACGCGCGACGGGCGCTACCGGATCGAAGGGCTCGCACCCGGTCTCTACATCGTCTTCAAGTCGCGGATGGACGAGCGGTCGACCAACATCGGCCTCGACCTGCTCGGCAACATGCGACTCAAGTCGGTGACGGTGCGTCCGGGGCGGACCTCGACCCTCGACGTCCACGACGCGGCCGAGGGCACGGTTCGCGTCCACGGCACGGTGCGCGATGCCGGTCAGCCCGTCCCGCGGGCGATGGTGACGGCGCTCGGCTCCGACCGGGACGGCGTGCTCGGGATAGGGGTGCGTGCGAATCCCACCGACGGCGATGGTCGCTTCGAGCTCATCGGGCTGGAGCCCGGTGACTACTTCCTGCAGGTGACGCGCTTCGACGGCCGCCCCCAGCAGGCGAGCCTGTCGATCGAGGTGCCGGACGGCGTCGCCGAGCACCGCGTCGACCTGGACCTGCCCCAGAGCTCGATCTCGGGTCGGGTCGTCGACACGAGCGGTGCTCCCGTGGCGCGCGTGCAGATCACGGCCGGTCTCGAGGATGGGAGCGCAGATGCGGCGCCGGGTCTGCTCGGTCTCGTGATGCGCAACGCGGTCGCACAGACGCGCACCGATGAGGACGGGAACTTCCGGCTCGACCGCGTGGCGGCAGGCCGCTACCGCGTCGTCGCGTCGGGCCGCGGGTTCGGCCGGGCGCGCGACAGCGGCTACGGACAGGCGTTCGTCGAAGGCGTCGAGGTCGACGGGACGTTCCCTGCCGACCGGCTGGTGCTGGTGCTGCCGCGCTCCGGCTCGATCTCCGGCGTCGTCGTCGACGGGACGGGCCAGCCGGTGGGCGGCGCGGAGATCGTCGCCTCGGTCGAGGGGGCGTCCGCCAGCCTCGACCCCGCGGCCGAAGTCCTCGATCTCCTGGGTGTCCAGGCCGAACCGGTGCGGAGCGGCGCGGACGGCCGGTTCGAGGTGCGCGGCCTCACGCCGGGAACCTACCGGGTCCGGGCCGATGCAGACGGTCTCGCGCCGGGCGTCGCCGGTGCGGCGGTCGTCGAGGGCGGGATCGCCGAAGTCCAGGTCCAGGTCGTCCGCGGGGCCACCCTCCGCCTGCGGGCGAGGGGCGCCGACGGCGAGCTGGTCCCGCCGGGACAGCTGTCGATCCTCGATGGTCAGGGTCGACCGCTCGCCCCGAAGACCTCGATGACGTCGGTGCTCCGGCGGATGTTCGGCCGACAGCAATCGGGCGGCGGCTCCGGCTGGCTCGAGGTCGGCGACGTGGCGCCGGACACCTACACGGTGGTGGTCCGCCGGCCCGGTGAGGCCGAGGAGCGCTTCGAGCGCGTGATCGCGGACGGTGAGGTCGTCGAGTGGGAGATCGATCTGGCGAGCCGCCGCTGACCGTTCGCGAGAGTCTCGAGCTGGTCCGCGGTGCCCAACGGCCCGAGCGTTCCGTATAGACTGCCTCTGCCGCCCGCTCCCCTCGCAGACGCTCCGAATCATGCACGTCTCAGCCCTCGTCGCGGCCCTTGCCGCGGCTCTCGCGGTCGGCTCGGCCACCGCCCAGTCCCATCCCTCTCTCTGGGGCATCCTCCCGCAAGTCGACTCCGGGGTGATCGACCGTGATGTCCGCGAGCGCTCGTCGCGGCCGCAGATCCAGTCCTCGACCTTCGTGCGCATCGACGCGGCGGCGCTGTCGACGTTCGACGCGAGCGTGCCGACGCGACCGGCCTTCTCGCTCCAGCTGGGCGGGACGACCCGGACGCTGGTGCTCGACAGCACCGAACGGATGTGGAAGCACGTCGTCTACCGCGGCCACGTCGACGGGAACGGTCACTTCCTGCTGGCGATCGACGCCGGAGGGATCGCGGGTGGCGCGGTCGAGATCGACGGCGAACGCTATTCGATCGAATACACCGGCTTCGGTGCCACGCACGTGGTCTACGGCCTCGACCACGACCAGATGCCCGCGCACATGGGCTGCGGCGTCGACCACACCCACGAGGTTGCCGAGGCTGGCGCGCCCGGGCAGGCATCGCTGACGTCGAACACGGTTCCCGCGATCGACGTCGCCGCGTTCTACACGCCGGCCGCGCGCACCGGCGGCGGCGGCAACGCGGGCATGGAGTCGACGCTGGTCGCGCGCATCTCGTTGGCGACCGACAGCTCGACGCGGAGCGGCGTCAACCAGCGCTTCCGCCTCGTCTACACCGCCGAGACGAACTACACCGAGACCGGCACCACGACCGACCTGAGTCGGTTCCGCAGCACGACCAACCGTCACATGACGGAGGTCCACGGCGACCGCAACCTGTACGGCGCGGACCTGATGTGTCTGATCATCGAGCAGTCGAGCCAGTTCTGTGGCGTCGCCTACTTGATGACCAACGAGTCGACCGGCTTCGCGTCGTCGGCGTTCGGCGTGACGGTCCGCGGCTGCCTCGACACGGACACGCTGACCCACGAGATGGGTCACAACATGGGCTGCTCGCACGACCGGAACAACGCGAACAACGCGGTCCGGCCGTACGCGTTCGGCTTCCGGACCTCGGACGATCGGTTCCGGACGATCATGGCCTACGCGCCCGGTTCGCGGGTCTCGGTCTGGTCGAGCCCGAGCGTGTTCCAGGGCTCGTACGCGATGGGCACGGCGACCGAGGACAACGCGCGTTCGCTGAACGAGGTGACGCCGACGATCCAGAGCTTCCGGCCGATGACGACCTACGACTGGACGGAGCACGGCGGTGGCGTTCCGGCGATCCTGCCCGGTCTCGGTGGGATCAAGCCGCTGCTCCTCGGCTCGGGCACCGCCAACACCGCGGCCCCGGTCGAGGTGCGCGTGACCAACGTGTTCCCCGGTCGCTCCGGCGCGCTGCTGATCGGCGCCGGCGGGCAGAACCTGCCGCTGTTCGGCGGCGTGCTCGTGCCCTTCGTCTTCGACGCGATCCCGATGACGATCACGCAGCAGAACCCGTTCGTCTACAACGCGAACCTCGTCCGCACGCTCGCTCCAGGCTCGGAGGTGTTCTTCCAGGCGTGGTTCGTCGAGCAGCTCGGCCCGCAGGGCTTCGCGGCCAGCGATGCGATCAGCGTGACGACGTTCTGATCGTCCGGCACGCGGCGCGCTGCCAGGGTTTCCGGTGGTGGCGCGCTCGGGTTTCTGCGAACGTTCCCGCCCCGTCGAGGAACGTCCATGCGTGAGCGCCCGAGCACCGTCCCTGTCTACCGTGACGAAGTCGTCGAACTGCGGGTCGACGACTTCGGGGATGGGCCGGACGGGCTGTGTCGGATCGACGGCTACGTGATCTTCGTCGCGGAGACGTTGCCCGGAGAGCTGATCCGCGTCCGCATCAGCTCGGCGAGCCGCAAGTTCGGCCGCGGCGAGCTGCTCGAGGTCCTCGAGCCGTCGCCGGATCGCGTGCGGCCGATCTGTCCGCACTTCGGTCCGTGCGGCGGCTGCCAGCTCCAGCATCTCGCGCCTCGTGCGCAGGTCCGGGCGAAGGAGTCGAGGCTCCGGCGGACGCTCGCGCACGCGCTCCGCGTCGCGCCGGAGCGCATCGAGATGGGAGCGTCGCGCGCACCGTCCGACGCCGCCGGCCAGCGCACGAAGCTCGCGCTGCACTTCGGCGAGCAGGACGGCGAGCTGGTCGCCGGCTACTTCGGACGTCGAGGGAGAGAGCTCCTGCCGATCGAGGTCTGCCCCGTCCAGGAGCGACGTGGACTGGAGGTCGCTCTCGCCGCGCGGGACGGTCTCCGTGCGACCGGTCTCCCCGCGTTCGATCCCCATACCGGCCGCGGCGACCTGCGTGCCGTCGTCGTCCGATCGTCGGAGCGGACCCAGGAGATCCACGCGACGCTGGTCGTGGCCCACGAGGGTGTGCGCGTCGGTGCGCTCGGCCCTGCGATCGACGCGATGCGCGCGGCGGGCGCGACGGGCGGGGCGCTCAACCTCAACGACGGTCCGCCGGACCGGCTGCTGGGCGAGCGGACCAGGGCGCTGTTCGGCGTGCAGCACGTCGAGGACGAGGTGCACGGGATCCGCTACCGCACGTCGGCCGGCGCGTTCTTCCAAACCTCGTCGTTCGGCGTCGACGCTCTCGTCGAAGAGGTGCGCACAGCGCTGGGTGAAGTGCCCGAGGGTGCACACATCGCCGACCTCTACTGCGGTTCCGGGCTGTTCGCGCTCGCGCTGGCCGGGCACGCCGACCAGGTGTTCGGCATCGAAGAGGACGAGCGCGCGGTCGAGGACGCGGTGCAGGCTGCCGAACAGGCGGGCATCCAGAACGTCCGGTTCCGCGCCGGTCGCGTCGAGGGGCTGATCAGCAACCTCGCGCGGATGCGTGACAAACCGCACGCGGTGATCGTCGACCCACCGCGCGCTGGCTGTGACGCGCGCGTGCTGGCACGCATCGCCGATCGGCTGCAGCCGCGCCGCCTCGTCTACGTGTCGTGTGACCCGGACTCGCTGGGGCGCGATGCGTCCCGCCTGCGCGACCTCGGCTACGCGTTCCGCCGCGCGGTGATGATCGACATGTTCCCGCACACCGCCCACCTGGAGACGGTCGCGGTCTTCGACCGGACGGTCCGGCGGCGCGATCCGGCGAAGGAGCGCCTGCTCGCCCGCGTCCGCGGCGAGCGGCCGGCATCTGGCGGCTGATCCCGGACACCTCGACTGCCTGAAAGTCCGACGACGTCTCACCGTTCGCGCGCCGATGACCGGCGCTGACGCAGCGGTCCGGGCGCTCCGAGCGACCGGCGATGGGACCCGCCTCCGGATCCTGGCCGCGCTGTCAGTCCGCCCGCTCTGCGTCTGCGAGCTCGTCTCACTGGTCGACGTGGGGCAGCCCGCGGTGTCCCGGCACCTCGGCCTCCTGGAGGCGGCGGGCCTCGTCGCCGGCGTCCGTGATGGCCGGTGGATCGAGTATCGGCTCGCGGTGGCAGGTCCTCGGACGTTCGTGGGCGGCCTGCTCCGCGGCATCGCGGGTCTCGCGACGACGGACGCCGAGCTGATCGAAGTCCTGAAGGCGGCGAGGACCGCCGATCGCCGGCTGCTGCGGGACCAGTCGCGAGACCGGTGCAAGCCCGGGCCGAACGACGGCGAAGTTGGATCAGAGCGGGTTCAGGACGCGGCCTTCCATGCCGCCATGGACCGGCAGGACGACGCCGCTCACGTGCCCGGCGCGCGTCGGTGACAGCAGGAAGTTGATCACCGACGCGACCTCCTCGGGTCGTGCGACCTTCCGCATCGCGACGGTCTGCGTCTGGCGGGCGATCGCGCGCGCGTCGCCCAGCGCGCTCTCCGCCATCGGCGTGAGGATCCAGCCCGGTGCGACGGCGTTCACGCGGCCCCTGGGCGCGAGCCGCGTGATCTCGTTCTTCAGACTCGGCAGCAGGCCGTGCATCAGGCCCGCCTTCGCGGCCGCGTAGTCGGCGTGCCCGGCCTCGCCGAACAGCCCGGCCGTCGAGCCGACGAGCACCACCGAGGCCGTGTCGCGCGGCGCCGCGGCCAGGTGCCGGAAGAACCCGCGGCACGTGAGGAAAGCGCCGGTCAGGTCCACGTCGAACGTCTCCTGCCAGCGGGCGAGGCTCAGCTCGTGGATCGGTGTGCTGTCCGCCGGCCAGATCCCTGCGTTGACCACGACGCCGTCGACGCGGGCGAACGCCCGCACGGCCTCATCCCACATCCGATCGACCGCGCGCTCGTCGGCGAGGTCCGCCTGCACGACCACGGACTCGGTCGGCAGCTCCTCGGCGAGCGCACGTGCCGCCTCCGGACGCCGGTGCGCGTGCAGCACGAGGCGGGCGCCCTCGGCGGCGAGGTCCACCGCGACGGCTCGACCGAGTCCGCCGCTCGCACCGGTCACCAGCACGGTCATGCCGTCGAGTCCGCTCTGCATGGTGGGCGATCGCACCCTGCCGGACCGGCGGCTGCAAGGCCGCGCTTCCGCGTTCCGGACTTGTCCGTAGCATGGCCGACCGAAAGACCGGGGATCGCATGTCGGAACGCCTCACCAACCAGAACCTCCGCCGGCTCGGCCTCGCCGTCGCGCTCCTGGTCGGCGCGGAGGCCCTGGCCCAGTTCGTCGCGTGGCGCGTGTGGAGCACCGAGTGGATCGCGCCGGCGGGTGGTGTCGAACCTGCCACGGTCCTGCTCGTCGGGGCCGGCGAGTGCTACGACGAGGGCGTCGCATCGCGCGAGGACGCGTGGCCGGCGAGGACGGTCGCGGAGCTCGAGGGCGAGGCGCTGCGGCTCGTGTCCGGCGCTGCACCGGGCCGGGACTCCGAGGACCTGCTCCGCCGGCTCCCGCTCCAGCTCAGCGTCGATCGTCCGGGCCGCGTGGTCGTCTGTGTCGGCGTCGAGGACTTCCGTCAGCGGCAGGCGAGTCCGGTGGACGTCGCCGCCGACCTGCCGGGGCAGAACGCGCCGTTCGAAGTCCGGCCCCGACTCTGGAGCGCGCTCTTCGGCGGCGACGAGGAGGTGGCGGCGACTCTGCAGGGGCCCGCACAGCTGCACGGCGCCTGGCACTTCGGGGACCTGGAGTTCCGCTTCGAGCCGGACGGCGGCCTCTGGATGGGGCTCGCGCCCGCGCTCTGGACCTACGGAGAGGACGAGATCGGGATCGAGGTGCCGGGGGTGGGTTCGTACCGCGCGGCCTGGCGGATCGAAGGCCAGCAGCTGCACCTGGAAGGGAACTTCCCGGGCGAGCAGGTGCTCCTGGTCCGCGGACCCAACCCGGGCGGGGCGGCAGCACTCGGGGCCGGGCAGCTCGACGCCGGTCGGTTCGACGAGGCGGAGTGGATGCTGCGTCCGGCGGTCGTCGGGAGCAGCGGTGACCTGGACGCGGCGGTCACCCTCGTCGAGCTCCTCCGGCGGGCAGGGCGTGACGACGAGGCGTCCGCGCTCGCGCGCCAGGTCCTGGACGGCTCCGAGGGCGACGCGCACGCAGGTCGCCGAGCCCGTCTCCACCTGTTGATGGACGAACCGACCGAGGCCCTCGCTGCGATCGGCGCGGACCTGGCTCCGTTCGCGGGGGACGCGCTGCTGCTGCGGACCCTGCGGCGCGCCGACACAGGGACCGCGACCGAGGGGCTCGCAGCAGCTGCGGCCCGCGGCATGCGAGGAGCCGAAGGGCAGGCGCAGCGAGAGCTCGCGTTCGTCGCGGCGGAGCTCCTCGATCGTGCCGGGGATCGCGACGCGGCGGTGGTCGCCTTGTGCTCTGGCTTCGCCGCCGTGCCGGTCCCACCCGACCATCGCACCGTCCCCTCGTTCGTGCGCGAGCTCGGAGCGGCCGACTGGGACTCGGCGACCGCAGGCGCTGGGATCGATCTCGCGGTGTTCCGTGCGGTGCGCAGTGGAGTCGAAGCTGCGGACGCCGCCACCGCGCGCATCCTGGACGCGAACCTCCGCTCGATCGTCGCGCTGGTCCGCTTCTACGGGGCCGAGCCGATCCTGCTCGACCCGGACGACGACCGCGGTGCCCGTGGGGTCCGGCAGCAGGTCGGTCGGGACCTCGGCGTGACGGTCGTGACGACCGGGCGCGGGCGGGACGAGCTCGCGGCGGGCCTGCGGAAGGCGCTCGGTCGCTAGAGCGCGTAGCCAGCAGCGGCCATCGCGTTTCCGCAGATCGTGCGGAACATCGCGCGCTCTTCCTCGGACCAGTCGGTGTCCTCGAGCCCGAGCGCGCTCCGGTAGTCACGGGTGGTCGTGCGCCCGGGTCGATCCCGACCGAAGACCTCGGCGATCCCCGCCGCAGCCTCTGCGCCCAGTCCCAGGAACTCCGCGATCCGCTCTGCGGTGCCGGTGCCGTCGGTCGCGACCTCGCGCTGGTCGATCTCGAGGCAGCGGCCGGCGACGAGCTTCCGTGCGCGCTGCCAGTCGCCGACGACCATCGCCCAGTCGCGGCAGCCGGCCTCGAACGTCATCTCCGGGTGCGTGCGACGCCGCGAGTCGAGGACCTCGATGCCGTTTCGCTGGACCCAGATCCAGCGTCCCCGCGGGTATGCGGACGCGAGGATCGGCGTCGCGTGGACCATGTAGATGTCCGGCGTCTTGTCGACCCACACGCGTTCGCCGTTCGGCGGTGCGATCGCGTGGAAGTGGCGCAGCACGTCACGCCGCAGCGCGTCGAAGTCGAAGCGCGACGAGGCCCGCTCGCGGCGCGGGTCGCCGCGGTCCTCGTCCGCCATGTGCTGGATCCCTGGCCCGATCTGCTGCCAGCGTTCGTCGAGCGTGGCGAGCATCAGGTAGGCGGTCGTGTAGACGAAGCCCTCCCGGTTGCCGGGGATGCCTGCGCCGAAGCGCAGGCCGTTGCCGACGATCGTGGTTCCGGACCGGGCGGCGCCGACCACGAAGATCGGCTCGGCGTCGGGGAACAGGTCGTGGAATTCCGGGGCGAGGACGTCGGCCAAGGTCGGGGAGCAGGGTGGGGGGCGCGCCGATGATGTTGGATCGGAGTGGACCCCGCAACCGCACGGATCCGTGCGCCGCATCCGGCTACATTCGCGCGCCGCGATGGCCGGGCCGAAGATCCTCTGCGTGGTGGGCACCCGCCCGGAAGCCATCAAGATGGCTCCGGTCGTCCGCGCGCTCCGGGCCGGAGGGTGGTGCGAGGCCCTGGTGGTCGCGACCGGCCAGCACCGCGACCTTCTCGACACCGCGCTCGCCGACTTCGGTCTGGCGCCCGACTTGGACCTGGGCGTGATGCGGGAAGGCCAGTCGCTGGCCGCGTTGACGAGCCGCCTCAACGAAGGGCTCGACGCCGTCTGCGCGGAGCTGAGCCCCGACTGTGTGGTCGCTCAGGGCGACACGACGACGACGATGGTCAGCGCGCTCGTGGCGTTCCACCGCGGTGTGCCGTTCGCGCACGTCGAAGCCGGCCTGCGGACCGGGGACCCGCTCGCGCCGTTCCCGGAGGAGATGAACCGCCGGCTCTGTGGACGTCTCGCGGCGTGGCACTTCGCGCCGACCGCGCGGGCCGCGCGCGCACTCCTGGACGAGGGTGCCGCGCCCGGGCGCGTCGTGCGGACCGGCAACACCGCGATCGACGCGCTCCGCGAAACGCTCGCGCAGATCCCCGAGAGAGCGCCGAGCGCCGTGCCGACGATCCTCGTCACCGCCCATCGCCGCGAGAGTTTCGGACCGCCGCTCGCAGGCATCTGCGACGCGGTGCGGGAACTCGCGCAGGGCGGAGGGCTCAGGGTCGTGTTCCCGGTGCACCCCAATCCGGAGGTCCGGACGACCGTAGAGGCCGCGCTGGGTGGCGTGCCGAGCGTCGAGCTCGGTCCGCCCCTCGATCGCCCGTCCTTCGTGGCGGCGATGCGCGACGCGGCGCTGATCCTCACGGACTCCGGGGGGGTGCAGGAAGAAGCGCCGAGCCTCGGCACTCCCGTGCTCGTGCTGCGGGACGTGACCGAGCGTCCCGAGGCGGTCGATGCCGGCGCGGCGATCCTGGTCGGCACGGACCCGGCGCGGATCGTCGC
>JAQCBR010000242.1 GCA_027621295.1 Planctomycetota bacterium
TGGCTCGCGACCGCCGATCGCTTGCCGCACGTGCTGCCCGAGATCGGACGACTCCGCGAAGAGACGTTCCGTGCCGTCGGCGAGGGCACCGGGCAGGAGACCGATCTCGATCGCTTCGACCGGGACTATCTGCACCTGTTCCTGTGGGAGCCGAAGACGCAGCGCATCGCCGGGGCATACCGCCTCGGACCGACCGACCGACTGCTCGCCAGGGGTGGCCTGTCCGCGCTCTACACGTCGACGCTGTTCGACATGGACCGGGCGTTCGTCGAACACGTGACGCCGGGGCTCGAGCTCGGGCGTTCGTTCGTCTGCGCGGACTTCCAGCGGAGCTTCATGCCGCTGCTCCTGCTGTGGCGCGGCATCGGCGAGTTCGTAGCGAGGAATCCCCAGTACCACAGGCTGTTCGGACCGGTCAGCATCAGCGCGTCCTACGACGCGGCGTCGCGCGACCTGATCGTCGAACACCTGCGCGCTCACCAGTTCGCACCCGAGTTCGCCGACCTGGTCCGCGCGCGCAGACCCCACCAGAGCGACCAGGCACGGCGATTCGGCCTCAGCTGGACCCCGTCGATGCTCCGCGACCTGAGCGAGGTCTCGGCGATGGTCGCGGATATGGAGCGCGACGCGAAGGGCGTGCCGGTCCTGATCCGCGAGTACCTGAAGCTCGGCGGCAAGATCATCGGCTTCAACGTCGACCCGGACTTCGCGAACGTCGTCGACGGCCTCGTGCTCGTGGACCTCGCGGAGACCGAGCGCCGGCTGCTCGTGCGCTACATGGGTGCGGAGGGCGCGGATCGGTTCCTCGACGCGCAGCGTCGCGCAATGCGGTGTCGGCCCGTCCCCCAGCGGGCGTAGCAGAAGGACCCCTCCGCCCGACCGCGGAACGCGCTAGGATCCGCGACATGGGTGAAGGAATGCTGTTCCGCGCGTTCAGCAAGCACGCGCTGGAGATGCCCGACGGGCCGCCGCCGTTCGTCGATGAAATCGAATCGTTCGCCGAAGGGCTCGACGCGGAGCGCCTGGAGGCGTTCTTCGAGGGTCGGTGCGCGTGGCACTGGTATCCGATCCTGACGCTCGGGTTCACGAGCGGGAGCGTGCACCACGATCTGATCGACGTGCTCGGGCAGGACCAGCTGCTCGAGGCGATCGGCTACGCGGCGCCGATCTGCGCGCGGGAGGACGGCGAGCGGTTCGTGTCCGCGCTCGGGCTCCTGATGATGCTCTGCCGCGCAGTGGAGAAGCCTGCGCCGATCGACAGTCTGACCGCGGGATTCATGGCGATCCGGGAGGCTGCGAAGCGCAACGCGATCGACTCGAACATCCGCTACTGGTTCGACCAGGTCGCGTCCTTCCAGAAGGAGGGCGGGGTGGAGCCCGAGGGGTTCGACGGGACCTGGTTCATGCCGCAGCCCGGCGGGTAGCGTCCGGGGCCGCGCGCCATCTCAGGGTCTCGACGGGACGGCTCGTCCGCGCCTGATCTGATCCCCACCTTCGCACCTCCTTGATGCACGCCGGATAGCAGACGGCGGATGCTGATGAGGTTCCTGTGCGCGGCGGCCCTCGTGGCCGCCCCTGCGATCTCGCAGGTCGAGTCCTTCGGGCGCGGCTGTGACGTCCGTTCGAACGTCCCGCCGGCGCTGATCGTCGTGCCGAGGCCGGCTCTCGGCTCGGACACGCGCGCGTTCGTGCTGCCAGGGGCAGGTGCCGCACCGGTCGCGCTGCTGATCGGCACGTCGCGGACGCAGTGGGGTGCGACGCGGCTGCCGCTCCGGCTCGACGGGTTCGGACTGCCCGGGTGTGAACTGCTGGTCGCGCCGGACGTGATGCTGGGGCTCGGGCTCGACGGGAGCGTGCTCCTGCCGACTTCGCTGCTGCCGGCGGGCGCGTCGATCCACCTGCAGGGGGTGGTTGCGGCTGTGGGAATCCCGAGCGGGCTGTCGCAGGGCGTCAGCGTGTCGATGCCAGACCCGCTCGCGCCCTTCGTCGTCGCGGTGATGCCGGACACGCAGTTCTACTCGCAGCGTCCGGAGCTGTTCTTCCACTTCGAGGGCCAGACCGACTGGGTGGTGCGGAACCGCGACCAGGTGCGCTTCGCTGTGCAGGCCGGTGACGTCGTGCAGAGCGGTGCGCGCTATCCCGACGAGTGGGTGCGCGCGGATCGCGCGATCGACCGTCTGGACGGCGTCGTCCCCTACACGGTTGCACTCGGCAACCACGACATGGACGTCGTCGGTGACAAGTCGTCGGCGCAGGAGTTCGTGCGCTGGTTCGGTCCACAGCGCTACGCCGGCCAGAGCTGGTTCGGCGGGGCTTCGGCGGACGGGCGCAACAACTTCCAGATCTACGAGGGAGGCGGTGGGCTCTGGCTGCACCTCTGCCTCGAGTGGCGGCCGGGTGACGAGGCGATCGACTGGGCGCAGCAGGTGCTGGCGGCCCACCCTCATCTGCCGACGATCCTGACGACGCACGAACACCTCGGCACCGGCGCGCCGGCACCCTGGCGCGGCGGTGGCGCGACCCGGGACGGGACCGGCGACAACGACGGCGAGCAGGTCCATCGCAAGCTCGTCGAGCCGTTCCCGCAGGTCTTCCTCGTGCTCTGCGGGCACGTGATCGGACGCGGCGAGCGCAGCGACGTGACGCCGCTCGGCGAGACCGTGCACGCGATGCTCGCCGACTACCAGGGCGACCCGAACGGCGGCAACGGCTTCTTCCGCACGCTGCGCTTCGACGTGCGTCGCCCGGTGCTCGAGGTGCGTTCGCTGTCGCAGACCTACGTGGCCGGCTCGGGTCCGGACCATCGCAACGACCCCGCGCACAACTTCGACCTGCCGTACGACGCGGCCGCCCACCGCGCGCGCCTCGAGGGACAGCAGGTGCGTCGTTTCCGCGAGGGACAGGACCTGGGCGCCGGCGTCTACGTCGGCTGCACGGACACCCACATCGGCAACGGCGCCGGCGGCGGGACGCTGCCAGGCCAATCACGCGGCAGCGACGACCTGGTCTGGTGCGACGGCGACCAGGACCAGAACCAGGGACTCCTTCGGTTCGCGGGGATCGTCGGTGCGGGTCCCGGCCAGATTCCGCCCGGCACGCAGATCCGACAGGCGATCCTGACCGTCACTTCCGAGGGCGCGAACGCACAGAGCCCGGACGGCGGGAGCTTCCACCGGATGCTCGTGCCGTTCAGCGAGACGTCGACCTGGAACTCCCTCGGTGCCGGCGTCCAGCTCGGGACCGAGGCCGTCGCGACGGCCGAGGCGACGTCGGCAGGTCTGTTCGCCGACCGCGTGACCGGCAGCTTGGACGTGACCGCGAGCGTCCAGGCCTGGGTGGACGGTGCGCCCAACCTCGGCTGGGTCATCGTCGCGAACAGCAGCAACGGCTGGGCGTTCCGAAGCTCGGAGTGGGCCGGCGTCGCCGAGCGACCGATGCTGACGGTCGTGTGGTGAGCCGAAGGTCATCGCAGCTCGAGATGCGAGACACGCCCCGCTGTCGGCTCTGCTGATCGCCCGTGCCCTCTCGTCGACCGCGGCCTCGCCCTGCCCGATTCGGTGCGGGGATGAGCCGCGCGTCCGGTGTAGAAGGCGGTCCCCGGACCCGGCGCCTGGACGCGAGCCCATGGAGCGATACCAGAAGAAGATGTGGACCGCCGGCGGGTGCTTGGCGGACCACCGTGAGGTGCTGAAGCGGCTGCCGAGCATCGCGCTCGCCTACGTGGGCCCGCGAGCCGTCACGCCGCGCATCAACGAGTCGGTGATGGTCACCGTCAACTCGGTCAACGCGTGCCCGTACTGCGAGGGGCTGCACGGGCAGCTCGCGCGGATGGCCGGGGTCGAGGAGCCGGGGCGGCTGATGAAGGCTCAGAGCGAGCGCGAGTGTCGGCAGGTGGTCGA
>JAQCBR010000074.1 GCA_027621295.1 Planctomycetota bacterium
CCTTCCGATGTACAACGAGACCGGGATCCTCAGGGACAACCCGTTCGAGGTCCTGGACGTGAAGGGCGTGGGCCGCCTGATGCAGATGGCCGTGCGCTGGGGGCGTGAGACCCGGCCGGACCTGAAGGTCGGAATCTGCGGCGAACAGGGTGGCCATCCGGATTCCATCCGGTTCTGCCACGCGATCGGTCTCGACTACGTGTCCTGTTCGGGACCTCGGGTGCCGATCGCCCGCCTCGCGGCTGCGCAGGCGAAGCTCCGGGAATCGGAGTACGGCAACAGCCTGTTCGACTGACCGATCGCGTCCACGAGTCCGGTGTCCACGCCGCGCGGACCGTGCGATGGCGTCGGACGTTCCACGCGTCGGTCCCGCGGGCGGGTTGGGCGCATGCCCGTGCCCGGTCCCGCGTTGGGCCCAGGCTCCCGGTCGGGCTCTTCATCGGGCGGATGCAGGAGGTCGATGACCTCCCCGTGGAGTTGGAGAACCCGGATCCCGGCTGCGGCCGGAGGCTGCGCATCCTGTTCGTCGACGACGAGCCTCGCGTGCTGCGAGGCCTCGAACGGACGCTCGGCTCGCTGCGCGGCGAGTGGGACATGGCGTTCGCGGGTGGTGGCGAAGCTGCGCTCGCGCTCTGCGGCGACGAGCGGGCCTTCGACGTCGTCGTGTCGGACATCCGGATGCCGGGCATCGATGGCGAGGCACTGCTCCAGCGGGTCCGGACGATGCTGCCGGGCGCCGTGCGGATCGCGCTGACGGGTCATGCCGACCAGGACGAGGCGCTGCGCGGACTCGTCCACGGCTTCCTCGCCAAGCCCTGTGATCCTCGCGAGCTCCGTGCGCTCGTCGAGTCGACGTGTGCGGAGGTCCGCGCATGACCGAGTCGGTGGCTCAGACCCGGGAGCTCGGATACTCCGCGGCGACCCCCTCGCCGAAGGCCTTCGATCGTGCGCTCACCGCCTTCCGCGTCCTGTTCCTGCAGCTCGACGAAGAGGGTCGCGTGCTCGAGTGGAGCGAACGTGCCGCAGCGGTGCTGGGCGTGTCGCGGGAGCAGGCAGTCGGACAGCCCCTCGAGGTGCTGCCGGTCGGTTGGGACGTCGAGCGGGTGTTCACGCTCGCCGTAGCCGCGCTCGAACGCGATGGGGACCCGATCCAGGATCTCGTTCCCGTCGAGTGTGCGGACGGCACCCAGACCGTGCTCGAGTTCTCCGCGGTCGCCGAGGAGGAAGGAGGGGCAGTGCTGCTCGTCGGCGAAGACGCGACGGCCCGGGCGCACCAGCAGGAGCAGGCGCTGCAATCACGCAAGCTCGAGGCGATCGGACACCTCGCGGCGGGCATCGCGCACGAGATCAACACGCCGATGCAGTACATCTCGGACAACACGCTGTTCGTCCGGGACGCGATCGACCGGCTGTTCGCTGCGCTGCCGTCCGGTGAGTCCGGGACCGAGATCGAACGGCTGCGCACCGACGTCCGCGACGCGCTGGAGGACACCGTCCACGGCATCGAGCGCGTGTCGAGCATCGTGCGGGCGATGAAGTCGTTCTCGCACCCGTCGCAGTCGGATCACGAAGAGGTCGACCTGAACCAGGTCGTCGAAACGGCTGGCGTCGTGACCCGGAACGAGTGGAAGTACGTCGCGGAACTCCGGTTCGACCTCGACCCCGGTGCGCCCCGCGTCCGCGGCAACTCCGGTGAGCTGCACCAGGTGCTGGTCAACCTGCTGGTCAACGCGTCCCACGCGATCCACGACGCCGATCCGAGCGGCTCCCGTCGCGGCTACATCCACGTCAGGACGCGTGCGGTCGGCGACGCTGTCGAGCTGGTCGTGGCGGACACGGGATGCGGCATCCCCGATTCGATCCGCGCGCGCATCTTCGAGCCGTTCTTCACCACGAAGGAGATCGGTCGTGGCACCGGCCAGGGGCTGGCGATGGTCCACGCGATCGTTCGCGAGCGCCACGGTGGACGGATCGACGTCTACTCGAAGGTCGGCGAAGGCACTCGATTCCACCTGAGGCTGCCCAAGGGCTGACCATGCGCGCGGAATCCGGAGTCTTCGGGGACGGCGGCGGTCGTCCGATGGTGCGACGTGGGCCCAAGCCCCGCCTCCTGGTGGTGGACGACGATCCGATGGTCGACGCCGCGGTGGAGTCGTCCTTCTGCGTTGGTTTCGACGTCGAGGTGGCGCGCGGTCTCGAGGCCGCACGCGGAAAGCTGGGCGGTCACGAGGAGTTCGACGTCGTCCTGTCGGGAGTCGATCTCCCGGACGGCAGCGGGCTCGAGATCGTTCCGGAGGTCTGTGGGGCCGGCCTGACGACGGAGCTCGTGTTCCTGAGTGCGGACCCGCGGCTCGAGGATGCGGTCTACGCGATCAAGGCCGGTGCGTTCGAGTTCCTGCGCAAGCCGTTCCACGTGCCGGACCTGCTCGGCGTGCTGGACGCCGCCATCGAGCGACGTCGACGCCGAAGACTGGCCGCGGCTGGAGCCTCCACGCCCTCGGGCGTCGACTGCAAGACCGAGGTGTCGGTCGCATGGCAGCCGATCGTCCGTGCGCACGACCACTCGATCTTCGCCTACGAGGCGCTCGCGCGATTCCCGAACATCAAGTCGAGCCGGCTGCCCGAGGCGTTCGCGGAGTGGGCGCGGACCGGCGAGGTGATCGAGGTGGGGCGGCGCGTCCGGCGCGCGATCGGCCGCCAGATGGACCGTGTGCCGGAGGGCGTCTCGGTGTTCCTCAACCTGCACCCGAGTGAGCTCCTGGATCCGGAACTCCTCGACCCGGAGGCGCTGTTCGGGGCTCCCGCCTCGCGATTCGTGCTCGAGATCACCGAGCAGGACTCGCTGATGGAGGTCGACGGGTGGGAGGACGCGGCCGACGCGCTGCGTGCACGAGGCTACCGGGTGGCGCTCGACGACTTCGGTGCCGGACACAGCGGTCTCCTCGCGATGACCGCGGCTCCGCTCGACTTCATCAAGATCGACCGCGCGCTGCTGCACGGAGCGACGGAGAACCCACGTGCTCGCGACGCGCTGCAGGCGATCGCACGCGTCTGCAGGACCCTCGACTGCGAGATCCTCGGTGAGGGAGTCGAGAACCAGCAGCAGGAGGCGCTGGCGCTGGAGATCGGCTGTTCGTACCTGCAGGGCTACAAGTACGGGCACCCGGGCGTGCTCCCCGCGCAGAAGCCGGGGCCCGTCGCCTACCTGCCGTCGGCCTGAGCTTCTCGGAGCTCGTACGCGCGGAAGTTGCCGGACACGACCGGCACGAGCTCGTAGCGGCTCGCCACGTGTGCCCGGAGCCGATCTCCGTTCTGGACCAGGACCTGCCATGCCGCCTGGCTCATGTAGACGCGACCGCCACTCCCGGAAGCGATCGACCGGAACGCCGCGTCGAAACGTGCGAACGCCTGCTCGTCCGCGGCGCCGAGCAGTCCCTGCGCGAGGATCTCGAGCCGGACGACCGCGAGCGACGGGTCCGCGAGCATGACCGGCCGCGCCTCCGCCTCGTCGGCCATCACGAAGACCGCGACGTCCTCGCCGCGGAGGGCGACCACGTCGGCCGGGTCGATGGCGCTGACCGGAGCCCGGTCGTGTCCGCGGACCTGGATGATCCCCGCTGTCAGTCCGACCGCCGCCGCGAGGAGCACCGCCCGAGCGGGGATGCCCCGCGCGACGACCCATGCCGCGACGAGGACCAGCGGCTGGAAGTAGGCCCCGTTCTCGCGGATGCCTGCGAGCATGAACGTGGCTGCGAGCGCGTAGACCAGAGCGGTGACGTGGAGGGCCACCGCGAGTGCTCTGGATCCGCGCGGTGCCCGCGGCAGGAGTAGGATCGCGAGCGCCAATAGCGCGGGCGGAGCTGCCGGCAGCAGCCACTCGTGCCAGACGGTGCCCGGGAGCTTCGCGAGGTCGAACCGCGTCCACTGGTCGGACACGTAGCCGACCGTGTTGCCCAGGTCGCCTCCGAGCACGGCGCCTGCGCCGAGGCGTGCGATCACGTGGCCCGCCGCGCCGACCGCCGCAGCGCGGAGCAGGTTGCGGGGCTCCCGGAGGGTCGGCGCCTCGGCGAGCAGGACGGAACCTGCGAGCAACGGCAGCAGGTGCCCTGTCGCGTGGGCGGTGGCGGCCAGACCGGTCGCGAGTCCGAGACCGAGCAGGCGCGCATCGTTCGGCCGCCGGCAGACGCGCGCGGCTTGCCAGAGCGCAGCGCCTGCGAACGCGAGGAATGGCCCGTGCACCTCGACGACCGTCGCGAAGAACACGACGGACGGGACGGTCGCGCACAGCAGGGCTGCACCGGCAGCGCTGGCCCGGTCGAGTCCGAGGCACGCCGATGCGCGATGGGCGGCGAACACGAAGATCGCCGACCCCAGTGCGGACGCGAACGTCATCGCGTCGAACAGCGAGATGCCGAACACACCGAGCACCTGCGCCACACCTGCGCAGATCGGCAGGTACAGCGGGTGGTTCGGGTGAGAGAGCTCGCCGCGTGCGACGAGCATGTAGAACGTCTCGGCGTCGAACAGGTAGAAGCGCGACTGGCCGAGCAGCGCGTAGACGGCGAGCGCCGACGCAGCGAGGGCCATTCCGTCGGCGACGGGGACCGTCCTTCGGTGCGCCGCGTCGGTCATCGGCGCAACCTCGTGTCTGCGCCGTCGTGCCCCAACGTCCGGGTCATCGCGGTGTCGCCCACGCGGCGCCGCCGGTCAGCTCTCGGCGCTCGCGCCGCCGAAGCGACGGCCGACGAAGCCCTGGTCGCCCTGCAGCGCGGTTCGCTGGGTGTAGAGCTCGAGACCGAAGAGGCCGCCCAGCTCCTCGCCGCCGCCGGCGCGCCCCGGGCCGCCGTGGATGGTCATCGGCAGCACCATGCCGGGGTGCAGCGCCTGCTCGGCGACCTTGTCCGAGCCGATCCACACGCGGCCGTGCCACGGCGCGATGCCGAGGACGACCGCTTCGGTGAACTTCCGATCGTTCGAGTAGAGGCTCGCGACGAGACCGCCGCCGCCGCGGTTCGCGAGGCGGATCGCCTCGGCGGCGTCACCCGAGTAGGGAAGGATCGTCGCGCAGGGCCCGAAGACCTCGAGCTCGTGCAGCAGCGCGGCGTCCGGGTCGTGGGCGACGAGGAGGGTCGGCGCGAAGAAGAAGCCCTTTTCCCCGTGACGCTCGGGGCCACCACAGGCGATCCGGGCGTGGGCCGACAGGGCCTCGATGCCCTTCCGCACGTCCTCGAACTGCTGCGGGCTCGCGACCGGTCCCATGCGGACGGCCTCGTCGGCGGGGTTGCCGATGGCGACCGCGCCGAGTCGTGCGGACAGTTCGGCCACGACCGCGTCGACCTTGTCGGCCGGGACGAGGATCCGCCGGACGGCCGTGCACTTCTGGCCGGTCTTGAGCGTCATGTCCGTCGCGACGTTCGCGAGGAACAGGTTCCAGGTCTCGGCGTCGTCATCGACGTCGGGGCCGAGGATCGCGGCGTTCAGCGAGTCGGCCTCGAGCGACACCCGCACGTTCGCGCCGACGAGCGTCGCGTGTCCCTTGAGCCTGGCCCCGGTGGCGGCCGAGCCGGTGAACGCCATGCAGTCCTGCGGACCGAGGTGGTCGAGCAGGTCGCCGGCCCCGCCACACAGGAACTGGAAGGCGCCCTCCGGCAGGACGCCGGCGTCGACGATCGCCTTCGCGGTCAGCCACGCGACCTGGGCCGTCGCGGCGCCCGGCTTGCTGATCGCGGGGACCCCGGCGAGCAGCGAGCAGGCGAGCTTCTCGCACATGCCCCAGGCCGGGAAGTTGAACGCGTTGATGTGCACGGCAGCCCCGAGGCGCGGCGTGCGGATGTGCTGTCCCCAGAAGCGCCCGGTGCGTCCGAGCTGGATGCCGTCGCCGTCGGGGAGGAAGTTGCCGTCGCCCAGGCTCGCGCCGAGCTTCGCGTAGTAGGCGAGGGTCCCGGTCGCGCCGTCGATGTCGAACTTCGCGTCACCCCGGGTGCTGCCGCCGTTGGTCGCGGACGCGGCGATCAGCTGCGGGCGCGCTTCGTGCACCGCTGCGGACAGTGCCCTGAGCCACCCGGCGCGCTCGGCGAAGCCGACCCTGCGAAGGCTCGCGCCGCCTTCGTCGCGCGCGTGCGCGACGACCGAGGCCATGTCGATCCCGCCCGTGCCGCACTCGGCGATCTGGGCTTCGGTCGTGGGGTCGAACAGCGGGGTCTGGTCACCGCTTCCAGCGACCCAGGCCCCCTTCACGTAGCTCTCGAGCGTCGTCATGGGGGCGAAGACGATATCCCCGTGGGCCGACGGCGGGGAAGGGCGAATGCCCGGGGACACCCCTCGGCGGGGCCGAGGGGTCCGCGGGGGCGGCTCCGGCCGCGAACGGGGCCGGTTCCGGCCCGTCAGCGCAGGCGGACCGCTGCGCCCTGGCTCAGGCGCGGCGCTCCGCTCGTGCGGACGAGAGCCTGCGTGTGGAGCACCAGTCCCGGGATTGGTGGCGTCGGCAGCAGTCCCACCGCGTTGCCGGTCAAGTTGCCCGCGCCGAGCGGGACGACGACCGAGGCCGCGAGCTCGGGCCAGACTTGTCCGAGTCCGAGTGCCCTGAGATCGGTCCCCGGCACGCCCGGGGTCAGTCCGACGAGCACGAACGCACTCGCCCCCGGATCGCACGCGGCCTGCGCGACGAGCGGCAGGCCGGCCGCTGGATCGCTGGGCGAGAGGGCCAGTGCGGGGACGGTCCCCGGCGCCAGCGCGAAGTTGACCGACACGACCTGCCCCCGTGGCGTGGGGCGCAGCGCGTAGCCGGAATCGAAGCCAGCCGCCGTCGCTGCGAACCCGGTCAACGCGGCGGGCGGAACCGTGAGCTCGTAGGTTCCGTCCGACTCGGTGACCACGAAGTCACCGCTCGCTGTCGCGATCAATGCGCCGGCGATCGGTGTGAGCGGGCCCCGCGTCGCGTCGAAGACGAGACCGCGCACCGTCGACACGGGAGCGCCGTTGCCCGGGTCCCACGTCGAGAAGCCGTGGTGGCGCTGCAGCGCGAACAGGATCGCGCGCGCGAGATCCTGGCGGCGGTCGGGCAGGGCCATGACCGCCGCGTCGCCAGCGTTCGTGATGAAGCCGCCCTCGAGCAGCGTCGCCGGCATCGACGTGTTGCGGAGCACGTAGAAGTTGGCGGTCTTCACGCCGCGGTTGGTTCTCGTCCACGCGGCCATCGCCTCGGCATGCACCGCGCCGCGCAGCGCTCCGGGCGTGCCGTTCTCGGTGCCCGGGTAGCAGAACGTCTCGGTGCCGTTCGCGGACGCGGACGAGAACGCGTTCATGTGCACCGAGACGAACGATGCCGCGCCGAACGCATTCGCTGCCGAAGTCCGCTGGCCGAGGCTGATCGTCACGTCCGACGAACGGGTCAGGAGCGCATCCCAGACGCCGCCGCGGGTCGGGTCCCGGCTGTCGAGTTGGAGCAGCGCCTGCAGGCGGAGGACCACGTCGAGGTTGATGTCCGTCTCGCGGAGTCCGTTGCCGAGCGCTCCCGGATCGCTGCCACCGTGGCCAGGGTCCAGACAGACCTTGATCGCCGAAGACAGCGGGCTGCCGGTGCTCGCGCTGCGCGGGCCTGTCGGTGCAGCCTCGTGAGCGCGGGCGGGCCGCGGCTGGACCTGACCAGGATCGAGTATCCAAGCCTGGCGAGAGACCTCGTCGTGACCCGAGTCGACGCTGCGCCAGAACCAGAGCGCACCGTTCGCCGTGAACCGGGCCTCGGCCGCAGTGCCGAGCGTGAGTTCCGGACGACCGGGAGCACGGAGCACCAGGCCAGAGTCGCTCGCGTACACCGCCTCCCGGCCCGACGCCGGATCGAGGTCCGCCCTGACCTCGGTGTGGACCGCCTGGGCGCCCAACGCGGCAGGCAGGAGCACCGCCGCGAGCGGCAGTGCAACGGCGTGGACCTTGGGGCGCGTGGCGCGGCGAGGCGTCGGCATGGACCGATGCTCCCCTGCCTCCTCTCCGTGGTAAAGCGGGTCCCGGTCCCCTCGTCCTGACCCGGGAGTGCCGGTCAAGACGACCGCGGACGCACCCGTCCGCTGTCTCGCGCGGCCCAACGCCTCGAGAACGCGAGCTTGCCGCCGACCGGCCGCAGCCTGCGGTAGCCGAACAGGTGGAACACCTGGACGACGAGGTAACGCGCGACGCGTGGATCGACGAGCAGGCGGTTGGGGTCGCCGGGGTCCCGCTGCACGCCGGGCAACAGGGACACGAGCCCCGACAGCCCGAGCCTCCGCAGCAAGGCCGACAGCGCGAACCAGAAGCGCGGCACGCGGCGTCCGAGGAAGAATCCGTCCTCGCCCTGACCCTGGTAGAGCGGGAGCAGCACCATGCCGTCCTCCCCGGCTCGCACCGGGCCGTCAGCCTGATGGCCGAGCAGGTCGCCTCGGGCGACGGGCTGGAAGCTGACGTAGCCGGGCACCATCTGGAACCGGTGGGCGTCCGTGATCGCGTGGCGGTAGCGGATCTCGACGAGGTGGGGGACGCCGCGGGACGCCCGATCCAACCGCTCGCGGTGGCGTGCCACCTCTGCATCGGCCGTGGCGATCACGCCGCAGGCCGCCATCGCCAGCCAGACCGCCGACTCGAGATTGTCGACGGTCGCCTGATCGCCGTGCCGGCCGCCCTCGACGGCGATGCCGATCTGGCCGCGTTCGTTGAACCACTCCATCACTGCGCCGTCGATGCACTCCTCGAGGCCGAGGATCATCGGCACGGGAATCGCGTCGGCGATCCGTCGGTTCGGGAGGGTGTCGGCCATGCACGTGAACGGCGGCCCTTCCGCCGAGGACGTGTGCAGGTCGACGAAGACCAGGGCGCCCCGGCGTGCGCGCTCGCACTCGGCGTAGAGCTCGAGGAGCGCGCGCTGCTCCCCGTCTTCGTCGACGTCTTGCGCGGCGTCGCGCGCGAGCAGCGACTCGACCGCGGGGCGGAGCCAGCTACGGTTCAGGTCCCGGGCCAGGAAACGTCGTGACTGCCGCAGCGCCGCGAGGTTTCCGCAGCATGCGACGATCTTGCCGTGCACCCGGATCGCGCGGGACTCGAGTTCGCGGAGCACGCGCCGCAGCGCCTCGACGCCCGCGGGCTCGTTACCGTGGATCCCACCCTGGACGAGGAACGTCGGTCCCGGGCGACCCTGGTCGATCCGGCCGAGCACGCGCCCACTCCCGTGTTCCGCCGAAGTCGCCGTATGTGCTCCCGTGGGGCTGGGTCTCGAGTCGCCGCGGTCGTGCAATTCGGGTCTCGGGGTCGGGTCAGACTCGCTGACCCTGCTCGCGCAGGTGCTGCTCGAACAGGCTCGCGGACACGTTGATCAGGTCGCGCTCGGTGATGATGCCGACCAGCTTGCCGTCCTCGACGATCGGCAGGCTGCCGACCCGATGGGCTCGCATCTTCTCGATCGCTTCCAGCGTCGGGGTGTCGGGCGACACGGTGACGACGTTCCGCTTCATCACGTCCTGGACGAGGACGTGCTCGCGCTGGTCGTTGCCGAGCCCCTGCCCGACCAGCCGCAGCAGCGAGCGGTGTGAGATCAGGCCGACGAGGCGGCCCTGGTTGTCCTCGACCGGGACGTGGCGGATGTGACGCCAGTCCATCAGGCTCGCCGCGAGGTCGACGACGTCGCCCGCCTGGACGGTGAACAGGTCGGTCGTCATGAAGTCACCGACCTTCAGATAGCTGTGACGCCAGCCGCCGCCGTCGTCGAGGGAAGCGGGCTTCCAGGTGTGGATCGGGTCGCCGACCTTCTGCCGTTCCCGCGCGCACTGGACGAGCGTGCGCATGCGCTCGTCGGCCGTGCCCTGCCCCTGCATGTTCGACAGCGAGTCGAGCATCCACTGCGCGCCGGTCTGGCCGCTGCGGACGCGGTCCTCGAGCACGCCGAGGTAACGGTCGACGTCGCGCGTGTCGATCCCGTGGTCGAGCAGGCCGTAGCGGGCCAGCGGCAGGAGGTGGGTGAGGATCAGGTCCTGGGCGGTGTACTGGGTGCCGCCGATCCAGGTGAACTGCGCGCGGAGCCCCGCGCGCGCGGCCGCGTGGAAGTTGTCCTTCGCGTGGTCGAACTGCATCACCTCGGAGATGTCGTCGTGCTCCTCGGCCAGCGCCGACATCAGCCCGAAGAAGAACGCCGCGTTGGCCATCTGGTCGAGGACCGTCGGGCCGGCCGGCAGCACGCGGTTCTCGATCCGCAGGTGGGCCTGTCCGCCGGCGACGCCGTAGCAAGCGCGGTTCCAGCGGTAGACGGTGCCGTTGTGCAGGCGGAGCGCGGTGAGGGGTGGTGCTTCGCCGCGGTCGAGCATCGCGTCCGGGTCCTCGTCCGCGTCGACGGCCAGCAGGACCCGGAACCGGGCGATGTCCTCCCGGAAGATCTCCATCACCGAATCGTGGATCCAGTGGTCACCGAAGCTGACCCGCGCGCGGAGCCCGCGGTTCTGGTGCACCTTGGAGCGAGCGTCGACCGACTGCTGGAACAGCGCGATGCGCGTCTCGTGCCACAGCCGTCGGCCGAGCAGGATCGGTGAGTTGACCGCGGCGGCGAGCACCGGCGCAGTGATCGCCTGCGCGACGTTGTAGAGCTTCGCGAACTCGTGCGGGGCGACCTGGAAGTGGATCTGGAAGCTCGTGTTGCACGACTCGAGCATCACGTTGTCGTGCGTCGTCTCGAGCTCGTCGATGCCCTTGATCAGGAAGTTGAACTCCCCGCCGCGCAGCGCCGCCATCGCGTCGTTGAGCTGGCGGTAGCGGGGATTCGGCACCATCGCGTCGAGCGTCAGGTCGCTCTTCCGCAGCGTCGGCAGGATCCCGGACAGCAGGATGCCACCGCCCGCGGACTCGGCCGCCGCGCGTGCCTTGAGCAGGTTCTCCCGCAGCTCGGTCTCCATCCGGCGCAGGCAGTCGGAGCCGAAGACCTGCGGGCTCAGGTTCGTCTCGAGGTTGAACTGCGCGAGTTCGGTCGTGAACGCCGGGTCGTCGAGGCGTGCGAGGACGTCGAGCGCCATGTTCCGCGGGCGTCCTGCCTCGTCGACGAGGAACATCTCCTGCTCGGCGCCGATGCGGCGCATGCCCGTCTCGAGCATGCCGTCGCGGATCATGCGCTCCAGCGCGCGGACGTCGGCGAGCAGCGCCTTCATGAATCGGCGCAGACGCAGCGCGTCGATGCTGTCAGGTAGGTCGTGTTCGCCCATCGGGAGCCGTTGTCCGGACTGCCGCGAGGATAGCAGACGCGCGGTTCGTTGCGCGGGCGCGTTCGCTCGCGTTCTGCCGAGCTGCGAGGCACGATCCGGCGGTGGGCGGGATAGGATCGAGTCTCCCGATGAGCAGCCTCCTCCCGCCCGCCAGACGCCGCGTCCTGTCGATGCGGAGCCGCATCGCGCTGTCCGGCGGAGCGGTGTTGTTCGGGCTTCTCGCGTTGGAGGGCGCGGTCCGGGTCCGGCACTACGCGAAGCACGGCACCTTCGTGCCGATCTACGCGTTCCAGACCGATCCGGTGACCGGGCTCCGCGTGCCCGCGCCGCTGCAGCGGGGGCGGATCGCGACGGACAGCCGTGGATTCAGGAGTCCGGAGGTCGAGGAACCCAAGCCAGAGGGGCGCATGAGGCTCGCGTTCCTCGGTGGATCGACGACCTACTGCGCAGAGGCGTCCAGCAACGAAGCGACCTGGCCCGCGCTGGTCGTGGACGCGGTCCGCGCCGCGTGCCCGGGGCGCACGGTGGATTGGCTCAACGCGTCGTCGGCCGGCTACACCGTCGAGAGCTCGCGCACCAACCTCCGGGCGCGCGTCGGGCCGCTCGCGCCTGACGTGATCGTCATCTACCACGCGACGAACGATCTGACCCGGGACAGCAACGACCTCGCGCTCGAGCAGGGCATCACGGAGACAGGCGGGTCCCAGGAGGACTGGCTGGAGCGCTGGTCGATGCTGTGGGAGATCGCGAAGAAGAACTTCTTCCTGCGGCAGCGCGCGCAGAGCCCTGCGCCCGGCACGAAGCGGCTCGACGTGTCGATCGACGGGCTCGCCGAGGGCTTCGAGGTGCGTCTGGAGGCCTTGGTCCGCGAGGCGCAGGCGGTAGCCCCGGTCGTGGCCGTCGCGACGTTCGCCCATCGCGCGCGGACCGGGATGAGCGGCGAAGAGCTTCGTGAAGCCTGCGAGACGGCGCTGTTCTACATCCCGTTCCTCGATCCGGAGCAGATCCTGGCCGGGATAGAGGCCTACAACGCCGCGGTCCGTCGCGTCGCCGAACGCACGGGTGCGGTGCTGGTGGGGGGGGAGGGCGACATCCCGGCGGACGGCGTGCACTTCAACGATTCGGTCCACCTCCTGGATCCGGGGTGCCGGCTCCAGGCGGAGCGCGTCAGCGCTGCGCTGCTGAGCGCACCGGCGTTCCGCGAGCTCTGCGGAGGCTAGGTCGACGGGGCGTCGCCGCCGCCGACGCGGAACTCACGCTTGTCGATCCCGAGCTTCTTCATCTGGTCGTAGAGCGACCGCGGATTGACGCCCATCGATCGCGCCGCGTCGCCGACGCGTCCGGCGTGACGGCGCAGCAGTTCGCGGACGTAGACGCCGCCGAACCGCGCGAGGAGCTGGTCGCGGGCCTCGACCCACGGCTGCGCGCAGAGCTCCCGGAGGTCGAGGACCGGCGCGTCGAGCCTCGCCTCCGCCTTGTCTTCCTCCGGTGACGGCGCCGGGGGCAGCGCGGGGCCGACCTGCGCGAAGTCGATCGCTTCGATCTGGTCGCCGTCGCAGAGCAGCACCGCGCGCTCGATCGCGTTCACGAGTTCGCGCACGTTGCCCGGCCAGTCGTGGTTCTCCAGGCGCTCCACGGCCGCGCTCGACAGCGTGAGCCCTGGGCGGCCGAGTGGGCGCGCGAACTGGTCGACGTAGTGGCGGGCCAGATCCGCGATGTCCTCGCGACGTTCGCGGAGCGGTGGGACCCGGAGGAGGACGACCGCGAGGCGGTAGTAGAGGTCGGCCCGGAACGTCTGGGCGCGCACCATTTCCTCGAGGTTCGCGTTGGTCGCCGCGATCACGCGGACGTCGAGGCCGATCGAGGTCTCGCCACCGAGACGCTGAAGCTGACGGTCCTGCAGAACGCGCAGCATCTTCGACTGGAGGTGGATCGGCATGCTGCCGATCTCGTCGAGGAAGATCGTCCCGCCGTGCGCGAGCTCGAACTTGCCGCGCTTCTGGCGCTGCGCGTCGGTGAACGCGCCGGCTTCGTGCCCGAACAGCTCGCTCTCGATCAGGGTGTCGGGCAGAGCCGTGCAGTTCACCGCGACGAACGGCCCGTGGCGGCGAGGGCTCTCCCGGTGGATCGCGCGGGCGAGCACCTCCTTGCCGGCGCCGGTCTCTCCCTCGATCAGGAGCGTCGAGCTGGCGCCCGCGACCTTCTGCACCGTCCGCATGAGCGCCCGCATCGCAGGGCTCTTGCTCTGGAGCCCGGTGAGCCCGAGGGGATCGGCCTCCGTGGTCGCGCGGGAGTGTTCGGACCGCGCTTGGCGTGCGGCGACGGCTGCAGTCAACGCGGCGCGGACCGTCAGGTCGTCGTCCCTGTCGCCGATGACGCGGAGTGCGCCCCGCTCGATCCAGGGGGCTTCGGTGTCGGCCGCGGTGCCGCGCGTGACCACGACGAGGTCGGGCAGGTCGGGGAGGGTCTCGAGCAGGTCGGCGAGTCCGACGTCTGGTCCCACCAGCAGGCTGTCCCGGACGACGAACAGGTCTGCACCGAAGGCGCGGGCGGCATCCCCGGCGCTGCCGCGACCGGCATCGGCGCTCAGCGTCACGTCGAGGCCTGTGCAGAGCCGTCGGATGCGGCGCTGGAGCGGCGGGTCACGGAGGAGGAGGTGGACCCGCGTGGTCATCACGACCCCTGGTCGCGTTCCTTGTGTCTTGCGACAGCAGCCCCGACGAAGCCTCGGAACAGCGGGTGCGGCTCCTGCGGCCGGGTCTTGTACTCCGGGTGGAACTGGACGCCCACGAACCAGGGGTGCTGGTCCTGCGGCAGTTCGACGATCTCGACGAGGTCGAGCTTCGGGTTCACACCTGCGACCACGAGGCCGTTGCTGGTCAGCTGATCGCGGTAGTCGTTGTTGAACTCGAAGCGGTGGCGATGTCGCTCGGAGATCTGTTCGGTGCCGTAGCAGGCGCGGCTGATCGTGCCCTCGGCGAGCGTGCAGTCGAACGCGCCGAGCCGCATCGTCCCGCCCAGGTCGGAGACCTTCTTCTGCTCCTCCATCAGGTTGATCACCTGGTGCGGGGCGTCCGGCGCGTACTCCGCGGTGGTCGCGCCTTCGATGCCGCAGACGTGACGGGCGAAGTCGACCACGGCAGCCTGCATTCCGTAGCAGATGCCGAGGAACGGTATGCCCTGCTCCCGCGCGTAGCGGATCGTCGCGATCTTGCCCTCGAAGCCGCGTTCGCCGAACCCGCCCGGCACGAGGATGCCGTCGACGCCGGCGAGCAGCTTCTCCGCGCCCTCGCTCGCGACCTGCTCGGCAGCGACCTTGCGGAGGCGGATCTTCGAGGAGTGCGCGATTCCCGCGTGGTGGAGCGACTCGTAGATCGACTTGTACGCGTCGTGGAGCTCGACGTACTTGCCGGCGACCGCGATCTCGATCGTCCGCTCGGGAGACTTGACGGTCTCGAGGAGCTCGTACCAGTCGGAGACGTCGAGCTCGCGGCGGGGGGTGAGGTCGAGGCGCTCGAGGATCCGCTCGTGCAGGCCCGCCTTGATCAGGTTGACCGGCACCTCGTAGATCGAGAAGTCGACGTCGCGTTCCTCGATGACCGCTTCCTTGCGGACGTTGCAGAACAGCGAGATCTTCGCCGCCATCTCCTCCGTCATCGGCTTCTCGGTGCGGCAGATCAGGATGTCCGGCTGGATTCCGATCTCGCGCAGCTTGCCGACCGACTGCTGGGTGGGCTTCGTCTTCATC
Source organism: Planctomycetota bacterium (assembly GCA_027621295.1). GTDB lineage: Bacteria > Planctomycetota > UBA1135 > UBA1135 > UBA2386 > JAQCBR01. The sequence goes on from JAQCBR010000074.1 coordinate 14,956, forward strand.
TCGCCCGATGCGCGAAGGAACGGCAGCAGCGTCAGGTGGATGAAGATGCAGTCCTTCGGGCCGACCTCGAGGCTGAACTGGCGGATCGCCTCGCAGAACGGCAGCGACTCGATGTCGCCGATCGTCCCGCCGATCTCGGTGATCGCGACGTCGGGCTGGCTCGATGCGCCGAGCCGGATCGCTGCCTTGATCTCGTCGGTGATGTGAGGGATCACCTGGACGGTGCTGCCGAGGTAGTCGCCGCGCCGCTCCTTCTGGATCACCGACCGATAGATCTTGCCGGTCGTGAAGTTCGAGTTGCGGTCGATCAGCGCGTGCGTGAACCGCTCGTAGTGGCCGAGGTCCAGGTCCGCCTCGGTCCCGTCGTCCGTCACGTAGACCTCGCCGTGCTGGAACGGCGACATCGTGCCCGGGTCGACGTTGATGTAGGGGTCGAGCTTCTGCATCGACACCCGCAGCCCCATCCGCTCGAGGAGCCATCCGATGGCGGCTGCGGTCAGTCCCTTGCCCAGGGACGAGACGACACCGCCCGTGACGAAGATGTGCTTGGTCGTCATCGTGGAGCTCTACGCATCGTGGGGCTGTCGCTGGTCGGAGGGCAAGGGATCAGTGCTGGGAACGGGCGCGGAGCCGCGCGAGGAACGCGTCGTAGTCCTCCCGCGTCTCGATGCCCCAGGGCGTCGAGGTTGCGTCGAGGACCCGCATGGCGAGGCCGTTCTCGAGGAACCGGAGCTGTTCGAGGCTCTCGGTCTCCGCGAGGCCGCTCGAAGGGAGCGAGGGGATCGAGGCGAGAGCGCTCCGCGTGAACGCGTAGACGCCGATGTGCCGGAGCCGCCGGTCGGCGGCAGCGCCGTGGGGGATCGGGGCTCGGCTGAAGTAGAGCGCGTCGCCCGACCGACCGCGGACCACCTTGACGACGTTCGGGTTCGCGAACGCGTCGTCCTCGGGTAGTGCTGCGGCCAGCGTCGCCGTCGGAACACCGCCAGCTCGAAGCGTCTCGACGAGGGCGTCCAGGTCCTCCGGGGCGACCTCCGGCCAGTCACCCTGGATGTCGACGACGAAGCCGACCTCGGGGCCGAGCGTGGCAGCACCCTCCGCGCAGCGCTCGGAGCCGGTCTGACACGCGGGGCTGGTGCGGAGTACCGGTGCGCCAGCGGCCTCTGCTGCGGCCGCCACCTCGTCGCTGTCCGTGGCGACGTAGCACGCGGTGAAGGACTGGGCCGCCACCGCGCGCTCCCACGTGTGCAGGAAGAGCGGCTGCCCCGATTCGGCCAGCAGGGCCTTGCCGGGGAGGCGCTGGCTCCCGACCCGGACCGGGATGATCGCGACCGCGTCGTGTCCCAAGGTCACGGACGATTCCCCGTCCGCGACCGCAGAGCTTCGAGGTTGCGCGCGCGAAGGCGCTCGGGCTCGTCCAGGATGCCGTCGGCCGCGGAGGCGCTCCCGGTGCCGGAGCGGCCGGTGTGGAACGACTCGGTCGCGTTGTAGATGTTGAGGAACGCGGCCATCGCCTCGTGGTAGCGGGTGAGCTCGTCGATCCCCATGCCGCTGTGCTTCACCCATGCCTGCTCGCGGCCGCCGATCCGGACGGCCAGCCGGAACGGGCTGCCTTCACCCGTCCCGGGGCGCGCGTGGTCGAAGAAGCCGTAGGTGGCGAGCGCGTCGAGGAGGACCTGCATCTGGCCGGTCGAGAGGACCTTCGCCAGCGAGTCACCGTCACGTCGGCTGTAGAGCTCGTTCGCCGGCACCACGGACTCGGTCAACAGCGTCTGACGCAGGCCGCTCTGCGCCTGCTCGTAGACGACCTCGACGTGGTCGGCGGGGCCGATCGTCACGGCCCGCGCAAGGCTCGGCGTGGTTGCACAGGCCGTGAGGGCCATCGCTGCGATCGCTGCCCAGCACCTCGTCGCCGAAGCGACGAGGCAGCGGCGCGGCGTGGGGGCGTGGCCACGGGTGGGGATGCGTTCGGCAGTCGGGGGCGCGGTATGCACGACGCTCCGAGAACTTAGCCAGCGACCCCGACTGAACAAGGGCGCGGGTCGATGCGCTGCGAGCGCGCGCGGAGACTCGCCGCAGGTCTGGAAACAGCGGCGACGTCGCGTAGGATGCCAAGCGTCGATCGACACGGCGGGCGGCCGTGTGGATCCGCAGGAATCGCCTGCGTCATGCCTGTTGGGAGGGCGCGATGAAGCGCAGTGAATCGGTATTGGTCTACGCGGTGACCGCGGTCCTCGCGGTCATTCTCGTCGTCGCGGTCGTCTTCGGGAACGAGGACCCGTCTCGTGCGGGTGGCGCGGGCGCCGGAGGTCGGACGACGACCACGGACATCGCCCAGCTCCTCGACGTCACGGGATTCGATGACGGAGATCGTGGGGAGCAGGGTGGTCCGGTGCAGGGCGGCGTTCCGGCGCAGGGCGGGTCGGATGCTCCTGGCGCTTTCCCGGATGCTGTGGAACCGGACGCTGTGGAACCGGACGCTGTGGAACCGGACGCTGTGGAGCCGGACGCAGGCGAGCCGTTGGGCGTCCAGCAGTTCGCGGTCCCGGTCGGCCCCCTGCGGGCCGCAGCGGGCAACGGCGGAGTCGCTGCGATCCTCGGCGCGTTCGAGCTGGAGCGCTCCTGGAACGGCGAGCTGTTCCGGGTCTACGAGGTCCAGCGCGGGGAGACCTTCTCCGAACTGGTCCAGCGTTGGACCGGCGACCTCGATCGGACCGCGGACGTCCAGGCCCTGAACGAGGACGTCGACCTGGAGCGTCTCCGCGTCGGACAGGCGCTGAGGTTCCCGTTCGTCGACGACGCCGAACTGCTGCTGGCGCGCGAAGCCCGCCGGGCCGCGACCAAGCCGGTCGCGGCGACGACGTCGCGCGATGTGGGCGTGGTCGAGGCCGGTCTGCAGGCGGCGGGAGCCCCCGCCGCTCCTGCGGCTGGCGCCGGGACCGCGTACACGATCCAGAAGGGCGACAGCCTCTGGGGGATCGCCGAGCGCCAGGTCGGGGCGGGCAGGGCCGAGGCCTACGTCCGTGCGATCCTCGCGGCGAACCCCCGGATCAAGGACGCGGGCCAGATCCGGGCGGGCGACCGTATCGAGCTGCCGGCCGGTCGCTGAATCCGCCGGCCGTTCTCGCGGATCTTCCGTTCTCGCGGATCTTCCGTTCTCGCGGCTCCTTCGCTCTTGCGGAGCCTCGGGTCTCACGGGCCTTCCCGTGTCCCGGGCAGCGCTTCCCAGGGGAACTCGAGGCTCAACGGCCCTCCTGACTGGCTCTCCACGCGGCTCACTGGCCCTCTCGACGGTGCCGGCTCGCCTCACTTGAGCGAGTAGCGCTCCAGCTTCTTGTAGAGGTTCGAGCGCTGGATCCCGATGAGTTCGGCCGTCCGCTTGATGTTCCCGCCGTTCTCCTCCAGCTTGCGGCGGATGAACTCACGCTCGCTCGCGGCGCGGAACTCTTCGAGCGTCGGCAGCTCGAAGTAGCCGTCCGCCGCGCCTGGACGTGCCGCTGCGTCGGCCGCGAGCGCCGTCAGGTCGTCGACCTGGACTTCGGGGCCCTCGCTGAGGATCGCGGCGGCCTCGCAGAGGTTCCGCAGCTGGCGCACGTTGCCGGGCCACGGCTGCTCGCCGAGCCAGCGACGCGCGGCGGCTGACCAGGTCCGGCGACCGAGCCCGTTGCGGCGCGCCGCCTCCTCGAGGAAGTGCGATGCGAGAAGAGGGATGTCGTCACGGCGGTCCCGCAGCGCCGGCACGTGGATCGGCACCACGTGGAGTCGGTAGTAGAGGTCCTCGCGGAAGCCACCGGACTGCACTGCCTCGTTGAGGTCCTGGTTGGTCGCGGCGACCACGCGTACGTCGACGGGGATCGGCTTCGAACCGCCGACCCGGGTGACCACGCGCTCCTGCAGTGCCCGCAGGAGCTTTGCCTGTGCGTCCAGGGCCATGTCGCCGATCTCGTCGAGGAACAGCGTTCCTCCGCCAGCGCTCTCGAAGTGCCCGGGTCGCGCCCGGTCAGCCCCCGTGAACGCCCCTCGCTCGTGCCCGAACAGCTCGCTCTCGATCAGATCCGCGGGGATCGCCGCACAGTTGACCGCGACGAACGGTCCGCGGTTCCGGCGCGAGAGCGCGTGGACCTGGCGGGCGACGAGTTCCTTGCCGGTGCCGTTCTCGCCGGTGATCAGGACCTGGGCGTCCGTTGGCGCGGCCCGGTCCAGGACCCTGCGCATGGCGGTGATCGCCGGGCTCTCGCCCAAGATCTTGTAGGTGTCCGCGAGGGCGGTCCGGAGTGCCCGGTTCTCCGACTGGAGCGCGCCGATCCGGAGCGCGTTCTTGACCGACACGATCACGCGGTCGTTGTCGAACGGCTTCGGCAGGTAGTCCTGGGCCCCACCCTTGATGGCGAGGACGGCGGTCTCGATGTCCCCGTGGCCAGAAATCATGACCACCGGCAGCGTGTGGCCGCCTTCCCGGAGCCGGGCGAGGACCTCGAGGCCGTCCATCCTGGGCATCTTGATGTCGAGCAGGACGAGATCGATGCCCCCGGCGGCGACCCGTTCGAGGGCCTCGCGGCCGTCCTGGGCCTCGGCGACCTCGTAGCCCTCGAAGCCCAGCGCGAACGCGAGCTCTTCCCGGACGGCGCGCTGGTCGTCGACGATCAGGACCTTCTGACGGTCTTCGTTCATGGCGGTCGCCGTGTCCGGCGCGCCGCACATCCTAGGCGATCCCGTGGAAATCGAGCCCGGATGTGTATGCTCCCGCCCCGATCCACGGCGGATTCTGTCCGGCGCGGTTCCTTGACCGGTCCGGGACGGTTTCTAGCATGACCGCCTCCCGCGCAGGGACCCGCAGGACGGGCTCCGTGGACCAGCACCCTCGCTGGCTGGTCCGAGCGGAACCCGACAGACCCCTCGTTGCCTGCAAGATCTGCACGCTAGACCTCGCTCCCCACGGAGACCCAGTTCATGGCCCATTTCGCTCGCAAGACCCTTCTGAGCCTCGTCGCGGCCTGTGTCGCACAGGGAGTCGCCTTCGCCCAGGACGCTCAGGAGAGCTTCCTGGACGCGGTCCGGATGATCCGCAAGAACGAGGTGGAGGAAGGGCTGGCGAAGCTGCGGGCCGCGGTCGAGGCCGACCCGAGCTCCGAGGAAGCGTTCGAGCTGTGGAAGGCCGCGAACGCCGCGCACGGCGTCGACGTCTGGGACATGCTCCTCGCGCAGGGCGGTGAATTCGCGACGCTGGCGCGCACGCTGATCGATCGCGCGACGCTCGGGCGCGACGCGCTGTCCCGCGACGACGCGGCGATCACGGCTCTCGTCGAGGCCTCGCAGTCCGACGACTTCGCGACCCGCAACCAGGCGAACGCGGCGCTGGCCGCGGACCACGGCGAGTTCGCGGTACCGCACCTGGTCCAGATCCTTGCCGATTCCGATTCCGGCCGCGAGGCCGATCTCGCGATGGTCTCGGTGCTCCGCATCGGCCGTCCGGCGGTCCTTCCGCTGATCGAGGCCCTGAAGAGCGGCAACGCGCTGCTGCGTCGGAACGCCGCTTCGGCCCTCGGCCGCATCGGCGACCGCCGCGCGGGGGCCTCCCTCGCGGTCCTCGCGAACGACCCGATCGAAGGCGTCCGTGCGGCGGCGGCCGCGGCGATGAAGGCGCTCGGCGCGCGCTCGGGCGCGGCGTCCGGCATGCTCGTCGAAGAGGCCAAGGCCTACCTCGACGGCGCGGACACCGCGGTCGATTCGGCGGTCGTCTGGACGTTCGATCCGACCACCGGCAACGTCACCCCGAGCGACGTCCCCGCGGGCCTCTACTCGCTCGAGCTCGCCAAGAAGCGCGCTCTGGACGCGCTGACCGCCGACCCTCGGAACGGCGCGGCGATCGAAGTCCTGGGGCAGGCCTACCGAGCCCAGAACGCCAAGATCGACTCCGACCCGGACGTCTCGGCTGCCGCCGATGCGCAGGGCGGTCTGCAGGTCGCGGCGATGGCGATCGGCTTCGATGCCGGTCGTGCCGCCGCGATGGCCGCGGACCTCGAGGCGCAGTCCTCGGACGTCGACGGATCGGCGGAGGATCTCGGCGTCGTCGAGGGTGACACGATCGGCGACACTCCGCTCGCCGACGCGCTCGGCAGCGGCGAGACGAGCGTCCGCTACGCCGCGGCGCTGTCGATGGCCCGCAAGGAGTCGGTGCCGGCCGCCGGGCGCGTGGTGTCGGTCCTCGCCGAGGCGGCGACCGAAGAAGCGCTGCGCGCGGTCCTCGTGATCGATTCCGACCCGACGACCCTCGCCGCCGCCGCGGAGCTCGCGGCGCGCCGTGGCTACGCGGTCCGCGCGGTCGCCGACGGCAAGGAAGGCGTGGCGACCTTCTACGGCTTCCCTGCCTTCGACATCGTCTTCGTCAGCGAGAACGCCAAGACCGTCGACGCGACCTCGATCGCTGGCCTCGTCAAGAAGCGGAGCGAGTCGACCAAGGTCGTGCTGTTGACCCGCTCGGAGGACGCCGAGTCCGCTTTCGAGGGCAAGGTCGACGCTGTGCTGATGCCGGAGGAGGACGCGGCAGGCTTCGCGGCCGAGCAGTTCGCGGCGACGACCGAAGAGATGGTCGAGAGCCTCGAGGACCGCCGTGCTCGTGCCGACGTGTTCGCGCGCGCCGCGGCGGACGCGCTGTCGCGGGTTGCGGCCACGGGTGCCTCGATCACCGCGGCAGCCGGCGCGCTCGCCGGCCAGCTCGACCGCGACGACAGCGTCGCCGTCCCGGCAGCCCGCGCGCTGGGTGCGGCGG
>JAQCBR010000243.1 GCA_027621295.1 Planctomycetota bacterium
CCCGGGCCCGTCGCGCCGGGGCCGCGAGGGTTCTGTCCGCCCGGGCCACCGGTCGCGCCCGCCGGAGCGTTCGGATCGACCGTCAGCGACAGCGGGATCTGGGTCGGCACGTTGCTCGGCAGGACCTGGACGTCGGAGGCGGACTCTTCGAAGCCGCTCGCCTGGATCAACAGCTTGTAGCTGCCGGGGGGGACCGCATCGAACGTCGCCTTGCCGTCGCGGAGGCCGCCGCGGATGGCGTTGGGGAGACGGTTCCACTCGGCCGTGGGCACGTTGGCCGTGTCCGCGGTCGGAACCAGGGTCGCCCGGCCGCGGCTGACCGGCTGCTGGTCGGCTGCGCTGGTGAGCGTGGCCTCGAGGCTGCCGATCGTCACCTGGATCGTGCGCTCCGTCGGGACGCCCTTTCGGACGGTCAGCGGTTCGCTGTAGACGGCACTCGAGCCGCCCCCGCCGAACATCGCCTGGATCTGGGGGCCACCGCGCCCGCCGCGACCGCCTGCATTCCGCGCGCCGACTTCGAGCACGTATTCGCCCGGCGGGACCGACTCGATCTCGAACGATCCGTCTTCGGCCTTCACGTCGGAGCGGAACAGCCCCGAGAGCCGTGCGGCGGCGAAGCGCTCGATCTGCGGGTCGAGGCCAGTCTGTTCGACCTGCGCGACGAGCCGGACTTCGAGTCCATCCCCGGGCGCGCCGTTCTTGAAGACACGGCCGCGGACCGCCGAGTTGTCGAGGGCCGTCGCGTTGAAGTCGTAGCGAACGTCGCCGCCGGGCGGGACGATGAGATCGGGCGCGGCGCCGGCGCGGGACGACACGATTGCGCCGATCCGCGAGCGCATGTCGCCGCGTCCTCCGCCCTGGTTCGACTCGTCGAGCAGGGTGATGAAGTAGCCGCCCGACGTCAGGCCTTCGATCTCGTACGAGCCGTCCTGGCGCGACACGTTGGCCGTGCGGCGCTCGTTCGTCTCCGCGTGGGAGAACTCGAGCCGGACGCGCTTGCCCGCCTCGAGCCCGAGGACGGTGCCGTAGACCCTCGCGCCCGGGTCGAGCTGGATGTCCGACTGCGCGGAGCCCGGGCCGAGCGCGAACGCGGTGTTCTCGTAGCCCGGGAAGCCGTCGGCATCGACACGCAGCACGTAGGTGCCAGCGCGGAGGGGGCGCAGCTCGAAGCGTCCCTTGCCATCGGTGCGGGTCTCGTCCAGCCGGTCCTGGCCGCCGAAGCCGCCGAAGCCACCACGACCTCCGCGGCCGCCGAACCCGCCGAACAGGTTGGCGACGTTGTTGGCGCCGCTGTCGTCGAGCGGCGGGATCGACAGGCTGACGCGCGCGCCGGCGACTGGCTCCTTGGTGCCGACATGGATCACGCGGCCCTCGAGCGCGTAGCCCCGCTCGACCTGCACGACGAAGCCCTCGTTCGCCGCTCCGGTCTGGATGTCGAACGGTCCGGCCGCGACCCGGACGTAGCCCGGTGCGTCGACGTCGAGCAGGTACTCGCCCGGTTGGAGCGCGTCGACCACGAAGCGGCCCTCGGGATGGCTGGTGGGGGCTGGCGTGCGCTGCGGCATCTGGCCGGAGCCGCCGAGGAACTGCCGACGCCACTGCTGCTGGCGTTCCTGTGTCGCCTGGAACTCGTTGACGCGCGCGGCCATCTCCGGGTTGCCCTCGGTGAAGCGCTGCGCCATGTCGGCGAACGGGTTGTTGCCGCCGCGACCGCCGCGACCACCGCCGAAGCCGAAGTTGGCGCCGGGCGCGCGCCGCGCCTGGATGCCGAACGATTCGATCGGCATCCCGGTCGATGCATCGACGACGACTCCCTTGGCGGACGGTCGCTCCGCGACCGTCACCTGCACCTGGACCTGTGCGCGCGGGTCGACGGGGTCGAGGTCCGCATCGACGTAGTCCGGGTGCCGGACCTCGAGGCGGAGCTCGGCCTGCGGGACGCGGTCGAGGACGAAGCGCCCCTCGGCGTCGGTCTCCGCGGACACGCGCGCGTTGTTGCCGCCGAACATCGCCATCAGGTCCTGGGCACCGCCGCGGTTGCCCCGGTTGCCGCGACCACCGCCGGCGTCGCCCCCGTTGAGGAACGCCTCGGCCATGTTCCGAGCCTCGTTCATCATCGCTTCGCGGGACGCGGAGGCGGTCACCTCGGCCTTCGCCACCGGCTGCCCGAAGCTGTCGAGCACGATGCCCGAGAGTTCTGCGCCGGGGCCCAGCTCGATCAGTCCGACGTCGACCGTCGCGCCGTCCGCGCCGTCGAGGGTGTCGGTGCGCCCGTCGACGTGGCGTGGTGCGGTGGCGACCACGCGGAAGCGCCCGGCCGGGATGTGGGCGAACGAGAAGGAGCCGGTCGCATCGGTCTCGACGCTACCGACGAGCTCCTCGAGACGATCGGAGCCGCCGCCGAAGCGACCGCCCGGTCCGCCTCGACCGCCGCGTCCGCCCTGGCCCGCATCGTCGAACCGTACCTCGGCCGCCGCGACGCCAGCGCCCGTGGGGCCGACGACGCGGCCGGTGAGGGTCACGCCGACGTTGAGGACGATGTCGTCCAGTGACAGCTCGCCGCCGTCGTCCGCGGTCCACTCGCCGCGTGAGACGGCAGGTGCGAAGTCGACGTGCTTGACCGCGAGCTCGACGGTCGTCCCGCGGGCGAACGCCTCGCCGGCCAGGGCGAACACGCCATCCGCTCCGGTCGACACAGCCGCCGTCAGCGGCCGCTCCCGGAACAGGGCCCGGAAGTCGGTGCCGGGCTGGAAGTCGGGTCCGCCCCGCCCGCCTCCGTTGCCGCGGTCGAAGAAGGCCCGACCGTTCCGTCGCACGAACGGCGTGACTTCGGCGCCGGCGATCGGGCGGCCGTCCTTGTCGACCACTCGGCCGCGGACCAGGACGGTTCCGCGGGCATCCCAGTCGGAACCGGCGTCGACCAGGCCGAGCTCCTCGGCCATGGCGATCTCCTGCCGTTCGAGCGCGTCTTCGGTCCGGTCCAGCGAGCTGACGCGTGCTTCCGCGTCGTCGCGTGGGGTTTCGCCCGCCGGGTCTGCGGTGATCGGAGCGTCTTCGAACGGGCGTTCGGCGCCGCCACCGCCGAGGACTGCGTAGCCAGCGCCTCCGAGCGCGACGAGGGCCAGGACGAGCCAGAGGATTCGTTGCATGTCAGGTCGGCGTTGGAGTGGGGCGGGGCGGCTTTCGCGGTGGGACGCGGCTTGGACGCGTCCCGGTCGGGCCTGCCGAATGTGCAGGGCGCCCGCTGCGCGAGGTTCCGCGAAGACCTCGCGCGTTGGATCTCCCGCGGAGTGTTGGGCGCTCCGCGGAGTTGCTCGTCACTTGTCGGCGTCCGCTGCGCCGGTCTCGACCGCGTAGCGGAACTCGCCCTCGGACGAGCCGCTCATCTCGATCTCGCGGTCTCCGCCGCCCATGCGGGCTTCGGTCCAGGTCGTGCTCTTGCCCTCGACGACCAGCTTGACGAGCGCGTGCTGGTCGACGTTCACCCAGATCGCACCGGCGAGTTCGACCTTCATCGAGCCCTCGCCCTCGACGCCGAATCCGCCGCCCTGGCCGCCACCCTGGCCGCCACGTCCGCCGAAACCGCCGCGGCCGCCGCCGAGCATCGACATGCCCAGCTCGGCGATGTCGCCTTCGACCTCACGCAGGCCGTCGAACTCGATCTTCGCGATGCCGTCCTTCACCTCGACGACCTTGCCGAGGACCTTGCCCTCCAGCTTGTCGTTCGCGATCAGGGTCAGGTTCTGATCGCCGCCGAACATGCCCATCATGCCGGCCATGCCACCGCGGCCACCGAAGCCGCCCGCGGCGTTGGCGCCACCCGCGCCGCGCTGCCCGCGCTGCGGGCGCTCGGTGCCTGCAC
>JAQCBR010000244.1 GCA_027621295.1 Planctomycetota bacterium
TGAGGACGGACCGCAAGAGCCTGGAGCACCGAGCGCCCCGGCAAGGCGCTCACTCTTCGATGATGCCGAGTCCCATCAGCACGCCGGCCACCAAGAGCCCTGCGCCCAGGGCAGCGTAGATCCCGCGCGCTCCCCCCCGGCCAAACAGGCGCACGAGCCGCTGGGCCTTGCGGTGGTTCATGAACCAATCCCTGTCGAGTGCGGCTCCCGCCGCCGAGAACAGACCTGCTGCTGCAATGGCCCAACCCATGGGCAGCAGCCTAGACCCTGCTCGGGCGGCCCGCCACCGGGATGAGCGCCAGCGACCTCGTCGGGAGCCAAGGAGGACCGAACTCTGGTCCTGCGTCTCTTCGATCGAGAGATGGCGGTGGAGCTCGCTAGCACGGCTCGATCAATCGTCAGTCCCAGGGCGAGGTCCGCGGCTCACCCCGGGTGCCGACAGCAGAGCTGGACTGCGACCAGTCGGAGAGCCCCGCGATCTAGTCGAGTGAGTCGCCGCGTACGTGCCCGTAGTCGAAGGCGACGCTGAAGGTACCAACGGCCTCACCCGCCTCGGTGGGCTAGAGGTGACTCGCGAGCTCCTGAGCGGCGATGGCGAGAAAGCGCCCGGGGTGCTCGATGAACGTAAGCTCGACTACCGCCTCACCCCCCGGAACCACCGCCTCGATGGTCCACACCAGCCGATGCTCGGCGCGAACGCGCTGCCCAACGAAGGGCCCGAGCTCGGTCCAGAACACGACGAAGGCCGCCACGAAGACGAGCTCAGCCACCGCAACGACCTGGAGCCGGCTCCATTGCCACCCCGACCTCTCGCGAAGACCCAGCGCGCAGACTGCAAGCAACAGCGCTCCGGCCAGGAACACATAGGGCTTCGTGTTGATGTAGGCGATCCACATGGCACAAGCCTGGGGCGTGTGAGACCGCCTCACCATCGAAGTCGGGATCGAGTCGCTCAGCGAGCGAAGATGACGTCGCTCACCGCGCAATTCCGGGGCGCTGGGCTTGAGGTAGGCACTGGTAAGCAGGCCCACTGGGATCGCCTAGTACCGAATCGCGACTCAGCGCCGGACGACTCTCACGGAACATGCGTAGACGAGTCCTGCAGCGGCCACTGGCTGCACCAACCGCCGCGTAGCACCCTAGGTCAGCTGATTTCACCGCACTCAGGACACACAAACGACCACTCCCCATTGGCCGCCCGGGCAGGAATAGCGAGGAGATCACATCCATAGAGGCGATCTTCCCAGCCGGCGCCCAACGCGACAGGCTCAGCGAACTTGCCGCTCGGCAACATGCTCGCGTAGGGCTTACCGCAGCGGCACAGGCGTGTCCCCCAAGTCGTACCGCATCCACTGTACTTGCATTGGAAGGTGCCGTCCCCCACCTGGAACTCGTGAACGGGGTTTGCCACTTGCTTACAGGTCGGGCAACAAAGCAAGTCGCGGGTCATCGAGCACGCGCTCCGCAGGTCCTCAGCGAACTCGACCACAGCGACCTCCAGCCGCTCCAGGCGCTGCACCTCTTGCTGTGCGGCGTGCTTCTCGGAGAACAGCGAACCAGTCTTGCTCTTGCGCACGGCAGGCCGAAACTCGCTGCTGAGTCGCTCATGGCGCTTGCGGGCATCCTCTAGATTGGACTTGACGCCGTTCACAAGTAGCTCAACACCTAGTTCATCCCACTCATACTCATGAGGAGGACGCCGCAACTCGATGGTACTAGCGCTACCCGTGCTCGAGATCCACTGAGAGTGCTTCCCAAGCTCCACGCAGTTGCTGGCCTCTTTGGAGACCGTGACCTGGAAGGGGTACCGGGCCATCGCCAACGTGCTGAACGACGAGGGAGTCCCCTCCCCGCGGAACGCCGAGTGGGCGCACATCTACTCGGGCGCGTGGACGGCCTCGACCATCCGGTCCATCCTCACGAACCCGATGTACGTCGGCGACCTGGTCTGGAACCGGCGGACCGACGCGCGCTTCTTCAAGGTCTCGAACGGGAGGGCGACCGAGCGCAGAGAGCCGTACGGCCCTCGGCTGGTCCCCAACCCTGAAGAGGACTGGATCCACGTCGAGGAGACCCATCCGGGGATCGTCAGCCGGCGTGTCTTCGATGCCGCCAAGCCGACTCGACGCCGATCCGGCGCCCCGCCGACCACCTGCCAGCAGCAAGAGCCTGACCGGGACCGCCCGAAGCCGGCCTCGCTCCTGGAGCAGCGAGCGCAGACGCAGCGCCCCGACCGCCCCGGGAGCCCAGCATGACTACGGCCTTCCGACCCGCCCCACGCCGCCGCGGGCGTGGGCCGGAGCCGCGGCTCGCCTGGGTCGCCAAGAGCCTCAGGCGACTCCCATCACCACCGACAGTCGGTGCTCGGAGCCGTCGTCCACCAGCGGGATCGCGTCGGCAGCGACGAGGACCCCGTCCAGCTCCGCCGTCGCGACCCCTCGCGTGGAGCGCTCCGGGTTCGTGACCTCGATGACGTACTTGCTCCCGCCGTGCCGCCAGCGGACCGTGAAGCCCGGCCACGACCGAGGGATGCACGGCGCGATCGCGAACGTGTCGCCTCGACGGGTCAGCCCGAGGATCGACTCCAGTCCGAGCCGGTACATCCACGCCGACGAGCCGGTGTACCAGGTCCAGCCGCCGCGGCCCAGGTGCTGCGGGTGGGAGTAGACGTCAGCAGCCACCACATAAGGCTCGACGCGGTACCGCTCCACATCAGCCGGCGTTCGCGTGTGGTTGATTGGGTTGAGCATGTGGAGCAGCTCCACCGCCTCGTCTCCCTGCCCGAGCTTCGCGATCGCCATGACCGTCCAGAGAGCCGCGTGGGTGTACTGGCCTCCATTCTCCCGCACGCCCGGCACGTAGCCCTTGATGTAGCCAGGCTCGAGCGCGGACGCATCGAACGCCGGCGTCAGCAGCTGGATCAGCCCGGCACCCCGGCGCACCAGCTGCATGCAAGCCGAGTCCATCGCGCGTTCAGCGTGCCCCTGCGGAGCCGCACCGCTGAGCACGGCCCAGCTCTGCGAGATGCCGTCGATCCGACACTCCTCCGCCTGCGCCGAACCGAGCGGCGTGCCGTCGTCGAAGTAGGCGCGACGGTACCAGTCACCGTCCCAGGTCTCCTCTAGCATCGCCAACAGGCGCGCGCGCGCCTCGCTCCAGCGGCTCGCCCGCGCTTCGTCGCCCCTCTGCAGCGCGAGCGCGCCGAAGTCCCGCAGGACCTGAGAGAGGAACCAACCCAGCCAGACGCTCTCCCCGCGCCCGAGAGACCCGACGCGATTCATGCCGTCGTTCCAGTCACCGGCACCGATCAGAGGCAGCCCGTGGGCGCCGACGGTCAGGCTGCATTCGATGGCCCGGACGCAGTGCTCGTACAACGAACCAGCGTCGCCCGCGACCTCGGGCTCTCCGTAGGATTCCTGCTCATCCGGCGCCAGCGGAGGCGCGCTCAGGAACGATCGCTGCTCGTCGAGGACGCCGTGATCACCGGTCGACTGCACGTAATGTGCGACCGCGAAGGGTAGCCACAGCCGGTCGTCGGAGCACCGGCTCCGCAGTCCCCGCCCCGTGTGCTCGTGCCACCAGTGCTGCACGTCGCCCTCGACGAACTGTCGCGAGGCGCACCGCAGCAGGTGCTCGCGGTAGACGTCCGGTCGTGCATGACCCAGGGCCATCACGTCCTGCAACTGATCCCGGAAGCCGAAGGCGCCACCCGGTTGGAAGAAGCCCGTCCGACCCCAGAGCCGCGAACTGACCGTCTGGTAGAGCAGGAAGCGATTCATGATCAGATCGAAGGAGTCGTCCGGCGTCTCCACCTGGACAGCCCCAAGCAGCTCGTCCCAGTGCGCCGTCAACTCCGCCAAG
>JAQCBR010000075.1 GCA_027621295.1 Planctomycetota bacterium
AAGTATTCGCCGCCGAGGAACTCCAGGCCCAGGTGGGAGTCCGTGCCCGTCACCGGGTCGAGGTCGAAGCTACCGACGTCGCCACCGAACCCACCGTCCGGGCAGTGGTTCTGCGCCTGCGCCGAGGCGGCGAGGAGCGACAGCAGGAGGAGAGAGGCGGAGCGCACGGATCGGTCGGTAGGGAAGCTCGAGGCCTGGGAGAGGATACTCCGCGAGCCGAGGTCGCGGCGGCCCCACGACGGGACGTCCCGGTCGGGTCCTTGGCATCGCCGATTCGTGCGCCCGGCTCGACCGCATCCGCGGGAGCACGCGCACAGCTGGATCGCCGGCGGCGGTCGCGCCGCCGGCAACCCTCACGCGCAGCAGCTCACAGGCTGCTGGCGTTCTCCTTCAGGTAGCTGGCGACGCCTTCGGCGTTGGCCTTCATGCCGGCCTTGCCCTTCTTCCAGTTGGCCGGGCAGACCTCGCCGTGCTGCTCGTGGAACTGCAGCGCGTCGACCATGCGGATCGCTTCCTCGACGTTCCGGCCGAGCGGCAGGTCATTGACGATCTGGTGGCGGACCATGCCGTTCGTGTCGACGAGGAACAGGCCGCGGAAGGCGACCGCGCCGTTGCCGGTCAGGACGTCGTAGTCCGCGGCGATCGACTTGGTCAGGTCGGCGATCAGCGGGTAGTCGATCGCGCCGATGCCGCCGTTCTCGACCGGGGTGTTGCGCCAGGCGGCGTGCGTGAAGTGCGAGTCGACGGAGACGCCGAGCACTTCGCAGTTCCGGCTCTTGAACTCGCCGACGTGGTTGTGGAACGCGATGATCTCGCTCGGGCACACGAAGGTGAAGTCGAGCGGGTAGAAGAACAGGACGACGTACTTGCCCTTGTAGTCGGACAGCTTGACTTCCTGGAACGAGCCGTCGGGCATGACGGCCTGGGCGCTGAAGTCGGGAGCCTGCTTGCCAACGAGAACTGCCATGTGCGTATCTCCGGTCTGGTGGGGTTGTCTTCGGGAAGGATTCGGGTCGGCGGCCGGCTGGTCAGCCAGGACGCCGGATGAGGAATCGGGTGTTCGCGCCGGTCGGCGCGAAGGGGCGAAGCCTATAGAGCGGGGCGCCGAGGCCCCCAAGCGGTTTTGCCGATAGGTTCGATAAGGTCCCGATCGTCGCCTGTGCCCCACCGAGACCTCGATCGCAGCACCCGGCGGGGCCGCACGACACCACCGGTCAGATCCGGGCGAAGTAGAGCAGCAGGTAGCCGCTCAGCAATACGGCGACCCACACCATCACGCTCGCGGTGGGCCAAGTGCGCGCGAGGACCCCATGCGGACCGTGGCTCCTCGTCAGGCCCCGGAGGATCGCGCCGAGCGCGTTGCGGGAGCCGCCGCGGATCTTGCCCGCGACCCGCTCGACGCTGGTCCCGGCCAGCCTCCACCCTCGCAGCCCGGGCACCCTCCAGAGCCAGTCGACATCGAGGTTGGTCGAGGGAACCTCCGCTGGATAGAGCCCGGTCCACCGCAACCAGGCGAAGGCGAGTGCGGAGAAACAGAGGAGCTGCGTCTGGGCCAGCACGTGCGTCGCGTCGTACGCCGTGAACGCGGTCGGGAACGGCAGCAGCGCGTAGAGGTAGCCGGGTCGGACGCCGAACGTGATGCAGAGGAACGCCGCCAGCCCCATCGCCCATCGCATGTTCCATGGCGCCTCCCGGACGTGATCCGTGCTGACGCGGGCCGGCGCGAAGAACGCGAAGTACGGGATCTTGATCCCCGCGTGATGAAAGACGCCGGCCGACGCGAAGAGCAGCACGAGCCAGACGACCTCGTGATGCTCCTCCAGCGCAGCGGCCATCACCATCGACTTGCTGACGAAGCCCGAGAAGAGCGGGAATGCGGAGATGGACGCAGCTCCCACCACGCAGCAGGCCGCGGTGAACGGCATCTTCCGCGCGAGTCCGCCCAGGCTCGCTCCGCCGGTCCGGCCGGTCACGTGGAGCACGGCGCCCATCGACATGAACAGGAGCCCCTTGAAGAGCACGTCGTTGAACGCGTGCGCAACTGCGCCGTTGACCGCGAGTTCGGTGCCGATGCCGACGCCGACCACCATGAACCCGATCTGGTTGATCATGCTGTAGCCCAGCACGCGCCGCAGGTCGTTCTCGATGACCGCGTAGAAGATGGGGAACGCCGCCATCACCGCGCCGACGACCACCAGCAACTCGGTGCCCGGATAACAGCGTGCCAGCACGTAGACCGCGACCTTCGTCGTGAACGCACTCAGCCAGACCGCGCCGGTCGGAGTCGCGTTCGGGTATCCGTCCGTCAGCCAGACGTGCGCGCCCGGGAACGCGGCTTTGATGCCGACCCCAGCGAGGATCAGCCACGCGAAGACCTCACCGTCTTCGATCCCGATGGGGCCGACGGCCAGGGTCCCGGTCTCCGCGTTGCGCATCAGGACGCCTGCCAGCAGCACGAGGCCGGACAGCCCCTGGAGGAGCACGTAGCGCAGACCCGCCCCGATCGATGCCCGGGTCCGCCGCGCCCAGATCAGGAACACGGAAGTCACGGCCATCAGTTCCCAGGCGACGAACAGCGACAGCATGTCGCCGGCGAACACCACGCCGACCGCGCTCGCCGCGTAGCCCAACGCCGCGACCTGCTGCACCCGGTCACGGACGTGCCACGAGTAGACGGCGCCGAGGAAGGCCGCGAGGTGGAACAGGTAGCCGAACAGCAGGCTGAGCCGATCCACCCTGCCCGGCACGAGCTCGAGCCCGAGCAGGCGGATCGTCCACTCCGTGCCCTCCGTGAGCACCGCGACGTGCACGAAACCGAGCACGGGGGCGACGATCGAGACGATCGCAGCCGCCCGCCCGGGCAGCACGAGCGCGAGCACGGCGCCTGCGAGCAGGAACCCGAACGGCGGCCACTCAACCAGCATCGTAGTAGTCCTCCCGACGCCCGACGACGCGCCGCATCTGGGTCGCCGCGAGCACGAGCAGCACGCAGGCCGCGAAGCCGTAGAGGGGGTAGAAGCCGAACATCCCTTCGAAGGGATGCACGACGTGGCGATGGATCACCGCGTCGAGCCCCAGCAGCACGACGCAGGCGACGAGGAAGACCCAGATCGGCACAGGGATCCGCCGCCTTGTCCGCGAGCGTGCAGTCTTCGATGCGCGCGTCATGGCCCCACGCTCAGAACAGGTCGAAGGAAGTCGTGAACCGGTCCGGGAAAGCAGAACAGGGCCACGCACCCCGACGCGGTGATCGCCATCGCGATGCGGCAGGCGAGCGGCGCCTCCCGCACGCCTTCGAGGGATGACGGGTCATCCGGCTCGCCGAAGAACGCATGCACCGGGATCGGCAGCAGGTACGCGAAGTTCGAGAGCGCGCTGAACAGCAGCACCCCGAGCAGCCACGGCTCGCCCGCCTCCAGCGTCCCCAACCCCAGGAGCCACTTGCTCCACATCCCGCCGAACGGCGGCAGCCCGATGATGCTCAGGCTGCCGATGAGGAAGAACGCGCTCGTCCACGGCATCCGCCGGCCGATCCCGCGCAGCTGCCCCACCTCGGTCCTGTGCGCGGCCACCAGGAACGCACCCGCCGCGAAGAACAGCGTGATCTTGCCGAAGGCGTGCGTGACGACGTGGAGGCCCGCGCCGACGCTCGCCGACGGCGTCGCGAGGAGCGCACCCATCACGATGTAGGACAGCTGGCCGATCGTGGAGTACGCGAGTCGGGCCTTCAGGTTGTCCTTCCGCATCGCGATCAGCGACGCGAGGACGATCGTCGTGGCGGCGACCCAGAGGAGCGGCTCGCGGATCGGGACCGAGAACAGGAAGTCCGTGCCGAAGACGTAGATCGAGACCTTCAGGAGCGCGAACACACCGGTCTTCACGACGGCGACCGCGTGCAGCAGCGCGCTGACCGGCGTCGGCGCGACCATCGCGGCCGGCAGCCAGCGGTGGAACGGCATCACCGCCGCCTTGCCGATCCCGAACACGAAGAGCGCCAGGATGACGCTCGCTGCCACCCGATCCGCTCGACCATCCAGGACTCCGCCGGGCACGAAGTCCACGGTCCCCGCGACGGTCCATGTCCAGACGATCGCGAACAGGAAGAGGCCGATCGAAGTGCTGAGCAGGACGCCCAGGTAGGTGCGCCCCGCCCGGCGCGCGGCCTCGGTCCCGGCGTGCGTCACCAGCGGGTAGGTGACGACGGTCAGGATCTCGTAGAAGAAGAACAGGGTCAGGAGGTTGCCCGAGAACGCAGCCCCGACGACGCCGAAGAAGGCACCCGCGAAGCACGCGAAGAACCGCGTCTGATGGCCCTCTCCGTGGCCCCGCATGTAGCCGATCGCGTAGATCGTCGTGACGACCCAGAGGAAGCTCGCCACGAGCGCGAACAGGACGCCGAGCGGCTCGAGCCGCAGTTCGAGGGCGACGCCGGGCAGCGGTCGCGCCAGCACGACGTGCCCGTCCGCTCCGGCCGTGATCGGTCCTACGAGGGATGCGACCGCCAGGAAGAGGCTCGCGCCGACCGCGAGGCTCACGGCTTCCCGGACGTTCGGGCGTCGACGCGCCAGCAGGACTCCGAGCACTCCCAAGAGGGGGAGAAGGAGCGCGAACAGCACCCTGGTCTCGACCGTCATGGCTGTCCTCCGAGCAGGCCGAGCGCAGCCTGGGTGGCCACGCCGAGGGAACCCCTCGTGTCGAGACCGAACCACACGTTGGCCAGCACCAGGGCCCAGGTCGGCGCGAGCATCGACAGCGGCGCCTCGCGGACCGGGGCAGCGCCACTGGGCGCATCACGCAGGTACAGGAACCCGACGATCCGCCAGACGTACGCGACCGCGAGCAGCGAGCTCGTCAGGATCAGCGCGACGAGTCCCCACTGCCCTTCGGCCAGGATCGCCGACACGAGGTGCCACTTGCTGATGAAGCCCGCCGTCAGCGGCATCCCGACGAGACTCGCTCCGCCGACGAAGATCGCAGCGGCGGTCCACGGCATCCGCCGACCGAGCCCGCGGATCTCCTCGAGCCGCACCGAACCGATCCGGTAGGCGATGCAGCCGACCGCGAGGAAGAGAGCACCCTTCATCATCGCGTGGTTGAAGAGGTGTCCGATCCCTGCGGTCAGACCGGCCTGTGTGCCCAGACTCGCTGCGGTCACGATGTAGCCGATCTGTGCGATGCTCGAGTACGCGAGCAGCCGCTTCAGATTGGTCTGGAACACCGCGACCAATGACATCGCCAGCGCGCCGAACAAGCCGACGGCCGGCAGGGTCGCAGCCACGGGCAATTCGCCGAACGCCACCGCCTGCCCGAACACGGTGAAGAACACGCGTAGCATCAGGTAGGCCGCGACCTTCGTCGCCGTCGCCGCCAGGAACGCGCTCACCACCGACGGCGCGTAGGAGTAGGCGCCCGGCAGCCAGAGGTGCAGGGGGAACAGCGCCAGCTTGAGGCTCAGACCGACGGTGAGGAACGCGAAGGCCACCGCGGAGGTCCGCGTGTCGATCCACTGCGGCAGGATCGCAGCCAGGTCCAGCATGTTCAGCGTCCCCGTCTGCACGTAGAGGAAGCCGATCCCGATCAGGAAGAAGGTCCCGCCGACCGTTCCCATCACCAGGTAGCGGAACGCCGAGACCAACGCGCGGCGGTCCCTGCCGAGCGACACGAGGACGTAGGTCGCCAGCGACGAGATCTCGAGGAAGACGAACGCGTTGAAGATGTCGCCCGTCGCCGTGAGGCCGAGCAGCCCGGTCAGTGCGAGAAGCAGCACCGCGTAGAACTGGTGGACGCGGGCCGCATCGACTTCCTGCTCCACGCTGCGGAGCGAGTAGGGGGCAACCACCGCCGCCATTCCGGAGACGATCGTCAGCACGAATCCGCCGAGGACGTCGACCCGGAGCTCGATGCCGAGCGGCGGGGGCCAGCCGCCCAGCGCATACCGGACCGGGCCCTCGCTCAACACCTGGAGGAGCAACGTGACCGCCATCGCCGCGATCGACCACGTGATCGCCGTGAACAGCCCCCAGACCACGCGCGGCTGCCGGACGAGGATGCAGAGTGGCGCACCGACCAGCGCGGTGACGACGACCAGGACTGGCAGATGGTGGTCCATCACGAGTCGAAGTCGTGGCGCACGATCTCGTCCTCTTCCACCGTGCCGTAGGCCTCGTGGATCCTGACCAGGATCCCGAGTCCCACCGCAGTCGTCGCGACGCCGACGACGATCGCCGTGAGCATCAGGACGTGGGGCAGCGGATTCGCGTAGTCCGCCGCGTCGACCGGCTCCGTGACGATCGGCGCCGCGGCACCGGTCACGTTCGCCATCGAGATGTAGAAGATGATGACCGAGGTCTGGAACAGGTTCAGACCGACGACCTTCTTCAGGAAGCTCCGCGTCGAGATGACGATGTAGAGCCCTGCCATCATCAACACGATGACGGCCCAGTCGTTGTAGTGGGCGAGGATCGACATCAGCGCCTTCCTCCTCCGGACGCGATCGGCTTGCGTGACGCGAACGCGTAGAAGATCGCGAGCATGACCGACGCGACGGCGACGCCTACGCCGAGCTCCACGAGGAAGACCCCCGTGTGCTGTCCGTGTGACGGCGAGTGGTCGAGCGCGCCGTAGCCCAGGAAGTTGCCTCCGAGGACCAGCGTGACGACACCGACCCCCGCGTAGATCAGGACGCCGACCGCTGCGAGCGCCTCGACGAGCCGAGGAGGAACCACTCTCTGGGTCGCCGCCACGCCGTGGATCAGCCCGTAGAGGATGAGTCCGGCCGCGACGATCACACCGGCCTGGAACCCACCGCCCGGCCCGAAGTCCCCGTGCGCCTGGACGTAGAGGCCGTAGGCGAGGATGAACGGGATCAGCAGCTTGCCGATGACGCGCAGCACGACGTGGTCGGTCATGGCTGCGTGGCCTCCCCCCTCGAGCCTCGCCGCGTTCCGAGAAGGAGCAGCACACCGAGACCCGCCGTGAAGACGACGCACGTCTCGCCGAGCGTGTCGAAGCCGCGGTAGGAGGCAAGAACGGACGTGACGACGTTGGGGATCCCCGTTTCGGCGATCGACCGGCGGAGGTAGTCCCCCGCCACGTGTCCGTGGATCGGGGCACCTGGATCGCCGAAAGCCGGCATGTCCAGCGTGCCGTAGACGAGGGCTGCTCCGGTCGCGAGGACCACGATCAGCGGCAGGACGGAGCGACGCGGCAGCCGGTTGGCTCGGTGCGTCGTCAGCGACAGCGTCGCCAGCATCAACACGGTGGAGACGCCGACTCCCACCGCCGCCTCGGTCATCGCGACGTCCACGGCCTTGAGGCTGGTGAACAGCGCCGCGGAAAGGAGGCTGTAGACCGCGAACAGGAGAACGACTGCGAGCAGGTTGCGCTGCACGACGGCCGCCAGCGCGACGATCAGCAGGAACGCGAGCAGCACGACATCGATCAGGGTTTCGATGACGCCCCCTCCCGGTCGGCCGGCCGGCTCGCGCGGAATGGACCCTCTCCAGTCATGGGCTGCACCCCGGTGTGCAGCGCGCACTTGGCGACCACGTGGGCTGCGGTCGGTGAGGTGAGCGCGAAGAAGCCGAGCAGGATGCCGATCTTCGCGACCGTCCAGAACGAGTCGGCCTGGAGCATCAGGCCGACCAGGAGGAGGCCCGCGCCGAGCATGTCGGCGACGCCCGAAGCATGGAGCCGGCTGAACAGGTCGGGCATCCGAAGGATGCCGATCCCTCCTACGAGCGTGAAGAAGGCGCCGGAGAGGACGCAAGCCCAGCTCAGCAGTTCGAGGAGCGCTTCGATCATCGCAGCGCTTCTCCTTCCGGGCGGGTCGGCTCCACGTCATGGCCGGTCCCTCCGAGGTCCCCGTACCGGAAGTACTTCAGCACCGCGGTCGTGCCGATGAAGTTCATCAGCGCGTACACCATCGCGATGTCGAGGAAGTCCGGACGGCCGGCGACGAACGCCGACACGCTCAGCAACATGACGGTGACCGTCCCGAACATGTTCAGCGCGAGGATCCGGTCGTAGAGCGTCGGGCCACACAGCGCGCGGACCAGGGCCATTCCCATCGTGAGGACCACGGCGATCACGACCGGGACGAACATCAGTCGACCTCCCCACGGCGAACCTCGCGCTGTGAGCACTCGACGACCGCGACGCGGGCTTCCATGTCGCCGTTCACCAGCCCCTGCGCCGATCCCTCGTCCAACGCGTGGACGACGAGGTGGTCGTCCCAGACGTTGATGCAGACCGTGCCCGGTGTCGCCGTGATCGAGTTCGCGTAGATCGCGCGTCCGAGGTCGGTCCGAAGCCGGAGCGGCACACGGACGAGGCGAGGCGAGATCGCCATCCGCGGGGACAGGACGACCTTCGCGACAGCGAGGCTCGACTGGAGGATCTGGACGCCGAGCCACGCGGAGTAGGCCAGCGCGCGGAACAGGATCTCGAACGGGAATCCCTCTCGGTCGACGACCCCCATCCGGTGCGTGATGACGGCGACGATCGCGATCGACGCAGCGCCACAACCGAGGATCAGCGGCTCGGTGTGACCGGAGAGCGCGAACCAGAACGCGCCCATCGCCAAGGAGAGGATCAGCAGTCGCAACGGTGCACCTCGGTCGCCGGACGCGGAACCAGCCCCTGGCCGGTGGCCATCCGTCCGGACCCTCCCGAACACGCGCGACTGCTGGAGAATTGCCGACGGTTGGTCACGGCAACACGGGCTGCCGCCGCCCACCGTGGGCGGGAATCAGCGCGGATGGGTCTGGACGGCCCGCACCGCACGCTCTGCCGACTCTGCCGCGCCTTCCAGGGTCGAAGGGAGCCCGGTGCTCGTCCAATCCCCGCACACGAACAGCCGACCCACCCCGGGAACTGCGCCCGGCTCCGGCCTGGACCCGTCCGACGAGGGCGCGTGCACGAACGTGGCTGCGGCCTCCTTGGTCAGCCGGGCACGCGCCTCGAGCAACGCTTCGCGGTCAGCTCGAGGGAAGTGCCGCAGCAGCTGCGCGCGCGCCGCTTCGATCATCCCCGCCGCCGGTAGGCCGACGAGGTCCGCGCCCCCGCCCGACAGGACCGCGTACCTGCGACCGCCCTCGCCCGGGCGACGCGCGAGGAAGTGGAACGGCGTCCCACGGACCAGCGAGATCAGCGGCTCCAACGGAAGCCCGGGTTCCCGGTCCGCCTCGAAGTAGACCGAGACGATCGGCGACGCGCCGAGTCGGTCTGCTTCGGGAACACGATCGGGAAGGAGTCGGTCCAGTGCATGCCAGGGCAGCGCGGAGATCACCACGTCCCGTGCGTCGAGCTCGATCCGTGCGTCCGCCAGCTGGAGCGCGGTGAGCGCTCCGCGCTCCAGCTCCAGGCCCTTGACCGCTTCGCCGCACCGCACGCGCACGCCCGAAGCGGCGAGCGCGCGGGCGGCGGGTTCGCCCAGGATCTCCGACCAGGGTCGCACCGGCAGCCAGATCGCGGCCGCATCGCCGCTCCCCAGGAAGGCTCGGCGCAGCGTGTGCAGGAAGCACCGCGCCCCGACCCGGTCGGGCTCGGCGTTCATGATCGCGCGGCACATCGGGTCCCAGAGGAAGTCCCTCGGCCGACCTCGTTGCCTCCGGCTCTGGATCCAGTCCTCGACCGTCCACGACACCGGGCAGGGCAGGAGGACCGCGACGAGGCCGCCGAGCGCGCGCAAGCGGTCGACGAGCCCGATCCCGCGAAGCGCGAGCAGCGCCGGCCCGAACATCAGGGGAGCAGGTCCGCGCGCCAGCGACAGCGAGGCCATCGCCCCATCGACGTCGGCGTAGGCGAGACGCAGCGCACGTGGTCGCACGAAGTCCGCCTCGGTGCCCAGCCGACGCAGGAGTCTGCGCATCGCCGCATAGGCGCCGAGCATCACGTGCGGCCCGTTGTCGCAGCCGGTGACGGTGTCCCGGTCGGGAAGGGTGAAGGCCCGGCCGCCCAGTCGGCTCCTGCCTTCGATCAGCTCCACCTGGAAGCCGCGGTCCGCGAGCGACAGAGCGGCGACGATCCCCGCCACGCCTCCGCCGAGCACGAATGCCCGCTGCTTGCCGACCGTTGCCAAGATGGCGGAGGAGGATGCCCGATCGCTGGCCCCGGGTCACGGGGCCGGTGCCGACCGGATCAACGCGGCAGCCACCACGTGCGAGCGAGGATCAGGATCTTGCGGAGCCTGGTCACGCGGAGCCGCCCGCCCTGGTCGATCCGCCCTCCTCGCCTCCGGACGAGGACGAGGAGTCGCGCGTAGACGGCGGCCATCGCCCGTGCCGGGCGGAGCGCCCGCTCCTGACCGCGGGGCAGCGCCTGCGCCGCCGCGTCGAAGCGGGCCGCGGCCTGCGCTGCCAGATCCTCGACGAGGGCTTCGACCGGCCCGCCAGCTGCGTAGGCAGCCGCTGGCCCCCCACCGCCGAGCCATGCCGGATCGACACCGTGACGCACGAGGGAATCCCGCGGGAGGTAGATGCGTCCGAGCCGCGCGTCCTCGGCGATGTCACGGAGCACGTTGGTCAGCTGCAGCGCGAGGCCGAGTTTCCGCGCGTAATCGTCCGCTTCCCGGCCGCTCGCGCCGAACACCGGCAGGCACGCGAGGCCGACCGCGGACGCAACGAGGTGGCAGTACTCGTCGAGATCCGCGAGTGACTCGAACGCGACCGGCTCGGCATCCATCCGCACGCCGCGGATCACCGCGCGCAGATGCTCGGGATCGACCCCGAAGCAGCCGATCGCTTCCTGGATCGCCCGCCCGGTCGGCGTGGACGGCTCGCCGGCGACGGCCGCATCGAGCTCCGCCTCCCAGAAACCGAGCCACGCGTCGGCCTGCGCCGCGTCGCGCGCGTCATCGGCCGCGTCGTCGACGGCTCGGCAGAACGCATAGATCGCTTCGAGGCCCCTTCGGCGCTCGGGGGCGAGGAAGACGAATGCCGCGAGGAAACTCGACCGCGACTGCCGTGCGATGGCCGCCGGCGCGAGGGACGCAGCCGGAGGCGCTGGATCGATCGATGCGCGACGGGTCGAAGGGGACATGGCCTCCTGCGTCACGATGCCGGATGACTCGCCGGTGGTCACGCACGGCCCCCTGATCGGGCGCGAGGCGCGCACAGGACCGCGGGCCGGCGGCCCGAGAAGGCTCCGACCAGAGCGCCCAGGTGATCCAGCTTGCCGAGGCGCACCTTGCCGGCGAGCACGTCGTGGTCCGCACTGCGGATCCGCCGCGCTGCAGCACAGGCAGCCCCGACGATCGCGCGCAGCTCGAGCCGGAGCCGGCCACCGACCGAGTCCGTCAGCGGCCACCCGGCTGCGAACATCGCGACCGTCCTGTCGAGCCAGTGCTCGACCAAGGCCCGCACCGCCGGGTCCGCCCGCTCGGCGCGGAGGGCTGCCTCGCGGACTCCGAACCGCTCCAGGTCGCTGGTCGGGAAGTAGATCCGGTCGCGCTCGGCAAGGTCGGAGCGGATGTCCTGCAGGTGGTTGAGGAGCTGGAGCCCCGTGCAGATCTGGTCCGAGAGCGCGTCGAGCCGCGGGTCGCGATGGCCGAAGACGCGGAGCACGATTCGACCGACCGGATCTGCGGAGAGCCGGCAGTAGGCGAACAGCTCCTCGTCCGAAGCGTAGCGACCGACGACGAGGTCTTGCGCGAACGCGTCGAGCAGGTCGGTGAACAGCGAGACCGGCAGGTCGAGCGTCGCGATGGTTTCGGCCAGGTCGGCGAAGAGCGGGAGCGGGCTGGCCGCCCTTCCCCCGACGTGTGCGAGGAAGTCCTCGCGGTAGGCGTGCAGGAGATCCGCATCGCGGTGCTCGTCGGCGATGTCGTCGGCGATCCGCGCGAATGCGTAGATCCGATGCATGTGCGGCCGCAGCCGCCTGGGGACCAGGAAGGACCCCACCGGAAAGTTCTCGTAGTGCTCCGCGGCCAGCGACAGGAATGCCGCGCGGTCGTCGCGGGTCGCCATCGTGTCGGGCTTGGGCGGGGTCATGGGGCCCGCAGGATGCAGGAACCCGATCGCCTGGTCACGCGCGCGGCGCCGGATCCTCGCCCGTGGCCCTGCAGTCCGATCCGAGGGGTGGTTCCGCGGCGCGCCTCGGCTTCAATCGCGCATCCATGATCCTCGCCCGCTACCTCGATCCGAATGGCCAGGTCCGCCTGGCAGGTGCCGACAAGGCTTCTCCCGACGCGTTCCACGTGATGCAGGGGGACCTCTACGGTGCGCTGACCAGGACTGACGAACCCGCCCGGATCGCGCGCCTCCTCGCGCCGGTCGTCCCCACCCAGATCCTCTGCATCGGCCTCAACTACCGTCGGCACGCGGAAGAGGTGAAGGCGAAGGTGCCCTCGGACCCGGTGCTCTTCGTCAAGGGCGTCCAGGCAGCCCAGGACCCTGGCCAGCCGATCGTGCTGCCGCGGCACCTGCGCAGCGACGAGGTCGACTACGAATGTGAGCTGGCCGTCGTCATCGGCAAGCCGTGCAAGAACGTCTCGCCCGCCGAAGCCCTCGACCACGTGCTCGGCTACACGTGCGCGAACGACGTCTCGGCCCGTGACTGGCAGATCGCGCGCGGCGGTGGTCAGTGGTGTCGGGGCAAGTTCTTCGACACGTTCGCGCCGCTCGGTCCCTACCTCGTCACGCCCGACGACATCCCCGACCCCCAGGCGCTGCGCATCCGCACCGAGCTGAACGGCGAGACCGTCCAGGACTCGCACACGGGCGACATGATCTTCGACGTGGCGAGCCTCATCTCGTTCCTGAGCGGGAGCACGACGCTCGTCCCGGGCACGGTGATCCTGACCGGCACGCCCGAGGGCGTCGGCATGTCGAGAGTGCCGCAGCGCTACCTCCGGGCGGGCGACGAGGTGACGATCGAGATCGAGGGGATCGGACGCCTGACCAACCCGGTCGTCGAAGAGGAGGTCTGAACGAAGATGTCGCTCCCCCGCACGCTGACGCAGTTCGTCCTCGCCCTGTTCGTCCTCGCGAGCGTCGCTCTCTGCCAGGAGCCGGCGGACCTCGTCGTGCGAGGCGGCGCCATCCACACCGTGGACGACGCGCTCGGCACCGTGCGAGCGCTCGCCGTGCGCGACGGCCGGATCGTCGCGGTCGGCGGAGAGGACGAGGTCTCGCCGCTGATCGGCGAGGACACCGAGCTCATCGAACTGGACGGGCGCACCGTGGTCCCCGGGTTCATCGAGGGCCACGGGCACTTCCTCGGCATGGGCGAGTTCGCCCAGGTCTTGGACCTGACCCGGGCGGAGACCTGGGAGGACATCGTCCGGTTGGTCGCCGGAGCCGCCGAAGAAGCTCCCGCCGGCACGTGGATCGTCGGGCGCGGCTGGCACCAGGAGAAGTGGAGGCGGAGGCCGGTCCCCGACGTCGAGGGGTTCCCGACGCACGAGCTGCTGTCGTCCCTCACTCCCGATCACCCTGTCTCGCTGACACACGCCAGCGGCCACGCGGCGTTCTTCAACCGACGCGCGATGGAGCTCGCGGGGATCGATCGTGATACGGCACCTCCGACCGGGGGCGAGATCCTCCACGGCCCGGACGGCGAGCCCTGCGGCGTGTTCCGCGAGACGGCCGCCACCCTCGTCGACCGCGTCCGCACCGCAGACCTGAGCCGTCGCCCCCCGGCGAGGATTCGGGCTGATCTGCGTCGGGCAGCTCAGCTCGCCGCGGAGGAATGCCTCCGGAACGGCGTCACGAGCTTCCAGGACGCGGGCACGCCGTTCTCGCAGCTCGGGGCGCTCGAGGAGCTGGCCGCCGAGGGCAACCTGCCGGTCCGCCTCTGGGTGATGGTCCGGGACGGCGCCGGACGCATCGAACGTGAGTTCGCCGCCCGGCGGACGAAGCGGGCCGGGAACGGCTACCTGACGATCGACGCCGTCAAGCTGACGATCGACGGAGCCCTGGGCGCGCGCGGTGCCTGGCTGCTCGAGCCATACGCGGACAGCGCGTCGAGCACGGGCCTCGGCCGGATGGAAGATCTTGAGCGGCTCGCTCGGTTCTGTGCCGACGTCCGCACCCAGTTCTGCGTGCACGCGATCGGCGACCGCGCCAACCGCGAGGCGCTCGACGTGTTCGAAGCCGTCCTGGAGGACCGTGAGGATCCGACCGGACGCCGATTCCGCATCGAGCACGCGCAGCACCTGTCGCCCGCGGACATCCCGCGCTTCGCGGAGCTCGGCGTGATCGCCGCGATGCAGGGAATCCACTGCACGTCGGACGCGCCCTACGTGGTCGCTCGCCTCGGCGAGGGGCGCGCGCGAGAAGGTGCCTACCCGTGGCGCTCACTGCTCGACGCGGGCGCCGTGATCGTCAACGGGACCGACGCTCCGGTCGAGCGCATCGACCCGATCGCTTCCTTCGACGCCAGCGTCACGCGGCGGGCGGCGGACGGCACCCGCTTCTTCCCCGAGCAGTGCATGACCCGGATCGAGGCGCTGCGCTCCTACACCCGGGACGCCGCCTACGGAGCGTTCGAAGAGGACGTCAAGGGAACGCTCACGCCCGGCAAGTTCGCGGACTTCGTGGTGCTGTCGCAGGACATCCTCGCGGTGCCCGACGACGAGATCGCGAACACGAAGGTGCTGATGACCGTCGTCGGCGGCGAAGTCCGCTACCGGCGCCCGTAGGTTCGGGACTCGCAGCAGCCATCGGCTAGCCTTTGCCGCCATGGCTGCCGTCTCCCCCGAAGTCGACCGCGTCCTCCATCGTCCCCACGAACCGCTGCGGACCGGCCGCATGCAGGTCGGTGGGAACCACGAGGTCTACTGGGAGGAGTGCGGCCGGGCCGACGGTGTGCCGGTGCTCTTCGTGCACGGTGGACCGGGCGCCGGCTGCTCGGAGGCGGATCGCCGGTTCTTCGACCCGGACCGCTTCCGGGTCATCCTCGTCGACCAGCGCGGCTGCGGCCGCTCGACCCCCCACGGCGAGATCGCGGACAACACCACCGACGACCTGGTCGCCGACTTCGAACGCCTGCGCGAGGAGCTCGGCATCGACACGTGGCACGTGTTCGGCGGGTCCTGGGGCAGCACGCTCGGGCTCTACTACGCGATCCGACATCCCGATCGCTGCCGCAGTCTGGTGCTCCGCGGGATCTGGCTGTTCCGGCAGTGGGACCTGGACTGGTGGCTCGAGGGCATGCGTGCGATCCAGCCGGAGCGCTGGCGGACGTTCGCCGAGCACATCCCGGCCGAGGAGCGCGGCGACCTGCTCGAGGCCTACTGGCGCCGCCTGACGAGCGAGGACCGTGACGCCGCGCTCGAGTCTGCGCGGGTCTGGAGCGTCTACGAGGGCGCGTCCTGCACGCTCCTGCCGAACGCCGCGTTCACGGCCGACTTCGCCGAGGACTCGATGGCCTGGGCGCTCGCACGCCTGGAAGCGCACTACTTCCGGAACCAGCGCTTCACCCCCGACGACCTGCTGCTGCAGGGCGTGGAGCGCATCCGCTCGATGCCCACTTTCTTCGTCCACGGACGCTACGACGTCGTCTGCCCGATCGAGGGCGCAGAGGCGCTCCACCGGGCGTGGCCCGAGGCCGACTACGCGATCGTCGACGACGCCGGACACTCGTCTCGGGAGCCGGGAATCGCGCGGCATCTCGTCGCAGCCTGCGACCGGATCGCCGCGACGGGCGACCCCCGACGGGCAGACGCTGGAACGGGAGCCTGAGGCGATGGAGGTGCGCGGCATCGACCACGTCGGGCTCCACGTCGAGGACGTCGAGCGTTCGATCGCGTTCTACGGCGGCATCTTCGGCTTCGAAGCCCTGCCGCGACCCGACCTCGGATTCCCGGGCGCGTGGCTCCGCGTCGGCCACGCGCAGGAACTGCATCTGATCGGCCGCAACAGCGCGCCCGACGTCCCGCCGACCGAGCGTCACTGGTCGGTCGAGGTCCTCGACCTCGAGGCGTGGCTGCAGCGCCTCCAGCGCGAAGGTGTCGAGGTCCGCGGACCGAAGCCACGTGCGGACGGAGCGCGCCAGCTCTTCGTGCGGGACCCCGACGGCCACGTGCTCGAGCTCCTCGAACGACCCGAGGGCTTCGCTGCGGGCTGATTGCGGAGCACCGTTCCGCGCACCCACCAGACAGGAGCGAACGCGGCGATAGACTCGAACCCCGGGAGGGGGCGCATTCGAGGAGAGTCGTCCGTGAGCATCCAGACCACCGCCCGCCGCATCCTTCGTCCGTGGGTCGCCCGCAGCCCCGGCCTGAAGCGCTGGTTCGTCGATCGAGCGGTCGCGGTGCGTGCACTGGAGCATTCCGCAGCGGCACGCGTGCCGGCGTTGATCCGCCCTCGGACCCGCAACCTCACCGTCGCGATCACGGCGAACTGCAATCTCCGCTGTGAGGGTTGCCGCTACGGGCGCGACTTCATGCCCAAGCAGGAGCTCCCGCTCCAGGTCGTCCGGGACATGCTCGACGACGCAGCGGATGCCGGCGTCGATTCGATCCGGCTCTACGGCGGAGAACCGCTCCTCCACCGCGAGCTGCCGCAGATGATCGAACACGGCATCGACGCGGGTCTCGGGGTCTACGTGACGACGAACGCCACGCTGCTCGAGCGACGGATCGACGACCTGGTCGCGGCCGGACTCCGCACGCTGACGATCGGCTTCTACGGCACGGACGAAGCCTACGACGCCTACACCGGGCGAGCCGGCGCGTTCGAACGCGTCGAACGCGGCGTCGCGGCGGTGCGCGAACGCTACGGAGACAGCGTCCGTCTCCGTCTGAACTGGCTGCTGATGCGCCCGACGGCCAACGATCGGAGCCTCGACCAGGTGCTCGAGTTCGCCCGCAGGTACGACACCCCGCTGCAGGTCGACCTGGTCCACTACTCGCTGCCCTACTTCACGGAAGGGGAAGAGGGGCGACTGCAGTTCCGGGACGAGGACCGACCTGCGATCCAGCACGTGGTGAAGCGCCTCGTCGAGGTGAAGCGCACCGAACCGCACCTTCTCGAGCACTCGGAGCTGGGCCTCTGGTCCATTCCCGACTGGCTGCTGAAGGGCTCGGAGATGCGCGTCCCCTGCGACAAGTACGAGATGCTGTGGATCGGCGCGGATGGATCGGTCCAGCTCTGCTACGTGACGTTTCCCCTCGGCAATCTGCACGAGGTGCGGCTGCGCGACATCCTCTACTCGGACGCGCACGTCGAGGCGGCACGCGGGGCTTTCCGCCTGGATTGTCCGAACTGCCACTGCGGTTACGACAGCCGCACGCAGAAGCACATGGGAAGCCGGAGGCGCTACGGCGGATCGACGGCTGCGGCGCCGCGCACGTCGAGCAGATAGAGCAGGCTCGGAAGCGCGGTCACGAGCACGCCCGGCTCCAGGCTCGGCGCGCCCGTCGTCCACCAGCGCACGAACTGCAGCCCGATGAACCCCACAGCTCCGGCGAGACCCGCGACGCTCGGCCAGCGGAGTCCGACGAGCCAGCTCGCCATGAGGACGTAGAGGAACGCGCGCTCGAAGGCCTCGGTGACGTCCGGCGACCCGCCCTCCCAGTCACCGTTGTGCATCACGCCGAGCACGAGGCCGAACATCAGGATGCCCGTGCCGCGCGCGCACCAGAGCAGCGGCGAGATGCCAGGCGCCGCAGTCGGAACTCGGGGGAGTTGCCCGTTCAAGGCCTCAGTCCTCGACCCCACGCAGGAGTTCCGCGCGCGCAGCCAGCATGTTGCAGAACAGCTCTCCCTGCTCGATCGCGTCCTCGAGCGCACGGTGCGAGTGCCGCTTCTGGTCGAACCAAGCGCGGGGCATCGATCGCTTGGCGGTCTTGCGGAACTCCGTGCCGAGCAGCGCCATCGCGAAGCTCTTCACATCGAGAGCCGCGAACCCGAACGGGCAACGTCCCGCGAACCGCTCGAGGTAGTACCGCACGAACGTGAAATCGAAGCCCGCGGGGTAGCCGACGAAGACAGGCGAGCCCGGCAGCGCATCCAACCAGTCGCAGTAGCGCTGCATCGAGGCGACGACCGGTTGTGGATCCATCCGGCAGTGCTCCCATGCCTCGGGGAAGCCCTCCCACCACTTCATCGTCTGCGGGTGGGGCACTGCCCCTTCGAGCGTCTCGAGGTTGACCTCGAAGGTGCTGAGGAGCTGTTTGTCCAGGGTGAACGCCGCCGAGCCGACGGACAGCATCGAGTGCGGCCCGGGGATCGGGCCGTCCGCCTCGACGTCGGTGCTCACGTAGATCTCGGGCATGGAATCCGTGGATCTTCGAACACTCGATCGCAGCCCGCAATCGCACGGGGAGGCTCCGGGCTGGGAAGGCGCACGCCCTGCAGGCCCGCTGGGAGCGAGGGTTCGCGGATCGGTTCCCGTTCCTGTGCCCGTCAGAGCGGCGTCCCCCACACCCTGCGGCCGGACAGGGTAGACTTCCCCGCAGCGGGTAGGGCCTTCTCGATCGGCTGCATGTGCAAGCCATGACTCTCCATCGAACCGCCCTCGTCGCGCTCCTCGCGACCGCAGGCCTCGGCGCCCAGGTCGACCCTGGGTCGGGGCTCGCGAGCTTCACGCTGCACGAGCGCGTCGAAATGATGGCCACCAACATCGTGCGCGGCGTGCTGCGCCTCCGCGATGCCTCGGCGATCGACCAAGCTGTCCACCGCGGCGGTGCCTACGTCGAGTTCGACGTCACGGTGCTCGACAACCTCAAGGGAGCACGGCTCGGCAACTTCCCTCTGGTCCTCTTCGTCGCACCATCGGACCACGCACACCAGTACAGCCCGAACGCAGACGATCTGCGACGCCTGCTCGGCCGGGAGTGCATCCTCCACCTCCATCCCGTCGGAAGGCGCTTATTCCTGGCCGAGAGCTTCCGCGGCACCTCGCTCATCGAGGAGACGCCCAAGGCCCTCGAAGCCGTGCGCCAACGCATCGCCCAGCATGCGAAGTGGGCCGAAACGGTTCCGGATGATTCGGTGCCCTTCGCCGCCGAGGTTGCCGCGCTCCTGGAACTCATCGCCGAAGACCCCGACGAGGAGGCTCTCGGCTTCGCCAAGCTGCTCAAGCTCGGACCGCTCGCGATCCCAGCCATCGTCCGCCACCTCGCCGACGCGCGGCCCCTCAAGAACCGCGAGATCATCCTCACCCGCAACCGACCAGATGCCCGCGAACCGCTGATCCGCTTCCACCCCAACACGATGGGTGATGCGTTGATGCCGGTGCTGCAGCAGATGTCCGGCCAGAACTTCGGCTACAGCGACCACCTGATGGGTGACGACCGCCGACAGTCCGCGATCGCCGGCTGGCGGATCTTCGCCCAGTACGTGCTGGCGGAGACGCTCTCGGCCCGGGGCGGCGTCGGCCGCCGGTGACCTTCGTCTCGGTGACTGCCGGAGCGGCGTGAGCACGGCGAACGGCTCGGGCCACTTCTGCCGGCTGGGCGTCACCCAACGCGAAGAGGCCGCACTCCTTCTGGAGCACGACCTCTCGGGGGACAGCCCGAGTCGGTGACTCGAGCTGCGCGGCTCGCCAGGACCGAACCCGGCGAGCGACGTCGCGGCAGACTCAGTTGCCGATGATGCTCGTCGCGGCGTCCGAGAACACCGCGCTCAGCGCGTTGTTGGCGCCGAGGTCCGGCACGAAGACCTGGTAGTGCATCTGGATGCACGCCAGCGTCGGGTCGACCGGGAC
The DNA here is from genome assembly GCA_027621295.1 of Planctomycetota bacterium. Lineage (GTDB taxonomy): Bacteria > Planctomycetota > UBA1135 > UBA1135 > UBA2386 > JAQCBR01. The sequence goes on from JAQCBR010000075.1 coordinate 19,654, forward strand.
ACCCAGGCTGAAGTTCGCCTGGTTGTTCGACGCGGCCAGCGGAAGCGGCAGGTCGATCGACGTGTGCAGCTTGCAGCCAGCCGCACCGAGCGCGGTCAGGTCGAGCGGCAGCGCGCCGAGCGGCGACGTCTGGTTGTCGAAGCCGATCAGCATGAAGCCGAGGTTCAGCGGCAGGTTGTCGACGTCGATCGAGACCGTGCCACCGAACGCCGGCGGGGCGACGCCGGTGAGCGCCGAGACGCCCAGCGAGCCCGCACAGCCGGTTCCGAGGAAGCCCAGCGCCGCCGGCGGCGTGCCGCTCGTGCAGTTGTCGTAGATGAAGCCACCGTTCCAGACGCGCGGGTTGTTCATGCCCGTCGCGAACGGCGAGCCCTTGCCACCGCCGCAGAACAGCGTGACGTCCGCGTTGCCGTAGCTCTGGTTCGAGCCGTTGCCCGTCGTGTAGACGACGCCACCACCGGTCACGTGGAGCGCCATCGAGTAGCCACCCGGCGCGATGTGCAGCGGAGCGTTCAGCGGCACGCCGACCTGGACCGGAGCGCTGGACGTCGACGTCTGGGTCGTCGTCGCGTTGCCCGACGCGACCAGGCGCCACAGCGGCTGGTTCGCGTGGTTGTTCGCGTAGCCGGTGTCATCGTCCGTCAGGTAGACGTCGACCGAGATCGGACCCGGGTTCGTGATCCACGGCGTCATGATCAGCTCGGTGATCGTGATGCCGTTCGGGTTCAGGACCGTGACGTCGAAGACGTTGCCCGCGCCGGAGCCGGACAGGCCGTTGCCGCCCGCGAACGTCGTCAGGATGTTCGTCGCCGGAATCAGCGCCTCGGTGTAGGTGTCGCCCGGACCGCAGAGGCGGCTCGCCGTCAGCGACACGTTCACGAGACCCGTGCCCGCCGGGTACGGGTTGAACGGGTTCTGCTGGTTCGAGTCGGTGACGCCGTCCCCGTCGAAGTCCCACGCCCAGCTCGTCGCCGGCGGGGTCGTCGTGTCCGTGAACTGCACGATGCCCGGCGCGACCACCTGGTAGGTGAAGCCGGCGGCGACCGTGTCCGTCGTCACGTAGGCCGTGAACGTCCGGGACACCGTCCCGTGCGTCGCGTCGGTGACCGTCAGCTCGACGTCGTACGTCCCGCACTGGTTGTAGGTCCAGGTCGGGTTCTGCGAGGTCGAGTCCACGCCCGGGTTGACGTTCTTGTCGAAGTCCCAGGCCCACGCCACGACGCCGTTCGGGTCGCTCGTGAACGTCTGGTCCGTGAAGTTCACCGTCAGCGGCGAGGCCCCCGACGTCACGTCCGAGCTGATGTTCGGGAACAGGCCCTGCTGCGGGGACACCGTCACGAAGATGCGGCCCATCGAGCCGGTCGTCGGGGCGAGGTAGGCCCCACTCTGGTAGTTGGGGTCGGCGATGTCGTACTGCCAGCCGTTGCGGAACAGCGTGTGCTGCACGCCCAGGATCGACGTCGTGTAGGTGCCGCCGCCCGAGCCGTACGAGTTGTGCGCAGTGAAGTTGCCGGTCGTCGCCGCGGACCAGTGGCCG
>JAQCBR010000076.1 GCA_027621295.1 Planctomycetota bacterium
CTGGGTCCGCGAGGGCTGGAGGCTGCAAGAGGTCGAGTGGAAGCTCGAGCGAGTGCTCGAGATCCCCGGCAGTGAGCCTGTGGTCGTGCGCGGCACGATCGACCGGGTCGATCGGCACGCGGACGGGCGGTGGCGGGTCATCGACTACAAGACCGGCGACAGCGTGAAGAAGCCCGGGTCGGCGCATCGCAGCAGGTCCGGCGAGTGGCGTGATCTCCAGCTACCGCTGTACCGCTTCCTCTGCGAGGAGGAGCTCGCCCGACGCGGTGCGGGTTCGATCGAGACGGGCTACGTGGCGCTCGGCAAGGGCGCGAAGGTCGAGTTTCTCGAGGCAGCCGCGATCGATGAGTGTCACGACGAAGCGATGGCCCGCGTGCGGCAGGTCGTCGAAGAGGTGAGGGCCGGACTCTTCGGCACACAGGGCAAGGTGTTCGAGTCCGGGAGCCTGGAACTCCTGTGCAGGTCGCCCGCGCTCCGCGGCGGCGAGACCGCGGACGACGAGTCCGCAGAAGGGGAGGAGGGCGCATGAGCGACGAGATGCTTCCAGCAGGCGTGCAGCCCCATCGCCGCATCCTCGCTTCTGCCGGGTGCGGCAAGACCTACAGCCTTGCCGGACGTTTCCTCGAGCTGGTCCACAAGGGCGCCGACCCGCGGACGATCTGGGCGAGCACGTTCTCGCGCGCCGCGGCGGCGGAGATCCGGGATCGCGTGCTCTGCCAGGCTGCGCGGGCCGCGATCGACGTCGGCGAGCGGGCGAAGCTCGCAGGAGCGATGGACTGCGGCGATCTGGCGGGTGAGGCCGCGGACTCGCTGCTCGCTCGCCTCGTGGAAGCCCTGCCGTTCCTGGAGATCCGCACGCTCGACAGCATGTTCGCGGGCATCACGATCTCGTGCGCGGCGGAGCTCGGGCTCCCGGTCGAGTCGCGGATGCTCGAAGAGGGGGAAGCCGGTGTGCTGCTGCGGGCCGCGCTGCAGCGCGTGCTGGACGCGCAGAGCACGGAGACGGCGATGCAGACGCTCGTCTCGTTGGCGCTCGGCAAGCCGACCAGCGGGATCCTCTCGTTCCTCGAGAATCAGGTCCGGGACCTGCTGCTCCTCGTCGAGGGCGCCGAAGAACGCGCCTGGGACTGGGAAGAGCCGAGGGTGCCACCTCGGGAGGCGGTCGAGGGACTGGTCGACGCGCTCGAGTCGCTCTGCCCGTCGCTCGCGGCCAAGAGTCTCCAGAACGCGGTTCGATCGGATGTCGGGAAGGCGCGCGATGCGCTGCGCGACGGCGGTCTCGCGTGGGGCGCATTCCTCGGCGCCGGGGTCGCAGCCAAGCTCCACGCCGGTGCCGAGACCTTCGGCAAGACCTCGATCCCCGACGAGCTCGCCAGCGCCTACGAGCCGCTGCTCGAGGTGGCGCGGAAGTCGTGCGTCCGCGCCCATGTGCTCGCGACCCACGCTGCGCGCGACCTCGCGCGCCTCGTCCGCACGGAGCTCGACGCCGAGAAGCGTCGGCGGGGCGTGCTGGACTTCGCCGATCTCACGCGGGCCCTCGATCCCGAAGGAGGGGATCGTGTCCCGCTCGACGAGGTCTGGTTCCGCATCGACAACCGCGCGATGCATCTGCTGCTCGACGAGTTCCAGGACACTTCGGCCGCGCAGTGGCGCGCCGTGCGTCCGATCGCCAGTCAGATCGCGACCACGCAGGACGGGACGCGGAGCCTGTTCGCGGTCGGCGACGTCAAGCAGTCGATCTACGGCTGGCGAGGCGGGGAGCCGCGGATCCTCGACAAGCTCCACGAAGTCACGGCGCCCCCTGACCCGGTCCAGCTGCACACGCAGCCCCTGAACGCGTCGTACCGCTCGTCGCGAGCCGTGATCGATGCGGTGAACGCGGTGTTCGAGGGGATCGCGACCAACCGCGCGGTCGTGCGGGCCTCGGTCGACGCGGCGGCGGAGTTCGGCGCCTGGTTCGAGACCCAGCAGACGGTGCGCGGCGACGCGGGCTTCGCGCTGTGCCTGGACCTGCCGACGCCGGATGAAGACGAGTCGAAGGACGACGTGCGCATCCGCGTCGCGGTGGAGCGCGCGCGCGAGCACTGGCTGCGGCTCCGCCGGAGCGGCGGGCGCGTTGCGATCCTGGTCCGGCGCAACGGCATGGTCGGTCGGATCGTCAGCGAGCTGAAGCGTCTCGGAGTGCCTACCGTCGGCCGGGGCGGCGGCTCACTTCGCGACACCGAGGCCAACCTGGCGATGCTCCAGGCGCTCCACCTCGCGGCGTTCCCCGGCGATCGCGCCGCGGCCTTCGACCTCGCGTCCTCACCGCTGCGCCGGCTGATCGGCCTACCGCAGCAGCCGGGGAAGACCGCGTCCAGGCAGGCATCGGCCCGCCTGCGGGAAGCCTTCGCGGAGCGGGGCGTCGCCGCGGTCTTCGACCAGTGGCGCCTCGCGCTCGATCCGCAGCTCGGCCCGCGCGAGGCGGTGCGGATGCGGCAGCTCGTCGAAGCGGCCGAGCGGCTCGAGCGAGGTGCCGACCGGACGCCCGACGAACTCCTCCAGCTCCTGTCGGTGGCCAAGGTCGACGACTCGGGCCAGGGTGCGGTGGCCGTGCTCAACATCCACCAGTCGAAGGGGCTCGAGTACGACGTCGTGATCGTGACCGACCTGGGCGGCTCGATCGTGCCCGATGCTGCGCGGCAGAAGCTGGTCGCGCTCGCTTCCGACGATCCTGCCGGACGAGTGGTCCGCGTGTCGCGCTCGGTGGCCGAGGACCTGCGCTGGCCGGAGGTCGCAGACCTGTACGACGACGAGCAGCGCCGTTCGGTGCGGGAGGCGCTCTGCGTGCTGTACGTCGCGCTCACGCGCGCGAGGGACGGCCTCGAGGTTCACCTCGAGGCCCAGAAGTTCAACAAGTCGGGCGAGGAGGCGAAGGAGTCCCAGCGCTCCCTCGCCGCCGTTTGCCGGGAGGCCCTGGGCGATCCGGAGGCTGAGGCTCCCGAGGTCGGGCGCTGCCGCGTCCGGTGGTCGTGTGGCGAGCTGCCGGCATCTGCGGATGCCCTGGAGGTCGCCCCCGACGACCGCGACCCTCGGGTCACTGCGCCGGAGTCCTCGAGCTCGCTGCGGGCGACCGGCGGTCGTCGGACGCGTCGCGCGCGGGCAGCATCTCGCGTGGACGGACCAGACGAGCGACAGAGGCTGTTCGATCTACCGTGGCGGGATGCACTCGAGCGGGGGGACGCGCTGCACGCAGCGCTCGAGCTCGTCGGTTTCCTGGGGGAGGACCCAGTTCCCGAGGACGAGGTGTTCGACGCGAGGATCGAGGCGGCGTGTCCTGGTCGAGACCGCGCGTGGCGAGCCGAACGGTTGGAGGAGCTGCACGCCGCGCTCGGGTCACCGGCGGTCCGCGACGCGCTCGTGCGTCCGTGCCCCGGGGCCGAACTCCGTCGCGAGCATCGCTTCGTCCGCGTCCAGGGCGGCGCGGTGCAGGAGGGCTCGATCGACCGGCTCGTGCTGGAGCGGGATCAGGAAGGCCGCGTGGTGCGCGCCGAGGTGATGGACTTCAAGTCCGGCTCCACTTCGGATCCGGTCGAGCTGGAGCAGCGGCACGGCGATCAGCTCCGGACGTACCGGGACGTGGTCGTCGAGCAGTTCGGCGTCGACTCGTCGGCGGTACGGCTCCGCATCCTGGCGCTCGGGTCGGGGTGCATCGTGGACCTCGACTGATCGGCGCGACGACAGCTCGCCTTCAGCGCCGACTCGCCGGAAAGGTGCAGGGAGCGCGGGCCGCGTCACGACGAACCGCCGGAGGCTCCCTCTTCCTCCGCGGCCGAAGCGGGCGCTGTCACCGCACTCGGCCGAGGCCCGCGCTCCTGCATCCGGAAGGGAACGAGACCCCAGGAACTCGTCGCCGATCCCTCGGATTCTCGCAGCTGCACGCGGGCGAGGGTCGGGCTCACCGCATCGCGGTGATCCGCTCGCGGTGGATCGGCACCTCGAACTCGGCGTTGGTCCCGAACCGCCGGGCGAACGCCAGCTGGAGCGATGCCGTGGTCGCCTCGCCCAGCTCCGGCTGGGTGTCCACGACGCGGCGCGCGAGCGCGTAGGGATTCTCGAAGCGAACGAGATGCGTCGTCGATGCGGTCTCGATGCTCCGGAGGCCGTCGGCCTGCAGCAGCCGGGCCAGTCCGCCGGTGCCCGGACCGTTCCATGCGCCTACGGCGTCCGACGGCAGGCCGATCTCCTCCATCGCCTCGCGCAGGCTCGGGCAGCTCGCCGGGGCCGGCAGGTCGAGGACGAGGGTCGCTCCGGGGCGCAGGTTGCCGAGTGCCAGCTCGCCGTATCGGTTCAGCGGCCACTTGGGCGCGAGCCACGGGCAGGCGAGGAGCGCGTCGTGGATTCCGAACACCTCCCGGCCGTCCGGGTCGTAGCTGAGGACCGCGAGCCCGGGATGCTGGATGCCGTCGAGCGTGGCCGCGCGGTGTCGATCGGGCTCGAGGATCGTCAGAGTCCCCTCGTCGCCGATCGCCGCGAGCGAGGCCCGGACGTGGGCTGGAGATGACGCGGTCAACATCAGCACCCGGCTGCCGTCACGGATTCGGGCCGCGGACAGCGCGCTGCTGAACCACGGTTCGAGGGTCGGGGTCTTCCCCTGGTCCTCGTCGGTCACGACCGGCTCTCCGCGTCGCCGCGCCGCGGCGGGGGGACGCCGACGACGTCACCGTCCTCGGCGAGCACCGAGTCGGGGTGGACGGCGCGCGCCTCTTCGACGAAGGGTTCGACCTCGCGGTAGCGCTGGCTGATGTGCGTCAGGACGAGCCTCCTGACTCCAGCATCCCGCGCGATCGTCGCCGCCTCGTACGCGGTCATGTGCGCGTTCTTGTGCGCCTCGTGCACGTCCTGGTGCAGGTAGGTCGACTCACAGACGAGGAGATCGACGCCCTGCGCGAGTTCGAACGCCGCGTCGCAGATCCGGGTGTCCATCACGAATGCGAAGCTCTGTCCCGGACGACGGATCGCCACGTCCTCCAGCCGGATCTCATGACCGTTCTCGTTGCGTGCGCGACCGTCCCGCTTCAGCGTGCCGATGTCGCGGCCGGTCAGGCCCGCGCGGGCAGCCGCTGCGGCATCGACGTTCCAGCGGTCCGGCTCGGTGAGTCGGTAGCCGAAGCACTCGACGGTGTGGTCGAGGCGGCGGGCCTCGAGAGTCCACTCCGGAGTTTCCAGCAGGATGCCCTCGTCCGCGATCGGGTGCGGCGCGAGCTTCGCCACGTCGCGGAAGATCGACGCCTTGCGGAGCCGGTCGTAGAAGACCTGTCCGGAGCGCGGGTAGTGCACGCGGACCGGGTGGGGGACCTCGTCGAGCGAGATGCGCTGGACGAGGCTCGCGAAACCGAGGCAGTGGTCGCCGTGGAAGTGCGTGATCAGCACGTCCGAGATCGACGTCGCGGTGACGCCGAAATGGATCATCTGCCGCTGCGTGCCCTCTCCCGGATCGAAGAGCAGGCCGTCTCCATCCCAACGGAGGAAGTAGCCATTGTGGTTGCGCCGCCGCGTCGGGACCTGGCTGGCGGTTCCGAGGACGACGAGTTCGCGGACGGACATCGAGCGGTGGGGGCAGGGCGGCGACGGACCGGCGGCGAGCATAGCCCTGGCCCCCGGCCGCGCACGCTTTCCGCTTGCACGCGGAACACGCTGGTGCAGGCTGCGCCGCATGGCCCGACAGATCCTGCCACCCGACCTGCCCAGCATCGGCGTATGCCCGCCGCTCGGGGTCGGGGAAGGCCGGGTGACCGTCCTGCTGTTCTGGTCGGCGTCCAGCGCGCACTGCGAGCGGGCGCTCGCGGTGCTCGACTGGCTCCAGGTCCGGTTCGCGGCTCTGCCGCTGTCGATCGTCTCCGTGCACGTGCCGCGTGGCCCTCACGAGCGTGGGGTGGCTGCGGTCGAGACGGCGTGTCGTCGGCTCGGAGTCCGACACACGGTCGTGGTCGACGATGGCGGCGAGGCGAGGGCCTCGTGTGGCGTGGACCGTGTGCCGACCCTGCTGTTGTTCGACGCGGCGGGACAGGAGCGCTTCCGGGGCGCGGGCGTTCCCGATCGGCAGCGTTGGACCGATGCGATCGCTTCGCTCTGTGCAGAAGCCGACGGCGCACCGGTCGCTGTCCCGCGTGCGATGTGGCCGGACGAACCCGACAACGATCCGTGTGCGTTGCGGCACCCGACCGGGGTCGCGGTCGACGAGAGCGAGGGACTGCTGTGGATTGCCGACACGGGGCACCATCGGCTGCTCGCTGTAGGCGTCGAAGACGGCCTGCTCCGGCACGCAGCAGGCACCGGTCAGTCGGGCGCGACCGACGGAGACCTCGGCTACGCGACGTTCTGCGCGCCGCGCGGGCTCGCCGCGCGGGATGGGACCTGCTACGTCGCGGATGCCGGGAACCACCTGGTCCGATGCGTCGAGCCGGCGATGGGAGGGGTCCGCACGATCCTCGGCCAGGGGCATCCCGTCGTGGACCGCGCGGGCGGTCGGACGGCGACGGAGCAGGGTCTGTTCGCGCCGTGGGATGTCGCCTGCACAGGCGAGGAGCTCTTCGTCGCGATGGCGGGCACGCACCAGGTCTGGCAGGTGGGTCTGGCCGATGGCTACGCCTACGCGTGGGCAGGGGTCGGCGACCCGGATCGCGTCGACGGGATGCGACACGACGCACGCTTCTCCCAGCCAGCGGCCATCGCCGAAGGCTGCGACGAACTCGCGGTGGCCGATTCGGACTCGGGCACGCTTCGCATCGCTGGGATCTCGACCCAGCAGGTCTACACGCCGGACGGCGCGACCGGGTTCCTGCAGCCTCGGGGCGTCGCGTGGCACCGCGGCGACGTCCTGGTGTCGGACGGCGGTGCTGGCCGCGTCGTCAGGGTCTCCCTGCGCGACGGTTCGGTCGCCGAGCTGGTCACAGGGCTGGCTCGCCCGGAGGGGCTGGCAGTGATCGGAGACGTGCTGTTCGTCGTCGAGTCCGACGCGCACCGGGTGCTCCGTGTCGATCTCGTGTCCGGAGACGTCGCGCCGTTTCCGCTGCGGGATCCCCATCCCGAGTACCCGAGCGAGCCGCGACAGCCGATCAGGGTGCAGCAGGACGCCTACGTCCGCTGCTGCTTCCCGATGCCGGTTCCCGTCGACGAGTTCCTGCACCCGGAGGCGTGTGGCTTCGCCCACGTGCGGTCGACCGCGTTGGATCGCACTGTCGACCACGACGCGCCCATCATTCCCGAATCGGCCTGGGGTTCGTTCGAGGGAGTCCGCACCGGAGCCGAAGGTCCCGTGGCATGGGAGGTTCTCGTTCGCTTCGCGTCGATCGCCGACGTCGAAGCGGAGCCCCATGTCCATGAACTGCGGCGGACCTTCGAATTCGAGGTAGGCTCGTCCGGCGAAGAAGTCGTCGAACTCGGGTTCAGCTGACGCTTCGCAACGGGCGTTCCGCTGGGCACATCGCGTCGCTGCGTCGCCCAACGCGTCGTCTAGACTCCTCGCCTCCCGCTCCTCTCTCGATGTCCGCCCAGTCCGCCTTCCCCTTCGCCGTGCTCGCCATCGGGCTCGGCGTGGCGCTGCACCATCTTCGCGACGTCGAAGATGCGGGCGATGCTGCACCGCCCGATGCGGTCGTCGCGGCGTCGGAAGGAAGCTCCGGCCGTGAAGTCGCTCCGGTCGCGCTGCGGCGCAGTGCAGGGAGCGCGCCGCCCCGAGCGGGCATCGACGTCCGCGTGGTCGCCGGACGGCTGGTCCGCGCGGACAACCTCGACGCGGCGGGCACCCGCCGCGCATGCCGCGTCGAGCCTTCGGCCCACGGAATCGAGTTCCCCGACGGCACGCGGCTCCCGCTCCTGAACGGTCTGCGCGAAGCCGTCCGGATCGAGCCGCAAGCCGAAACGGCGTGCGTCGCGCCCGTCGTCGCGATCCTGGTCGATGCCGATGGCTGGGAGTGGTACGAGCACGCCGACGGCGCGCGCACGACGAGTCGGCTCCGTGCGAAGCCCGTCGAGGCTGGCCAGTCCGCTCGGGTGTTCCCGGTGGGCCTGCACGAAGCGGTCGCCGAGCGAACCAGCTCGACGGAAGGCGGTCCGGGAAAGCGTCCCGCCAACCGCGAGCGTTGACCGGTTCCGCGGCAGTGCGCCGCGGACATCGGAGGCCGCGCGTTCCGTCCTGGGGCACACGGCGCCGGCGCCCCCGAGCGCGGTCCCTTCAGTCGTGGTCGCCGACGGGCTCGATGAGCCCGTGGCCGATGTCACGAATCCGCCCGATCCGGGTCAGGTAGGCCCAGACCTCCTCGGGGTACTGCTCGGGCGGTCGGACCGCGCTGATGGCCGAGTGACGGCCTCCGGTCATCGCGCTACCGCCCAGGCTCGATTCGTCGTCGAGGCGGACGAGCTTCAGTCGTTTGCGCAACGCCTTCATCGCCCGCTTGAGGATGGCCTTGTCGGAGTCCGGAAGGGTGACCTTGCCGCTCGTCCAGCCGTCGACGAGCCGCGTCAGTTCCTCGGCGTCCTGGAGCAGCACCGCGACGCCGGCGTCCGAGTCGTCGATCTCCGGGTCGTCCTCGCGCGCGAGGCGCAGCAGGCGTTCGGCTCGGATCCAGGCCGTGTCGTCGCCGGCGCGCACGTCGTCGAGGATGCGCGCGAGCGCGAGATGGAGGAACTGGTTCTGCATGGCGAAGACCTCGGAGGCGCGGTGCCGCTACACGCGAAGGCTCGTCACGCGGCCGTCGGCGTCGAGCCTGGCGAAGCGAGCGGCTGCGCCGACGCGGATCGTGCCGAACCGCTCGGCACGAGCGATACGGGCGGGGTTGGTCGATCCGATCTCGGCCAGCGTTCCTGCGTCCGCGCCCGGGACCGTCCGCAGGTAGAACGCTGCGGCTGCCGCCATCGTCAGCGCCGATCCGGCGAGGCGGCCTTCGCTGTCCCGGACCGCACCGTCTCGCAGCGACACGGGCATCCCGCTCAGTTCGTAATCACCGTCCGGCATCCCGGCCGGGTTCGCCGCATCGGTGACGAGCAGCGTCCGCGAAGGCCCGAGAACCGCACAGGCAACCCTGGCGGCCGCCGGATGGACGTGGATTCCGTCGAGGATGATCCCGCACGACAGCCGGCGATCGTCGAGCGCGAGGCCCACGACTCCCGGGTCGCGGTGGTGCAGCCCGCTCATCGCGTTGAACAGGTGCGTCACGTGGTTCGCGCCGGCGGCGACGCAGTCCGCGAACCGACTGGTCCCGCGGGCGTGTCCGAGCGCGACGGAGACCCCTGCCTCGGACAGCTGGGCGGTCGCCTCGGCTGCGCCGGGCAGGTCGGGGGCCAGCGTCAGCACGCGGAGATGTCCGCCACACGCATCGAGCAGCGCGGCGACCCGTTCTGGAGTCGGAGCGACGAGGCTCTCCGCCTCGTGCGCACCGGCCATCTCGAGGAATGGCCCCTCCAGATGGATCCCGACCGGGGTCGCCCAGTCCTGGTCCTCGTCGAAGCTCTCGATGAAGCGCACGACGCGCCGACAGCGCTCGACCAACTCGTCGATCGGCGCGGTGATCAGGGTCGGTAGGAACGCGGACGCGCCGCCCGTCCAAGCAGTCCTGGCGACGATGCCGAGTGCGTCGTCGCGGGCTTCCTCACAGCCGCGTCCACCCATGCCGTTGACCTGGATGTCGACGAGGCCGGGCAGCAGCGTGCCGTCGATGCGCAGTTCCCGGTCGGCGTCGGGCGCATCGCCCGCAGCTCCGGCGAACCGGACCTGGCCGTCCTCGACGACGATCGCTGCGTCGCGGATGACACCTTCGGGAAGGACTGCGGCTTCCGCGCGGACGAGCGTGCTCATCATCGGGGCGGGGAGCCTATGATCGCCCGCCGCCCGTGTCGAGTTCTGCACGCAGCCGTGGCCAAGCCCTCCTCGAAGACGGGGTGCTCGGGGCCTTCGCCGGTCTCCTGGCCTGGCTCCTCCTCGGGCTGGCCGCGCCGCCCGAGTACTCCGACCGCGACTTCCACCTCGTCCGTCCGCTCGACGACCCGCTGCTCGTCTCCGACCGACGACCGCTGACGATCCCCTACGTGTTCGGCGACTTCGATCTCGTCGCCGATCTCGAGGTGCCGGACGGAGGTAGCCTCGACCTCTGCGTCCGCGTCGTCGAACCGCGTCGTGCGGCTGACGGCGACATGCCGCTGTTCCACGGCCGCTTCACCGCGCTGCGACTCTCTGCGGACGGCAGCGAGGGACCCTCCTTCCGGTCTCGCGAAGACGCGCTGTTCGAACTGGCCGACGTGGCCGGACAACCGGTTTCGGCCGGTTTCCCGACGACGGTGGTGCTCGAGGCGCGTGGCCGTGAGCTGCGGGCCAACACAGGCGGCGTCGAGCACGGACCGTTCTTCGCGACCGATGCCCACGGCTTCCTCGCGTTCGTCGTGCGCGGAGGCACCGCCGTCGTGCGGTCGCTCCGCATCGATGTCGTGCCGAGGCCGGTCCAGCTCCTGCCGCTCGCATGGTGCGGTCTGCTCGGTGCCGGCCTCGGGTTCTTGGTCCACTGGCTCGCGCGGGGGCGTGCGCTCCGGTCGGTCGCGGCCCTGTCCCTCGTGCCGATCGGAGCGCTCGGCGGCTCGCTGGCGGTCCTATCCGATCTGGTTCCCGAGTCGGAGCCGCAGATCTCTTCGGTCCTGGCGCTCGCGTTCGCGGGAGTCCCGGCGGCGCTGCTGATCGCCTGGTCGAGGCGGATGGCACAGGGCGTGATCCTCGCTGCGCTCGGTGTCCTGACCGTGCCGCTGTCGTGGAGCGTGGTCGCCGAAGAGGAGTCGCATCTCCTCGCAAGCCTCGAGGACCAGCGGCTCGACGCGTGCTTCGGTGCGCTGTCGGCGACGGCGCCGCTCGACGCGCTGGCGCGGCGCCTCCACGGCGGGACCGCGGTGCACATGCCGGAGTCGGCGGCGGACCGTGTGCTGTTCCTCGGCGGTGGTCCACTCTTCGAAGGGCATCCGGATCGCGCTCGGTGGGTGGCACCGTTCGCCGCGGCGCGGGTCGGGGCTCGCCTGCGCCGTGAGATCGACTTCGCGGTGGTGCCCACGCTGTTCGGGCACACGCGCCAGCAGGTCGAGATGTTCGCCCGCTTCTACCGACGTCGCTTCGACGCGGCGGCGGTGGTGCTGGCCGTGCCGCCGTGGGAGGGCGAGGCGAGCGAGGCTCCCGGCGCGATCGACTGGCTCGACGGGCGATACTCGGCTGCCGAACCAGGGTTCCCGCTCCTCACCTCCTGGCAGCGTCGCGTGGCCGAGCCGGTCACGGCCCTGTCCACGCCGCGCGCGCTCGGTGAGGCGGTCGCGAGGCTGGCCGCTGCGCTGGCCGAGGATGGGTTGCCCCTGGTGGTCGTGCTGCCTCCCGAGCTCGATCCCGCGCTCGCCGAGGAGGTCAGCGTGGCCGCGGCGGAGCGTGCCGTGACCGTGCTGACTCTTCCACTCGTGGGCGATCCCGAGGCTGCGGTCGAACCGCTCGCGGATGCGATTGCGGCAGCGATGGAGCAGAAGCGCTGATGGCGGGTGTCCGTGACCTCCACCTGGGTGCGGGCCGAGTCGTGCCCGCCGCCTGCCTCGAACTGCGGTTCGCACGCTCCGGCGGACCCGGCGGTCAGCACGTCAACAAGACCGAGACCAAGGTGGATCTTCGCTGTGACCTCGGTCGCGCGGCCGCGGCGCTCGGGGAGGACCTGGTCGCCAGGATCAGGGAGAAGCTCGTGACGCGCCTCGACGCCGACGGAAAGGTCGTCGTCGTGTCCGAGGAGTCGAGGTCGCGCGCACGGAACATCGACGCGGCCCTGGACCGGATGGAGGAGCTGCTGCGCGCCGCGCTGGTTCGGCCGAAGGCGCGGCGTCCCACGCGTCCGACCCGCGGGAGTCAGGAGCGACGCCTCCAGACCAAGAAGCGACGCGCGGACATCAAGCGTGGGCGGGGCGGGCTCGGCGAGGACTGATTCCACGCGTCCTTGCTCTCCGGATTCTCACGCCGAAGATCCAGCCGGCGTCCGTGCTCCCAGCTGGCGCCCTGTCCCGTCCCGGTGATCGAGATGAAGAAGCGTGTCGGCGTCGTCCTTTCTGGCTGTGGGTTCCTCGACGGAGCCGAGATCCACGAGTCCGTGCTCACGATGCTCCACCTGGATCGGGCGGGCGCAGACGTGATCTGCTTCGCGCCCGACCGCGCACAGCTCCACGTCGTCGACCATCGCACCGGGGAGCCGGCCGAGGGCGAGTCACGGAACGTTCTCGCCGAGTCGGCCCGCATCGCGCGGGGCCGCATCGCGGACCTCGCCTCCGCCGACGCGTCCCAGCTCGACGCCGTCGTGCTGCCCGGTGGCTATGGCGCCGCCAAGAACCTCTCGGACTTCGCTTCGGCGGGTGCCGACGCAACGGTCGACCCGGACCTCCGGCGGCTGCTGCTGGCGATGCACGCGGCGCGCAAACCGATCGGTGTCGTCTGCATCGCGCCCGCGGTGTGCGCGGCCGCGTTCCGCGACACCGACACGCATCCGGCCCTGACCATCGGCGAAGACGCGGGCACCGCCGCGGCCGTCGAGGCCACCGGGTGTCGACACGAGAACCGACCGGTCACCGACATCTGCGTCGACGAAGACCAACGCGTGGTCTCGACCCCGGCCTACATGTTCGACGCCCGGATCGCAGACGTGTCCGTCGGCATCGAGAAGCTCGTCCACAAGGTTCTGTCCCTCGCATGACCACTCCCCATCCGTTCTCCCTCGAAGGCAAGCACGCCCTCGTCACCGGCGGCGGCTCCGGCATCGGCCGTGGGATCGCGCTCGAACTCGCGCGCGCCGGCGCCGACGTCGCGGTCGCGGGTCGACGACTCGAGCCGCTGCAGGAGACCGTGGCCGCAGTCGAAGCGCTCGGCCGCCGCGCGATCGCGGTGACGATGGACGTCGCCGACGAGGACAGCGTGCTGGCTGGCGTCACCGAAGTCGCGGGCGCGTTCGACGGCCGGATCGACATCCTGGTCAACAACGCTGGGATCGGTGGCCCGAACGCCTGCTCTGCCGAGGGCACACCGCGCTGGCGGCAGATCCTCGCGACGAACGTCGACGGCGTGTTCTTCTGTTCGCACGCGGTGCTGCCGCACATGCCGGACGGAGGGCGTGTGATCCACATCTCGTCGGTGCTCGGCAAGTTCGGGGTCCCCGGCTACACCGCCTACTGCACCAGCAAGCACGCGGTCGTCGGCTTCACCAAGGCGATGGCCCTCGAGGTGGCGCCGCGTGCGATCACCGTCAACGCGATCTGCCCTGGCTGGGTCGAGACCGACATGGCGCGCCAGGGGATGGAGCTGATGGGGCAGGGCCTCGGCATCCCCTACGAGGAAGCCCGCCGCCAGGCGCTCGCCGCGGTCCCGCTCGGCCGCATCCTCGGGACGGACGAGATCGGCTCCCTCGTCGTCTACCTCGCGAGTCCTGCCGCGGGCGGAATCACCGCGCAGTCCTACTCGATCTGCGGCGGTCAGGTGATGTCGTCGTAGCGGCGGTCGCGAGTCCTTGCTCGGCTCGCGACATCCTCTCGGGTCACATCCTCTCGGGTCATTCCGCCGACGGTTGCGCGGTGGAGGGCCGCTCCACGGCGCCGAGGAGTCTCACTCCACCCACTCGGCCACGAAGATGTTCGTGTCGCCGCGCTCCTTGCCGTAGCGGTTGCTGGCGAAGACGACGTAGCGGCCGTCCGGCGAGAACATCGGGAAGCCGTCGAAGACCGGGGACGTGGTGATCTGCTCGAGGTCGGTGCCGTCGGCGCGGACCATGTAGATGTCGAAGTTGCGGCCGGTCTCGTCGCCCATGCTGGACGAGAACAGGATGCGGTCGTTGTCCGGGTGCCAGTACGGCGCGAAGTTCGCCTTGCCGTTGTCGGTGACCTGCCGGAAGTTCGAGCCGTCCGCGTCGCAGATCGTGATCTCCATCCGCGAAGGCATCACGTAGCCCTGGGCGAGGAGCCGGCGGTAGTTGGCGACGTCGTCGTCGTTCGACGGGAAGCCGGAGCGGAGGACGAGCTTCTTGCCGTCGTGGGAGTAGAACGCGCCGCCGTCGTAGCCCTCACGAGAGGTCACGCGCCGGACGTCGGAGCCGTCGGGCTCCATCGTGTAGACCTCCAGCTCGCCGTCCCGCATCGACGTGAACACGAGCCGTCCGGTGATCGGGTCCACGGTCGCTTCGGCGTCGTAGCCCTCGACCTCGGTGATCCGCTTCAGGTCCGATCCATCGACGCCGACCGTGAAGATCTCGTACGTCTCGAAGATCGGCCACACGTACTTGCCCTCGATCACGCGGACCGCCGGCGGCGGCTCGTCCGCTGCGATGTGGGTCGACGCGAACACGATCCGGTCGTCTCCCTTCAGGAAGTAGGCGCAGGTCGTCCGGCCCTTGCCGGTGCTGATCATCCGCTCCTCACCGGTCGCCAGGTCCATGACGAAGATCTGGTCGGCCGGGATCTCGGGCGGCAGCGTCCGCTGGAAGACCAGCTTCGTGCCGTCGAACGACCAGTAGGCCTCGGCGTTCTCGCCGCCGAAGGTCAGCTGGCGGACGTTGCGCAGGTGCTTCTCACCCGGCAGAGGCTCGACCGGCTTGCCGGCGCGGATCTCGAACGGGGCCGACTCGCCCGACGGGGCGGTCGTCACCTTCTCGGGCGTCGTCTCGCCGCCGCACGCGGTCAGCGTGGCGAGGGCGGTGCAGAGGAGGGGGGAGATGCGGCGGAGGGGACTCGGAAGGGTCATTGCGGGCCGATCTAAGTCGCGGCTGCTGGCCTGGGCAACGCCGAAGCCCGCATTCCGGGCTCCTCGGCCCGTGAGGATCTCCCGGGCGGGCTCGGCCGGCCCGATGCGCCCGCAGGATCCGGCCGGGACGGACAGAACCCCAGCGGCGATCCGGTGGGGCGAGCGTCGAGACGGCGGCGCTGGCGCCCGCTCGTCAGTCTCCGCTCGGCGCCTGCGCCGCGGCGGTCGGCGTGCGCTCGACCTGGGCGCTCATCGGCGTGATCGCCGACTGCGGCTCCTCGGTCCGCGCCGGCTCGCTCCGACGGTGCTCGGCCGGGATGCCCAGCACGTCGGCCACGTCCGCAGCCGGAGCGCCGAAACGGCGCACCCACTCGGCGCGGTGCTCACGGGCGAGCTCGACCAGCTGGCGGGCGAAAGTCCCGGTCTCCTCGACGTCCAGCAGGCCGGCCTCGACGATGCCGGCGACGCGCTGCTGCTGCCCCGGCACCATCCGGTCGCCCGGGCTGGGTTCGAGCGTCGACTCGTCGAGCCAGTAGTCTGGGCGGAGGCCGAACGTCTCGCACAGCTTCCGAAGGTGGGGCAGCGTGACCGCTGACCTGCCCTTGCAGATGTCGGTGGCAGTCTGCGGCGCGACGCCCAGAGCGCGAGCGAGGTCGCGCTTGAGCATCCGTCGCTGGGCGAGGACAGCGTTGATCTTCTCGGCGATCGTGACCATGCGGATTTGCGGCGAACATAGCCTCTCCACCCGCTCGACGGTAAGACCAAACCGGATTACGTCCCATGCCTCCCTGCTCTGACCTCCTGCTCCGAACGCTGGTCCTGTCGGCACTTTGCCTCGTTTCCTGCCAGAGCGACGGCCGTCCGGCCAGCCAATGGCCGCCGGAGGACTTCCGGATCCGGGCTGAGACGTGCGGTGAGGATGGAGCGGTCTACCGCTCGTTCCTGGTGTTCGCGGACGGCCTGGCGATCTATCGGGAATCCGATCGCACCGTCGTCGACGGGTCGATCCCGGTGTTCTCCACGGTCGCGGTCTACCGGCTCGACCCCCGGACGACCCGGACGCTCTGTCGGGAATTGGACCGGGCCGATGTCTTCGCTCCGACCCGGCCGGAGGATCTGAACCGCCCGTCGGTCGGGGCGACGGCGAGCGTCGCCTGGTGGGC
Source organism: Planctomycetota bacterium (assembly GCA_027621295.1). GTDB lineage: Bacteria > Planctomycetota > UBA1135 > UBA1135 > UBA2386 > JAQCBR01. The sequence goes on from JAQCBR010000076.1 coordinate 15,925, forward strand.
GCGGGGCAGCTCCGGCTTCGTATCCCGGCAGCAGCTCGACCGCGGTCCCCTCGAGCGCGCGCTCCGCGTCTGTGATGCCTACCTCCCCGAGGCGCGGACGCTGTCCGACGGCGAGAGTGCGGGGGTCAGGCGGGTCGACGAGGTGCCCGGTCCGCTCGAGGACCTCCGCGGCGCGTTGGCGGCGCACGCCGAGGTCGTCCGGCAGCGGTCGGTCGACGCGGACTTCCTGCGGGAGGTGTTCGCGATCGCGCTCGAGCTCCGGGAGTTCGCGATCGCCGAGGCGGCCATCGACGAGATCGAGGCGCTCGGGCCCCGCGGCGCGCTCGGCGAGCCGGTGGACCCGGCCGCGTGGCGTGAGTTCGAGCTGGGACCACTGCGCCGCGCGCTCCGCGCCGCCGAAGGCGGTGGGGCATGACCGGGCCCGGAGAGCTGGAAGCGGTCTCCGCCCGGATCGGCGCCGCGCTCTTCGGCTGCCAGGGGATCGCACGGTCGTACGCGACGGACCCCGCCGCGTCGGCGGAGGTCGTCCGCCGGATCGAGGCCTTCGCGCCGGGCGGCATCGAGCGTCCGGGTGATGGCCGGGTGCGCGTGCTGCTGCCGGGCCTCGATCCGATCGAGGCCGAGGCCGGGACGGCCGAAGCGGCTCTCGCGCTCGCGACCGTCCGCGCGGTCGAGATCCTCGCAGGTCTGCCCTTCGATGCGCGGGAGCAGGAGCTGCTCCGCGAGCGGCGGGGATTCACGTTCGGCCTCGTCGACGCGTCGCCGGATCGCGTGCGGATCGAGGTCCTGCACCTCGCGCGCCTGCCGTTCCTGGCGCTGACGCTGGGCTCCCGCTGCCGCGTGACCGGCGCGACCCAGGATCTGGTGCTGGACCTGACGGGTCACGAGGCCGGAAAGACCCAGGTCTACGAAGTGGTCGTCGAGCCACCGTTCCGCGCGCAGGACCTCGAGGTGTTCCCGCTGCCCCGGCCGGAGCCGGGTGATCGTCTCCGGTTCGTCGAGCTGGCGCGTCCTGCCGACGGAGGCGCGAACCCATGAAGCCGCGCGTCCTCGCAGCGGGCGCGGTGCTCTGGCGGGACGGCTCTCGCCGGGAGTTGGCCGTCATCCACCGCCACCGCTACGACGACTGGACGCTCCCGAAGGGCAAACTCGACGACGGGGAGACGTTCGCGGCCGCAGCGCTGCGCGAGGTCCTCGAGGAGACCGGGTTCCGCGCGGACATCACCGGCTACGCGGGCGAGACGCTGTACGAGGTCGACGCGCGGCCGAAGTCCGTGGTCTTCTTCCAGATGGTCGCGGCGACTGCGACGGGAACGGGGGTGCTCGACCCCGACGAGGTGTCGGAGCTCGTCTGGCTGACGGTCGACGACGCGCTCGGCAGGCTCAGCCACGCGGACGAGCGCGTCGTCGTCGCGTCGCTCCGAGCCGACGAGTCGTGACGAGCCCAGCCCAGGTCCTCCCCGGCGCTCGCTCGGGGATCGTGGACCAGACCGCGCACCACGCGGTTTGCGGAAGCCCTCCGGGTCTGTTCTGCTCTGCGCATGGGTGACCCGATCGTCGAGGACCTGAACCCCGAGCAGCGCGAGGCGGTCCTCTACGGAGAGGGCCCGCTGATGGTCCTCGCCGGAGCCGGCTCCGGGAAGACGCGGGTGATCACGCGCCGTATCGCGCGGCTGATGCGGGACGGCGTCCCCGGCCATCAGGTGCTCGCGCTGACGTTCACCAACAAGGCGGCCGGCGAGATGGCCCGGCGCGTCGAGCAGCTCGGCGGAGCCCGCGTCCAGGTCTCCACGTTCCACTCGGCCTGCGCCCGCTTCCTGCGCCAGGACGGGGAGATCCTCGGCTACCCGCGCGACTACTCGATCTACGACACCTACGACCGCGACGCCGTCCTGAAGATGCTGATGGCGGAGCACAAGCTCGACAAGGACGGCGTCAAGCCGACCCAGGTGGGGCGCCGGCTGTCGCACCTGAAGAACCTGGGCGTCAAGCCGGACGAGCTCGTCGTCGGGTTCTCCCCTGTCGATCGGATCGTCGAGCGGCTCTGGGGGCCCTACCAGGCCCTGCTGATGAAGCTCGGCGCGCTCGACTTCGACGACCTGATCCAGCGTTTCCTGGACCTCCTCGTCGAGCATCCGGCGGTCGCCGAGCGCTACCAGGCGCGGTTCCGCTGGCTCCTGGTCGACGAGTTCCAGGACACGAACCGCGTCCAGTACGACCTGCTCAAGCGCCTCGTCGGGCCGGACCGCAACATCACGGTGGTCGGAGACCCCGACCAGTCGATCTACCGATTCCGCGGCGCCGAGGTCCGCAACATCCTGGACTTCCAGGCGGACTTCGACGGGACCCAGGTCGTGCGGCTCGAGCAGAACTACCGCTCCACGCAGACGATCCTGCGCGCCGCCGAGGGCGTGATCTCGAACAACGAGCAGCGCCTCGACAAGCGGCTCCGGACCGAGAACGACGAGGGCGACTCGATCCGCGTCGATCGGTCGCACAGCCCTCAGCAGGAGGCGCGAGAGATCGGTCGGCGCATCCAGGCGCTGCTGGACGAAGGCGTCGATCCGACCGAGATCGCGGTCTTCTACCGGAGCCACTACCTGAGCCGCGGGATCGAAGAGGCGTTCCGCGAGCTCGCGCTGCCGTACCAGGTCGTCGGCGGGCTGTCGTTCTTCGAGCGGCGTGAGATCAAGGACCTGCTGTCCTACGTCCGCGTGCTGGTGAACCCGCTCGACGACGTCGGGATGGAGCGGATCATAAACGTCCCGCCGCGCGGCATCGGCCGGGTCACGCTCGACAAGCTGCGGTCGATCAGCGCGATGCAGGGCATGTCGCTGATCGAGGTGGTCTGCGATCCCGATTCCCGGGCCGGGCTGCCGCCGAAGGTCCGGAAGGCTCTCGGCGATCTCGCCGACGTCTTCGATCGGGCGCGCGCGCTGTCGTCGTCGAGTGTCCAGGAGACGATCCGCTGCATCGTCGACGGGGTCGGCTACGCCGCCGCGCTCGACGCGTCGGACCCGGAGGACCAGGCGCGGATCGAGAACATCGCCGAACTCTTCAACGACATGTCGGTCTTCGACCAGGAGATCGGCGGCGGGGCAGCGGGCTACCTCGAGCATGTCAGCCTGATGACGTCCGAGGAGCGGGACGCCGAAGACCGTCCGCGCGCATCGATGATGTCGATCCACGCCGCGAAGGGCCTCGAGTTCGACCACGTGTTCGTCGCGGGTCTGGAGGAAGGGCTGTTCCCCAGCGCACGCTCGGTGGAGGAGCCGGGTGGCCTCGAGGAGGAGCGTCGGCTGATGTACGTCGCGTTGACCCGCGCACGCCGCTCGCTGTGGCTCGGCTGGAGCCAGGAGCGGATGGTCGCCGGCACCACGCAGCGTCAGGCCAGGTCGAGCTTCCTGTCCGAGCTCCCGAAGGACTGCGTCGCGGGCGCTTCGGCGTCGAGCGACGACGGCGGCGAGTGGGACGAGGACCCGTGGGAGGACTCCTACGACCGCGGCGGCTCCCGCGCCGGTTCGTCTGGCGGCTGGCGCGGCAGTGGTCAGCGGTCGCGCGGCGGGGCGGAGGAGTTCGAAGTCAGCCAGGAGTTCGAGGCCAGCTACGACGAGTTCTCCCAGGACGAACAGGAACTCGTGGTCGGGACCCGCGTGATCCACGCCGTCTACGGCCGCGGAACCGTGATGCGCACCGCCGGTCGCGGCATGCAGGCGAAGGCGACCGTCGCGTTCGACCGCGGTGGCGAGCGCGTCCTCCTGCTCGAGTATGCGGGTCTTCGCGTGCTGCCGGGAGGACGCGAATGACTGCGCTCGACCCGGCCCTGGCGGCCCGCCTCGCCGAGCTGCTGCAGGCTGCGTTCGACGCCGGTGGCGTCGAGGCGATGGGCGCGATCCGCGAGGAAGTCGACAGGTTCGTCGCCTCCCACGCGGAGGCCGCGGATGCGGACGACGAGGACGCAACCTGGCACGGCATGGTCGGCAGGTCCGCGCCGATGCTCCGGCTCCGCGGCCTGATCGAGAAGTTCGCGCGTGCGCACGCCCCGGTGCTGATCCGGGGCGAGAGCGGCACTGGCAAGGAAGTCGTCGCGCGCATCCTGCACGAGCTGAGTCCGCGCGCCGGCAAGCCGCTCGTGATCGAGAACTGCGCGGCGATCCCGGAGACGCTGCTCGAGTCGGTGCTGTTCGGGCACGCGAGGGGATCGTTCACCGGAGCCATCCGGGACCACGAAGGGCACTTCGTCGCCGCGAACCGCGGCACGCTGTTCCTCGACGAGATCGGCGACACCCCGCTCGCCATGCAGGCGAAGCTGCTCCGGGCGCTGCAGGAGGGAGAGATCCGACCGGTCGGCAGCGAGAAGGTCCGGAAGGTGGACGTCCGGGTCATCGCCGCGACCAACCGCAACCTCGAGGAGATGGTCAAGGAGGGGAAGTTCCGGGAGGACCTCTTCTACCGACTCAACGTCCTCCAGCTGAACCTGCCGCCGCTGCGGGACCGGGACCAGGACGTCGTGCTCCTGGCGCGGCGCATCCTCCAAGCCGCGTGCGAGAAGTCCGGTCGCTCGTTCCACCTGACCCCAGAGGTCGAGGCGGCGCTCCGCGCCAGCCCTTGGCCGGGGAACATCCGCCAGCTGCAGAACGAGCTGAACCGGATCGCCGCGCTCGCCGACGGCCCGGGCGTTGCGATGTCGGACCTGTCTTCCGACGTCGTCCGGCCCGGCGGCTGACCGCACCTCGGGCATGAGCCCACAGCGGTCGGCCTGGTCCGGAGACCGTCCGTTCGACCGTGACCCTGCCCCGGAGGAAGAGCGGCGCGGCGCACAGCTCGCAGCGCGTTCCTGGGCCGAGTCTGGTAACCTCCCCACTCACATGGGGCCTCAGCCGACGCTCAAGATCCTGGACGGTGCTGACGAGAGGCTCGTCGCCCTCGAGGGCGATGCGCGGATCGGTTCTGGTCCAGGCGTCGAGATCCACCTGTCGGCGTCCGGCGTCGAGGCCGAGCACGCGCTGCTGCAGCGGGATGGAGCGGGGTCCTACCGGTTGGTCGACCGCTCCGCGTCCGGAACCCGCGTCAACGGCGAGGAGATCGTCCAGTGGCGGCTGGAGATCGGCGACCGGATCGAGATCGGTGGGGCGGTCCTCGTCGTCGGCCAGCAGGTCGCCCGGAAGGCGACGCCCAGCGACGTGCTCGAGGAAGGCGCCGAGCTGGCCCGCGCCGGCGCGGCGCTCCGGCGGCGTCGGGCCGAGGC
>JAQCBR010000245.1 GCA_027621295.1 Planctomycetota bacterium
ACGCCGTCGATCCCGTAGAACTCGGCGAGGTTCTGGTTCAGGAGCGCGAAGTCGGAGTCGACGAACTTCGTGATCGGCAGGTCCTCGGCGACCACGTGCTCGACGAACGCGTAGGTCTCCTGCGCCATGTCGTGCTTGACGAAGCGCGTGAAGGCCGGGAAGTGGCCGACGTGGATCGTCACCTGGTCGAGGCGGTCGAGTCGCAGCCACTCCTTCGCGAACGCTTCGACGAAGCGTCGACGCCGAGGGTCGACGAGCATGCGATCGACCTCCGCGCCGAGGCGGTCGCGCAGCTGGCCCGCATCGGCGAGGCGCATCAGGCGCTCGTCCGGCGGCGAGTCCCACAGGAAGTACGACAGCCGCGTCGCGAGCTCGTGATCGCCGAGCCCGATCCCTTCGTCGGCGTCGGCTGGCTCCGCCAGGAACAAGAACCGCGGCGAGCAGAGCACGGCGACCAGGACTTCGCGGATGCTGTCCTCGAACGTCGGGAACTCGTCGCGGATCTGCGCCCAGAAGCCGTGGTAGCGATCGACCTCGGCGCCGGTCGCCGGCCGCCGGAACGCGCGGGTCGCGAAGTCCGCGAGGATCGCACGCGCTCGCGCGCTCTCGTCCTCACCCGCGTCCGCTGCAGCTCCGAAGATCCGCGTGTGCGACTCGGGCGGCCAGACCGGGAAGTACGGCGCCTCGAGCTCGATCGAACGCACCAGCAGCGGCGGGCCGGTGTCGGACGGATGCTTGGCGAGGTTGTCGTTCCAGAGCCCGATCAGCAGGAAGCCGGACAGGATCTCGGTGTCGCCCGATTCGGGCTCCGGCACCGGAAGGTTGTCGAGCCAGCCGCCGAACTCGTAGGTCCCCCACTCGCCCCGCGGCGTGGTCACGACCTGCGGCTCACCGAACGTCGCGTAGTCCATCCCGTCGTCGGTGCGCGTACCGACGAGGGTACGGATCACCGGCCGGCGCTCGTTGAGACGCGCGTTCAGCTCCTCGGCGTCCGCCGACAGCCGCACGACCTGGGGATGGTCGCCGGGGAGCCGCGTGATGACGAGCTGCTCGACCCCGACGAAGAACTTGCCGCCGAGCACCAGGGTCTTCCGACCCTTCTGCACGCCGAGGACCCCGACCGCGGTCACCGCCCGCGGCTGTGCGAGCTGCTCCGCGTCGAGCTCGGGGCGGTAGTCGAGGTTGCGACGCCCGAGCGAGAGGCGGACCGACGGCATCAAGTCCTTCGGCGTGGGCGGGTGGACGAGGTCGACCTGGTAGTAGCCCGCCTCCGGGAACTCGACGACGAACTCGACGCGCGAGTCCTTCGGGACGTCGACCGGCACGAGGAAGTCGCCCGAACCCTGGAGGTTCTGGGGCTTCTTCCCTTCGCCCGCGGAGAAGGCCATCGCGCCCTCGGGCAGCGCTGTGCTCCCGTCCGCCGTCAGCGTCACGCGCGGCGTGCGCACGTCCGGGTCGAGCAGCAGCTCCTCGTGGAGCGACGGGACGAAGCCCTGCGAAGCGACGATCCGCATCGCGAAGCGCCCCTCCTCGGGGAACACGCGCTGCATCTCGACCTTGAGGTTCGGCGACGGACCCTGCCAGGACTTCGGGGTGCGCTCGACGTGCGGCAGCGCCGAGAACAGCATCATTCCCTCGCCGACGACCTGGAACCGGTCCTGCCCGGAGCCGCGGAGGCCGATGCTGATCTTCCGCTGGATCGACTCCTGCACCTTCCGCTCGGCGTCATCGCGCGGCTCGACGACCTCGCCGTCCGCGTCGAGGATCTCGACCGTGAAGTCGTCCGCGGACAGCGCGACGGCCTGGTAGCCACCGGTCACGCCGGCGACCTTGCCCTTGCCGATGCCCTTGCCGAACGTGATCCGGTAGCGCGTCGCGGCGGGTCGATCACCGACGACGATGGCCTCGTCGAGCGCCTTGCGCGCGATCGCCTGGTAGGTCTCGAGGTGGAGCGGCGACGCCTGGAGCACCTCGCCGTCGTTCGAGAAGCCCTTGGCCGACTTGCCGTCGTCCGGCAGCACGCGGCCGAAGTCGACTCCCAGCCCGAGCAGGTCCTGGAGCGTGTTCGTGTACTGGCGCTTGTTGAGCCGGCGCAGCACCGTCCGCACCTCGCCCCGGCGAGCCGCGGCAGCCTCCTCGAGCGAGGCAGCGATCCAGTCCTGGACCGCGCGGCGCTCGGCGTCGCCGAGCTGCGGCTCGTCCTTCGGCGGCATCTCCCCGGTCTGCAGGATGTCGAGCACGAGATCCCAGGTGTCCGCATCGCCGCCACCGAGCAGATCGGGGCTCATCGTGTCGAAGCGGATCTCGCCCTTCTGCTTGTCCGGACCATGGCATCGGAAGCAGAACTCCTCGAGCACGGGACGGACGTCGCGCGCGTAGTCGAGGGTCGCCGCAGCCCCTGGCTCCTGCGGCGCCGCGAGGGCACCCGGAGAGATCAGGAAGCACGACAGGAGCGTCGCAGCGGCGGTGCCGAGTCCTCGGACTCGGGCCGCGCGCGTCGCCTCGGGGCGGAGGGATGTCGATCGCACGCAGCGATTGAAGACCCACCCCGCCACCGACACAACCCGGAGCCGCGACCGACTCTCCGGTCGGCCGCAAGCTCCGAGGGCGAACTCACAGCCTGTGACGAAATCAGTCTACAGGCTGCGAAGTGCTTGCTTGGCGGCCGCTCCGCGGCCGCGGGAGAGCCCGTGACGACGTTTCGTCACAGGCTCTCACGTCGTCACAGGCTCTCACGGCCTGTCGGTCAACGCCCGCCGCCGGCCTCGGACCGCATCTCCTCGAGGAGCTGGTCCACGGCCTTGTCCATGGCCTCGCCACGGACGTTCTTGAAGCGGATCACGCCCTTGTGGTCGACGACGTAGATCGTCGGCCAGCCGGTGACGTTCCAGCGGGCGCTGATCGGTCCGCTGGTGCCCTTGGGGCCGTTCCAGAACGAGCGCCACGTGATCTGCTCCTCCTCGAGGCGCGGGCGCAGCGCGTCGAGATCGTCGTCGGAGTTCACCCCGATCAGGGCGAAGGGTGCGTCAGCAAGTCGTTGCACGAGCGACCGCTCGTGCGGGTACATGGCCCGGCAGGGCCCTCACCAGTCGCCCCAGAAGTCGAGGACGACGACCTTGCCGCGGTAGTCGCTCAGCTTGAACGCGACGCCGTCGAGGTCCTGGCCCTCGATGTCGGGGACCTCCATGCCGATCTGCAGGCGCTCGGCCTGGAAGCGCGGCCCCTGGATCTTGATCGCGAGGTCGGTGCCCGCAGCCAGCTTCTCGGCCTCGGCGAGGCAGGCGTCGAACTTGGCGATCGCCGCGGCGTCATCGCCGGCCGCACGCTTGCCGACGCGGGCCATGCCGTAGAGCGCCCATGCGCGAACGAGGTCGTGTCCGGACCCGGCCGCGATCTTCTCGAAGCGCGCGACCGCGTCCTCGGGCTTCATCCCGCGGTAGGCCCACATCGGCGACTCGACCGCCGGCAGGATCGCGGCGTCCGCGACGTGGGACGCGATCAGCGCGTCGATCGCGGCGCTCGTCGCACCCGCATCACCCGAGTGGCCGGAGATCCAGCACAGGAACGGCACCGCCTTCGGCGTGCCCTCGTGCGCGTCCGCTCCTGCCGTGAACTTGGCGAGGAACGCGGGCTCGTCGTAGCCAACACGCTCGCGGAGCGCGTTGGAGATCGCTGTCGCCTTCTCGTTGTCGCGAGCGGCGCGGGCCGCCTTGTATTCGGGGTCGTTCGCGAGCGCGCGAACCCCCGCGTAGTAGGCCTTC
>JAQCBR010000077.1 GCA_027621295.1 Planctomycetota bacterium
CGCGGAGCGGACGAGGGGCGCGGCGACCGGGACGACCGCCGCGAGCGACGTCGCAGCAAGAAGAAGCGCTCCGGAGGCGGCCGCGAGGAGCGCCCGAGCGCCGCTGACGAGACCCGTCAGTCCTCGAAGAAGCACCGCCGGGACGAAGGCCGAGACGAAGGCCGCCGCGGCCGCAAGAAGAAGCGCTCCGGCGGGGGTGCGCTGCCAGAGCGGGCGCGCGACTTCGGTCCGCGCAAGGTCAGCGACATCGAGCCCGAGACGATCGACCTGTCGGCCTTCGACGTCGAACTCGACCCGCGACGCGTCCCCACGTTCGGGACGATCGTCGAAGGCGAGGAGTCGAAGAAGAAGAACAAGCGGCGCGCGCCGACCTCCGCGGACGACGACTACCGCCCGCCTCCGCCGCCCGGCAGCGACGGCGGGTTCGCGCCGCCTCCCCCGCCGTCGAGCACCCCGACGAACGACACCTTCGGGGACTGGTGACTTGGGCTCTCCCCGCAAGGTGACGACGGCATCCCTCCGGCGCATGCGCTCCGAGGGCCACAAGATCGTCGTGCTCACAGCCTACGACCACACGTTCGCGACGCTGCTCGACGAGGCGGGCGTCGACGTGCTGCTGGTCGGAGACTCGGTCGCCACCGTGGTCCAGGGCGAGGACACGACCGTCCCGGTGACCCTCGACGAGATGGTCTACCACAGCAAGCTCGTGGCCCGTGCGGCTCGGCGGGCCCTCGTGGTCGCAGACCTGCCGTTCCTCAGCTACCAGATCAGCGAAGAGGAGGCGCTCCGCAACGCCGGACGCCTGATGAAGGAGGCCCGCGTCGAGGCCGTGAAGCTCGAGGGAGGAGCCCCGGTCGCCGACTGCGTGCGCCGACTGACCGATGCGGGCATCCCGGTCATGGGACACCTCGGCCTCACGCCCCAGAGCATCCACGCGTTCGGCGGCTACGCGGTCCGCGGACGCGCCGAGGAGGGCGAGCGTCTGATCGAAGACGCCCGCCGCCTCGTCGAAGCCGGAATCTTCGCGCTCGTGCTCGAGAAGATTCCCGCGGACCTCGCCGCCCGCGTCACCGCGGAGATCCCGGTCCCCACGATCGGCATCGGCGCTGGCCCGCACTGCAGCGGACAGGTGCTCGTGTCCTACGACATGCTCGGGCTCTTCGAGCGCTTCCGCCCTCGATTCGTGCGTCGCTACGCGGAGCTCGGTGACACCATCCGGGAAGCCGCGCGCCGCTTCGGGGACGACGTCCGGGCCGGAGCCTTCCCGAGCCGCGAAGAGTCCTACGACCTCGACGCGCCGAGCGGCACCGGCTAGGACCCCATCCGGGCGCGCTCGGCCGCGTGCTTCCCGGCCAGCCGACCGGTCGCGAACGCGGCCTGGAAGTTGAACCCGCCGATCGGGCCGTCGATGTCCAGGATCTCACCGCACAGATAGAGACCTGGAGCCAGCCGAGACTCCATGGTCTTGGCATCGACCTGGTCGAGAGGGACGCCACCGCGAGTCACCTCCGCCGCACCGAAGCCGAGCGAGGAATCGACCGGCACGCTGAGACGCTTGCAGGCCGCAACGAGGTCTCGTCGCGCGACCTTGGGCAACCCGGACAGCGTCGCGTCCTCGGGGAGCCCGACCCGCGCCCGGAGCGCGGTCCGCAGCCTCTCGGGCAACGTATCCGGCAGCCCATGATGGATGAGGCGCCGCCCCTCGCGCTTCGACGCATCGAGCAGCCGCTGCTCCACCGAGTCCTCTTGCGTATCCGGCAAGAGATCGAGCACCAGGGTGCAGCCGCCCCCGACCTCCTCGACGTATCCGGACACATCCATCGGCCCTGGGCCCGACAGTCCGCGGTGCGTCACCAGCGTGGGACGGCGACGATGGACCAGCCACGAGCCGTCCGGTCCACGCAGACCGAGGCCGGCGTCGAGCACGAGGCCCTGGAGCTCGTGGAGCCAGGGCTCATCCAGGCGCAGCGGGGCGAGGGCAGGGACCGGCGGAACCAGCCCGTGACCGAGCGCGGTCGTCGCGCGATACCCATCACCGGTCGCCCCGGTCTTCGGATAGCTCAGCCCACCCGTCGCGAGGACCACCGTCGCCGCACGGGTCACCCCCTTAGCCGACTCGACGACGAAACCGTCCTCGGCCCGGTGGATCGCCAGCATCGGGTCCTCGCGGCTCCATACGACCCCTGCGGCCTCCGCGTCCTGGACCAGCGCCCGCACCACGTCCGCAGCCTTGCCGGACCGCGTGAAGATCTTCTCCAGGTCCTCCTCCTGGAGCGGAACGCCGAGGCTCTCGACGTGCGCGCGGAGCGCCCGAGGCGGGAACGAACGGAGCGCGTGCCGGAGCCAGCGCCCGCGACGCTCGCCGTACTGGCGCTCGAGGTCCGCACCCGCCCGAGTCGTGGTGAGGTTGCACCGCCCCCCGCCGCTGATCAGGATCTTGAGGCCGGGGCGGAGGTTCTTCTCCAGCAGCTTGACCCGGGCACCGCAGCGCGCGGCGACGGTCGCGGCCATCATGCCAGCCGCCCCGCCGCCGATGACGACCACTTCGAAGGGTCCGCGATCGTTCACGAAAGACTCGTTCACGAAAGACTCACGGCGAGGGAACGACCCCAGGCCGCACGGCGGGGAGCAGCAGCCCTCCAAGCGAACGAGAGCGTGCTGATCCGGGGGACCGCACACTCTCGTCGGGTTCCCGCGTCGAACCAGGGTTCGACCGGGTCGTCACGGGTCGAGCCCGCGCTCAGGAGGCGGAAGAATCGCCGCTCTCGGCGGCGGCGCCGGCTTCGGCATCCGACTCGGAGCGATCGACCGGCTGCGGGCGACCGACCTTCTTGCGGTGCCTGAGCCAGCCCTTGCCCATCTTCTTGCACTTGAAGGCACCGCGGCGGGCACCGTTCGACTTGCGACGCACTTTGGCCATGGGAATCTAGGTGGCAGCCGACGCTGCCGATGGGTGTTCGGGTTGGGGAGGACGCGCCACGCGGGACGCCGTCACCTCCCGTCAGCGGCTCTTCACCGACTTGCGGACGATCAGGTAGGAGTCACGGTGGCCGGGAACCGCGCCACGCAGGTAGACGAGGTTGCGCTCGCCGTCGACCTTCACGACCTCCAGGTTCTGAACGGTGACCCGTTCGACCCCGTACTGGCCAGCCATGCGCTTGCCCTTCGGGATACCCTTCATCGTCGAGTAGGTACGACCGGTGCCACCGAAGCGACGCGTCGCCTTGCTGTTACCGTGCGAGCTGGCCTGACGCTGGAAGCCGTAGCGCTTGATCGGGCCGGACCAGCCACGACCCTTGGTCGTGCCGGTCACGTCGACGCGGGCGACGTCCTTGAGGATCTCGACGGTGATGTCGTCGCCAGCCTTGAGGTCCGACGGTGCATCGAGGCGGAACTCCCTGACGAGACGCTTCGCACCGCTCTCGGCCTTCTTGGCGTGCCCGAGCTCGGCCTGCGAAGCCGCCTTCTCGGGCTTGTCGTCGTAGCCGATCTGGACGGCGTAGTAACCGTCCGCGCGACGCGGGCGGTCGAGCTTGCCAGCCTTCTTGCCTCGGTTGGTGGCAGCGGCGCGGTCGGACTCCGGGAGCTCCGCGACTTCGCGGGCCTTCACCTGGAGGACCTTGCACGGGCCGGCCTGGACGACGGTGACAGGGATCCAGGTCCCGTCATCCTTGAACAACTGGGTCATTCCCAGCTTCTTGCCGAGGATACCGATGGTCATGACTTGGTTTCGGGCAGGGGTTCTCTGGCCGAGAAAGGGCGAGCAAGCTAGCCACCCGCGCGCCCAGACGCAAGCCCGGAGATGCACCGCAAGTCCTTCCCGAGCCTTTTTCTCGGACGCACGCCCGGGAGATCGGAACCCGGGCGCGGGCCCGATGCTGCCCGTCCGTCCGGCATCGGGCGCTCTTCCGCCCGTCAGCGCAGGAGGGTCCGGGCCGCGAGGAACCCGAGCGCCATCAGCAGAAGGACGCCGACAAGGCTTCGGTCCGGCGTCGCCAGGACCGGAAGGTCGCGATTCCCCGCGCCGCCGGCTCGGATCAGCCGGGCCTCGGCCGCATCTCCCCGGAACACCTCCACCGCCCGGGTCTCGACCGCCGCCGTCCAGGTGAGCGCGCGCCGGAGGAGCTGGGGCAGGGCAGCGAGGTAGGGCAGGTTCGACTCCCCGAGCCGGAACGCCAGATGGAGGGAGCGACCGCCCGGACCGTCGCGCGCGACGGCGAGCGGACCGGCGTCGCTGGAGATCAACACGGTGCCCGACGGCAGCGGCGCCAGCTCCCGCTGCCGGATCACGAGCTCGCTGAGGTCGAGACCGGCGGTGAGCGGATGGCGGCGGTTCCAGTCGTCGACGACCGGGGTAGCCGCCCCGATCTCGGACGAAGTCGACGCTCCGAACGCGGTGCCGAACGTGCAGGAACGGGGCACGGGCCCCGCCAACGCGCCACCCTCGACCAGCAGCAGGTCGACCTGGTCACCGGGTTCGACTTCGACGACCTGCCCACCGGCGAGCTCCGCGAGCACTCCACCAGCCCGTTCGATCCACCGCCCCGGCGCGGCGTCGCGGCGCGCCATCAGCCCGATGCGACTCGCTCCAGGCGGAGCGACCCGCACCGACACGCGATCATCCGTCGGCTGGGCGTCGGACCAGGGCCCACCGTCCTCCGACCGGACGAGACCCAACACCGCCTCACCGCCCGCACGCCGGAGCGCGCGGATCGCGATGCGGGCCGTCCCGTCCTCGGCGTCACCGTCGACCTCCACGGATTCGACTTCGAGCGCGTCGCCGACGATGGTCACATCTGGCCGCACCGCGCCGCCGCTCCAGGCGATCTCGCCGCGGAACACGATCTCGGGGAGCGGCCACGCGTCCTCGACCTCGACCCGGAGCCACGCCGCGTTGGGCAGTGTGGCGGCCCCGACGAGCTCCAGCGCACCGGAGGTCGGCGCGACGTCACCGTCGCCACGCGCGTCCGTCCACGTCCAGAGTGCCGTGGAGTCCGGACCGTTCGCGAAGGCCGCCGCGACATCCCTCACCGAGAAGCCCGCCGCAGCGACCACCTCCAGGCCCTCGACCGCTGCCAGGACGTCGTCGCTGGTGCCTCGAACGACCGTGGGTGAGCCATCGGGCCCGGCGAAGCCGAGGCGGAAACGAAGCCCGGGAGGCAGAATCGGAACGACGCGGCGGAGGCCGTCGCGCGCCCGGTCGAACGCCGTGCTGCCGTCCGCCTCGAGCGCCGCCATGCTCGGCGAGTTGTCGAGCACGATCGCGACCACGTCGGCCCCCGCACGACCGCGCAGGACCGGACCGGCCGCCGCGAAGCCGACCGACGAGAGCGCGAGCACGAGCAGCCAGAACCGCAGGTGTCGGAAACGCTCCGGCTGACGCCGCAACCGCTGAAGCGCGACCTCCCAGAGCGGCAGGTGGGCGGTGGACGCGGATCTGCGCGGCCGCGGTGGGATCGCCAGCCAGTACAGCAGCGGGATCAGCCCGAGCAGGGCGAGCGCCACGGGACGCGTCAGATCCACTCGCTCCAACCTCCGCTGATCCAGCTCTCGAGGACGTTCCCGTCCACGGACGCCGGGACCGGCTGCCGCAGCAACGGCACGCCTGCCGCATGGAACGCCGCGTCCTGGTGGCGAGCGAGGGCCGCGAGCTCCTCGGCGACCGCTGCACGCAGCCGGGCGTCGACCCGCACCCGGACCCGTCGCTGCTCCTCTGGATCGAAGAGTTCCACGTAGCCGTCGAGCACCGGGGCACGATCCTCGGGCAGCGTCGGCAGGAGCCCGCAGGCCGCGCGCCGCGCGCGGCCGAGCCGTGCGAGCCCTGACACCGCCTCCTCGGGATTCGCGAAGTCCGAGATCCAGACGAGGCGACCGCGGAGCCCCCGCGAGGACCAGATGTCGACCGGGTCCGCCGCCGTTCCCGCCGGAGCGAGCGTGAGCTCGTCGAGGAAGTCGAACAGGCGGTCCAGAGGACTCTGGGCCGCGATCGCCTCGACGTGACCACCGACGACGATCCGCACGCCGTCCAGCCGCGTCAGCGCCATGCCGGCGACGACCGCGACGAGACGACGCGCAGCCTCCCAGCGCGGCGGCGACCCTGCCCCCATGCTCCTCGACGCATCGAGCAGAACGTCGAGCGTCCGGCGGTCCTCCTCGTGGAGCACCTTGACGAAGAGCTCCCCGGATCGCGCGTAGGCGTTCCAGTCGAGCCCGCGCAGGTCTTCTCCCGGCGCGTAGCCGCGATGCCCGGAGAACGTCCCGCTCGGCGCCGCACGCCGGCGCCGAGCACGGACACTGTCGTCTTCGGCGCCCCGCGGCCGACGACGGCCGCCGCCGAGTTGCCGGACCATCGCTCGGAAGTCCGCGTCGAACAGGGTCACCGCTCGCCCCCACGTTCGACCCGGAACCAACGCTCGACGAACGCCCGCTCCGCAGGCGGCACATGCCGGCTACGCATCGCCTGCTCCGCTGCTCTCCGGAAGTCCGGGTCCTCGGGTGTCGAGATCTCCGGCTCCCCCCCGCCACCCGACCCGCCCCTCTTAGGCCCTGCCGCCGAACCGCCGGCTGCAGGAGGGGCGCTCTCGACGTCCACGACGGCAGACTTCTGCACCGTTCCCGCACCGTCGCCGACGAACGACGGCACCACCACCGCGTCGCGCGTCTCCGGAGCCGCGATCAGAGCCTCGGGCGGAAGCGTCGTCGGGGGCGGCTCGCTCTCGGGAGCCGGAGGGTCGGCGGGTGCCTCCTCCTGCGCGTCGGGCGGGGAAGCCTGCGCCACGATCGGCTCGGGTGCCCCACCGGGGCCCGCTCCGGCCGCCCCCCCCATCGCGCCCGATCCCATCGGCAGCACGCCGTCCGGCAGGGGCGGCAGAACGAATCCGAGCAGGTACAGCAGCGCCAGCAGCACGAGCAGCGACCGGAGGGGCCTGACGGGGACTCCGACCAGCCTCCGCGCGCCGACACCGGACGCCAACATGGGAATCGACGCGGCGAGATCTCGCTCCAGCCAAGCGCGCATCGGCCCGTCGGTGGACGCGCTCGGATCGACGTAGGTCTCGAGCATCCCTCCGAGGCCGAGCGCGTCATCCAGCCGCCGCCAGGGTGTCCTTCGCGGCCACGCCGCGACCAACACCACCAGAGCACCGACGCCGAGCAGCGCAACCAGCAGCCACTGTGCGGGGACGGACGGAGCAGCGCCGTCGCGGGGCCGCAACAGGAGCGCGCCGCAGCCGAACAAGACTCCGAGCGCGAGCAGCCACGGCGCGGCGAGGCGCGCGGCACGCTGCCATCGCTCTCGACGCCGAAGGCCGAGGACCCAGCTTTGGACGGAGACTGCCGTCACGGCGCGGATGCTAACCGAAGGACCGGCGCGGACGCCTCCGCGACGACGCGATCCGACGCCGGTCAGCGCCCTCCGCCGGGGGCGACGCGGCTGGCCGACGGATCGAAGAACACCGCCGCCGGGTCCTTCTCGAATCGCGCGACGATCCACTCGCCGACCGTCATCACGAAGTCGATGCTCGAGATGGTCAGGTAGCGCTCGTTGCGCCCCCCGACCGCACCCCCGATGCCGATCTTGTGTCGCTGACCGTCGGCCAGGACCAACTCGGCGCGGAACTCAGGTGCTTCGAGTCCCTTCTGGCGTAGCAGAGCGTCTCGCTCCGACGGATCGGCCGGCAGCCTCTCCGCGTATTCCTGGATGTTCAGGAGCGCCAGCGACTCGATGAAGGCTCGGACTTCGCCATCACGCACGGCACCGGTGTCCGGCGGGGCGACCGAGGCGGCCCAGTCGGCCTTCGACGGGTCGGTGCGGACGAAGGTCACCTCCCCCTTCAGGTTTCGGATCGAGACCTCGACCACCTCGTCGACCGGAACCCTCAGCGGCGCGCGCTCGTACCACTGCGCAGGATCGACATCGAGCACCCAGTAGTCCTGTTCGTACAGCACGACCTCATTGCTGTCCTGACTGCGCACGAAGAAGCCCCGCACGACGCCATCACCAGCTCTTCCGCGACTCGCGTCCGAGCCCACGAGGAGTTGGACGACGGGATTCTCCCGGTCGAAGCACTGCACGAGGATCGCCTCGTCCTCGCCCAGTCCGTAGGAAGCGAGATCGACGGGGCCTGCGTCCGCTTGGACGAGCGCGTCCCGATCGCGGCGCATGCTCTCGATGTGCTGCAGCAGCCGCTCGTAGACGCGCGCGGAGCGGACCGTCACCCCGGCGAGGGGACCCTGACCGGCGATCTGCCAGTCCTGCTCGGCGCGGGCGAGTCCGAGCGTGTCCCGCAGCACTGCGCCCGCCTCATCGCGGACGAGACGGCCCTCGACGTCCCGTCGAGGGATCGACACGGTGATGCCGCGGATCGTGTCGCGCGTGAATCCGGGGAACAGCCGCGGGATGTCCTCGTATTCCGTGAAGATCGCGGTGTCCTCGCGGAGCGTCGCCCAGGTCGGCACGGCGAGGATCAGAGCGAGGATCGCCAGCGCCACGTTGGCGCGCGCGAGACGGCCCCATCGGGTTCCGTTCATGGGTTCGCACTCCCCCTGGACTGGACCGCGGCGAGGAACCGCCGCTTCTGCGCGTGACGCGCGAACAGCACCCCGGCACCCAGCAGCAGCAGGAGTTTGACCGGAAGCGCGACCGCCCAGTACCGGACGCGCGCGGTGCGCCGATCGACCTCCTGCTGGAGACGCTCCGGGGGCATCCCGGCGCGATCCTCTTCGTCCACCATCTGCAGACGGCGGTCCACGCCGAAGCCCCGCATCCGCAGCTCGAACAGATCCCTGTCGGCGGCGAGCCAATCGAGGAGGTTCGCGAAGAACATCGGGCCGACGGCGCTGACGGGCCCGCCGACCTGCTGGTATTCGCCGCCCACGAGGTCGTCCCGCAGGAAGGTCGCATCCGCGACCACGACGAGACGCGCACCCTCGCGGGCCTCGTCGATCAGGGGCAGGTCACCCGGCCCGTCCGACCGTGACGGGTCGGCACCAGGAACCACGGGCCCGACCTCGTCACCGCTGCGTCCCGGCTCGGTACCGACCGGCTCGGCCAGGGGATCCGGCGACGGCTCGGACGGAGGAACGACGGCTCCGGGCGCCGCTGGCACGGCGCGACCCGCGAACGCCGAACGGAACCGACCGCGCAGCTCGACCAGCAACGCGTGCTGTTGTGGCGGCTCGCTCTGGATCAGCTGGGCGAGATCCGTCGCGAACCGGTTGTAGGTGGCCTGGTAGCGGCGAGGATCCCGGCCCACCGGATCGAGCGTCCGCGGCGGCGTCTGCAACACCGTGCGGGGCGAGCTGCGCATCAGCACGTCTCCCGTGACACCCTCTGGAAGCACCTCGGCGAGGTCGAGGCCGCAGGGCCAGAAGAACGCCGGCGGTGTCAGTCCCTTGGCGAGCTCAGGCTCCACGCCGGGACGGAACCGCTGCCGGTAGGAAGCGACGAGGGACTCGTCGACCGATCCGTCATCCCGTCTGGCGAGCCCCTCCGCACGCTCGGCCCAGTCGGTGGCCGTCGGCATGAACCAGTACGGGTACAGCTGCAGCGGCTGCACCGTCTGCATCACCTGACCACCGACCTGCATCGAGACCGGCGCTCCGAACGGCACGGGAGTCGACAGCCAGTCCACGAGCATCCGGTCCCGGACGACGGCCCCGTATCCGGCGAGCTGGTCGACGAAGCCGAGCGTCGAGTCCGGCGCATCCCACGGCACACGCTGCGTCTGGAGCGTCCGACCCTGACCGAGAGAGACGTCGTCGGTGTCCGCGAACACGACGAGCTGCCCACCGCGCATCAGGAACTGATCGACCACGTACTTCGCACGGTCGGCGAGATCACGCGGGCGCAGCAGGACCAGCACGCCGATGTCTTCCGGCAGCAGGTCGCCGACCCCCAGGTCGAAGTCGACGAAGTCGTAGCGATCGGTGAGCTCGGGAATCCCGAGAAGGCGGCCGAAGCCACGCGGCTGCTCCTGACGCGCCGGGCCGACGCTCTCCGCAGGGGTTCCCGGCCAGGCAGCCACGCCGATCTTCGGGCGTTCGGCGACGGTCAGCGCCTTCACCAGCGGCGTCAGCGCCGCCTCGTATTTCCAGGGCTGGTCGGTGAAGCCCAACATCGGCACGACCTTCTGCCGATCCCCACCGAGCAGGAAGCGGAGCCCCTGCCACACCTCCTTGTTGGAGAGCGTGGTGCCTTCCAGGTCCTGGACCCGCTGCGGCTTGATGCCGAGGCGCTCCGCCTTCTTGCGCAGCTCGGTGTCGGACTGGGGGTCGAAGTACTGGACCACGACGCGGCCCCGGCCCTGCTGCACGAACTCGTCGAGCACGTTCCGCAGGGTCCGGCGTCCCTCCCGATTGACCGTCGCGAGTTCGTCGTCGGGACTGAAGTAGGCCTCGATCCGGAGACGCTGTTCGACCCGCTCCAGCACACGCTGCGTGGACGGGGTCAGCGTGTAGAGATCGTCGGCGGTGAGGTCGAAGCGGACCCGGTAACGCGACGCCAGGAACACGGACATCGCGCCGACCGCGAACAGGAGCACGAAGTGCACCCCGATCCCGAGGACCCGGCCGCGGTCGCGCGGCGTGCTGGAGCCGACGTCGCTCATCCTCGCAGCCTCCTCGCGTCGAGGACCATGGCGTTCGCATGCAGGAAGAAGCCGCAGAACACCGCGTAGTAGACGAGGTCCCGCGTGTCGAGGACACCGCGCGCAATGCTCGAGAAGTACTGGTAGGGGCTCAGACCGCCGAGCACACCCACCATGAGATCCGAGAACCCTGCACGCTGCAGGACCAGCAGGAAGCCCGGCCAGCCGAGCAAGAACAGCCCGAGCAGCACGAACAGGGCCAGGATCCCGGCGACGATCTGATCCCGCGTCAGGCTGGAGAAGAACATCCCGACCGCCACGTATGCACCCGCCATCAGCAGCGCCCCCACGTAGGCGCCCACTACGGGCCCCCAGTCGAGCTCACCGTAGGCATCCAGCAGGATCGGCAGCACGAGCGTCAGCAGCAGGAGGCTCGCGAGGAACACCATCGCGGCCAGGAACTTGCCGGCGATCAGCTGGGAAACCCTGACCGGGAACGTCATCAGCAGCTCCAAGGTCCCGAGCTTCCGCTCCTCTGCCCAGAGCCGCATCGTCACGAACGGCAGGAAGAACAGCAGCACGACCGGCAGCCACGAGAAGAACGCGTGCATCGAAGCAGGCGCGCCCTGCTGGATCGCACTCGCGCCCAGGAACAGAGACACGCCGACGATCAGCGCACCCACGACGTAGCCCGCGGGCGACAGGAAGTAGCTGCGCAGCTCGCGGCGCATCACGACGAAGACGTCACGCACGACCTGCGACCTCCTGCCGCTTGCCGATCGTCAGGCTGCGGAACACGTCCTCGAGACTCGGTTCCTCGCGGCGCATCTCGAGCAGTTCGAGGGAGTTCTCGGCGGCGACGCGGGCCATCTGCGGACCGAGCTGATCGCCCTCTCCGGCGAGCCGTACCTCCACCACCGAGCCCGGGAACCCCGTCACCGAGGACACGAGGCCCGGAGCTGCTGCATCGAAGACCGCGTGCACCTGCTCCGCGGAGCCACGCACCCGGACGACGAAAGCCACACCGGGCAGCGCCGCGACCAGCTCCTGTTGGGTACCGTCGCCGACGATCTCGCCGCGATCGATGACGATCACGCGGGAGCAGGCCGCCTCGACCTCCTGCAGATAGTGGGTCGACAGGATCACCGTGTGCTCGGCCCCGAGCCGCTGGATCAAGTCGCGGACCTCGATGATCTGGTTGGGGTCGAGGCCGGAAGTGGGCTCGTCGAGAACCAAGAGATCCGGCTCGTGGACCATCGCCTGGGCCAGCCCGACGCGCTGCCGGTAGCCCTTCGAGAGCTCGAGGATGTCCTTGCCGACCACTCGCTGCAGGCCACACAGGACGACCACGCGGTCCACCGCGTCCCGGACCCGGCGTCCCGGCACGCCGCGGATCTCCGCAGCGAAGCGCAGGTATTCGTCCACCCGCATCTCCGTGTAGAGCGGGGTCGACTCCGGCAGGTAGCCGATGCGGCGGCGGACCTCGAGCGAGTCCTCGACCACGTCGAGTCCGGCGACGCGCGCGGAACCCGACGTCGGCAGCAGGAAGCCGGTCAGGATCTTCATCGTCGTCGACTTGCCGGCCCCGTTCGGACCGAGGAAGCCCACGACCTCACCGCGCGCGACGCGGAACGAGATCCCACGCAGCGCCTGCGCCGAACCGTAGCTCTTCGAAAGGCGGTCGACTTCGATCATCGCGAGGTCACCGGAGGGTAACGCCAGGAGGCCGGGCGACGCGCGCAGCCGGCGACAGAGAAATCACCGCGGACCGAGGCCTGCGGTGTGACCGCCACAGGGCACCGATCCCCTGGTCGACAGTCGCCCCAGAGAGCAGGGCGCCCCGGACACGCCGACCCAGGGGTCAGTCGTCGACGCGGAACGACGCGAGGAACTCCGCGTTGTTCTTCGTCCGACCGAGCTTGTCGATCAGCATCGGCATGCTGTCCAGCACGTTGAGCCGCGCGAGGACGCGACGCAGCGTGTAGATGCCGTTGACGACGCCCTGACCGAGCAGCAGCTCCTCCTTCCGCGTGCCCGACATCTCGATGTCGATCGCGGGGAAGATCCGGCGCTCGGCGAGCTGTCGGTTGAGGACCAGCTCCATGTTCCCGGTGCCCTTGAACTCCTCGAAGATCACCTGGTCCATCCGGGAACCGGTATCGACGAGCGTCGTCGCCAGGATCGTCAGCGACCCACCGTCTTCGCAGTTGCGCGCCGCGCCGAAGAACTTCTTCGGCTGCTCGAGCACCTTCGAGCCGATGCCGCCCGACATCGTCGCACCGCCGCCACGACCGAGTGCGGAGTTGTAGGCACGCGTGAGGCGCGTGATCGAGTCGAGCAGGATCACGACGTCCTTGCCCGATTCCACGAGTCGCTGCGCGCGAGCCATCGCCATCTCCGAAACGGCGATGTGGTGCTTCGGCCCCTCGTCGAGCGTCGACACCAGGACCTCGCGGTTGTCGCCCTCGACCGCCCGCTTCCAACCAGTCGCCTCTTCGGGGCGCTCGTCGATCAGCAGGACGATCATGTGGATGTCCGGGTAGTGGGCCGACAGCGCGTGGCAGATCTTCTGCATCAGCACCGTCTTGCCGGAACGCGGTGGCGCGACGATCAAGCCGCGCTGACCGCGACCGATCGGGCACAAGAGGTCGACGATCCGCAGGCTGATGTCCGCGTCGTCGTCCTGCGACAGCCCGAACATCGGCTGGGGATCGATGACGGTCAGCTCCTTGAACAGCGGGCGCTCCCGGTAGTCCTCGGGGTCCATCCCGTCGATCTCGTCGACCTCGACGAGAGTGGTCCGCTTCGGACCACGGCTCGGCAGCCCGCCTCGTCCGACGACGAAGCTTCCCTCGCTCAGGCGGTTCTGCCGGACCACGGAGAACGGGACGAAGATGTCGTCGTAGCCGTCTTCGTCGGCGAGGTACATGTGGCGCTTCTGGCGCAGCCACCCGGACTTGTCCTTCTGCAGCTCGAGGACGCCGGAGACGTCCTCCAGGTCACCCTCGACCTCCGGCACGAAGTCCGCGGCCGCAGTGGCTCCACCGCCGCCGCCTCCGCCGCCTCCGCCGCCTCCGCCTCCGCCGCGCCGACGACGGCGACGCTTGCGCCACCGCTTCTGACCGTTGCCGCCGTTCGAGCCGGCGTCGTTTCCGCTGCGATCGTTGTTGCTCATCTCTGCTTTCCTGGCCGCACCGGATATCCGACGCGACCCACGGTGCCTCGTCGGGGACCTTCCCGGCAAGGTGGTTGTCTGTGGATCAAGATGGCGGCTCATGCACGCCGCCGAGTCCGAGCGCCCCCCGAGGGATCGCTCGTGCACGGTGTGGGAGCACTGGGACTGGAAGGGCGCCTGGATCGCGGCCGGGCCCGTGCGCCCGGTCCGGGGTTGTCCCGGCCTCTGTTCCGAAGCACCGCAGCAGCGGCGCCTCGGTCGAACTCCGTGTCTGGGAATCTCTCGAACCGATCGAGACGCGTCCGCCTCTCGACCGGTCGTCTTCGCGACCTCCGACTCCCCCTCCGTCGCCTGCCGGACGCAACCACGTTGCCAGTCCGACCGACGAAGCGCCTGGGAGCCGACGTCTGGTCCACACCCGCCTTTCCGGGTGCGACCCTCATCCTCGCTCGACGTCACCGGGGACGGTCCAGAAGATCAGTGGTGTCCTTCCAGCGATCGCGGGCAACCGTCGAGTCGGGGCCCGTTCTCGGGACCTCGAATCGAATCGAGTGCGGGAATCGCGGGGAGGAGCCGATCGGCTTCCGGACCCAGGGTGTGTCGACACGCCCTTGGTCTCACCGGCCCGACGCGTCTGCAGCTCAGCGCCGCCTTGGAGCGACTCGCTCGATCCGGACGGCAAGCGCCTGACCGGATCGCGACAGACCGGAAGCAGCCGACTGACGCCCGCTGCTTGGCGCCGAACGGTAGAGAGATCCGACGAGGCTCGCAAGCCCCGCCAGAGCAGAATTCCCCCCGGGCGGGATGACCTGTCGGGCGGGATGCGCCTTGCCTCTCCGCGAACGGACGGCTATCTCCGACCGCGACCTGGGAGTTCGGCTCAACCGAAACCGCCTCGGTTCCCGAAGCACCGGTAGTGCCGGGAGACCCGCGCCGTGCGCCCGGTCCGTTGACCCATCATGGAAGACCGCATCCAGAGCCTGCCGTTCCGACTCGAAGAAGAAGAGGGCGAAGCCAAGCCGGCGTCGCCGGGCATGTTCCTCGAGAAGCACCTGCTGGAGAGCCGGACGCTGCTCGTCTTCGGCCCGATCACCGACCAGCTGGCGAAGACCTGCGCCGAGCGGCTCTTCGTCATGGAGGCACAGGACGCCGAGAAGCCCATCCAGGTGCTGATCAACTCGCCGGGCGGGAGCGCGGACTCGGGGTTCGCGATCTACGACATGCTCCGGTTCGTCAAGCCGCCGGTGCACACGATCGTCAACGGCCTCTGCGCCTCGGCCGGCATCCTGGTCCACCTCGCGGGCGACAAGGGCCACCGGCACTCGCTGCCCGAGAGCCGGTTCATGATCCACCAGCCGTCGACCGCGGGCCGCGGCACCGCGTCCGACCTCGACATCACCGCGCGCGAGGTCATCAAGCTCCGCGAGCGCTACGTCCGGATCATCTCCGAGACGACGGGCCAGGCCGCCGAGAAGGTCCTGGAAGACGCGCGGCGCGACTTCTGGCTCGACGCCAACGAGGCGTTGGCCTACGGGCTGATCGACTCCGTCGTCCGGGATCGGGCCGACCTCGGCGAGTGAGCAAGAGCCCGACCCCGTCGAGGAATGAACCCCGGCGGCCGGGACGGCGTTGTCCGGCCGCCGTGCTCCACCGGGCCCTGTTCGTCCTCGCATGCTCGGCGCACGCCCCGTGTGCGCTTCAGCAATCGCCTGCTGCCGGCGAGCTCCTCGGCATCGTCCGCTCCGAGAGCGGACAACCCATCGAAGGCGCCTCCGTGCGGTTCTGCGGCGACCAGCTCTCGCTGCTGGAGGAGGCCGCGCTCGGCCGCGGTCTCGGGACGCGCACGGCCGAGTCCGAGACCGGACGAGGCGGTCGATTCCGCTTCGACGTGCCGCGGCGGTCCGGCTCGCTCTGGGTCACGACCGTCGATGGCCGGGGAGCGGTCGTCCCGCTCGTCCAGGTCGCGACCCCGATCGCTGTCACCGTGGAGCCCCTCGCGGCTGTCGTCACCGAGGCTGATGCGGACTTCCGCTGCGTGGTCGCGGTCCTGCGTCCCGGACGGGAGCCGAGTCGCTGCAACGACGCTCCGACGCCGCGTGGTCGACGGCTCGACCTACCAGCAGGCCGCTTCCTCATGCTCGTCGGAACGGATGACGGGTGGCACGAGCGGACGATCGAGCTGGAGCCGGGCGAGCGGTCGAACCTGGACGCTCCGCCGCTGACCGGTCACGCGCTGCCGGGCCCGATCGGGGCCACGGAGACTGGGCGCTGGCCCAGACTGGCGCTGCCGTTCGACGACGGCCTGCCGGTCCATCTCGCAGGACCCGACATCGCGACCCAACGCGTCCGTCGCGACGATCACGTGCACCTGTTCGCCCGGACGTGGTTCGATCCAGGACGCGCGACGACGATACCGACCCCACGTGGTCAGACCCGCGCGCTGGACGTCCGCTCGGCCGACGGCGAGCCGCTCAACGGTGCCGTGTCCTCGACCTGGACCGCGACTCCGGGAGGGCTCGTCTGCGTGGCCGAGGGACAGCAGCCCCCGGGGAGCCATGCGCTGCAGTGCTGGCTGCCTGAGCCTTCGGCCAGCTCCCGAGTCCTGATCCAGGCACCCGGCCACCGACCCCGGAGCATTCCGGCGAACGAATGGCCCTCGTCTGTGGAACTCGAGCCTTCCACGCGCTGCGAACTCCGGGTCCGGGTTCCGGGGATTCGACCGGCGGTCATCCGCGTGCAGGAACCTGGGGACCCGTGCGTGGGGTTCGAGGTCCTGACCGACGGCCGCGGCCATGCCGTCCTCCCCCACACACCGACCGCGCGCGCCGAGATCTCCATCACGGCCCCTGGGTGCGCTCCGCTGCGCGGCACCTTCGGCGCGCTCGGGCTGCCGGGCCAGACGCTCGAACTGGCCAGCGGTCAGATCCTCCGCGGCCGCGTCGTCGACGAGGACGGCGACCCGGCGCCGCTCTGCGAAGTCGAGGTCCGCGACCCTTCCGGAACGCTGCTCGCCTCTCCGCGCCGCACGATGAGCGACGAGTCGGGACGCTTCCAGATCGAGGGACTGCCCGAGGGGACCTACACGATCTCGGTGAAGGACTTCCGGGATGGCCGGACTTTTTCCGGCCAGACGCGTGGAGCCCAGCCCGGCCGCGACTCGTGGGATGTGACGCTCCGCGACGAGGACCCCAAGCCTCCTGGGCGCGGACGACTCCCCTCGCGCTGATCGGCTCGCTGCCGCGCGGCCGCGGTATGGCTGCGGAACCCGCGAACCGTCGGATGTGGACGCGACGGATCGGAGTGAGCCGTCAGAAGAGCAGCGTCGCGAGGCGACGACGGAACAACGCGATCCGATCCTCGGCACCCGCCTCGAGCCCCATCAGCTCGAACACCAGCACGGTGGAGCGCCGGGCCAGACCACCGCCGTAGTCCCGATCGGCGCCCACGGAGGCGAGGAACGCCTCCACCGACGCATCGAAGTCGCCCGCGCGCAGATGGTCACGCCCCTCGCGGATCGCTTCGGCCGCGGGCACGACGGGACCATCGAGCGGCGTCTCCAGCGCCTGCATCCCGTCGAGGAGACGCTGCGCAGCCGCGTGCTCAGGCTCCTCTTCGGGGATCGCCGCGAGCCGCTCGCGAGCGACCGCATACTCACCGCGGGCGACCGCCGCGAGGCCTTCCCGCATCCGCTCGGCCGGCGCGTTGAGATCGACTTCGGGAGCCTGGTCAGCCTCAGCCTGAGGCTCGATACCGTTCCGCGCGAGGAACTGGCGGATCTCGTTCTCGGGAAGCGCGCCCTGGAACCCATCGACCGGCTGACCGCCCACCATCAGCACGCAGAACGGAATGCCCTGCACGCGGAACGCCTGGGCCAGCTCCATCTCACGCTCGGTGTCGACCTTGCCCAGCCGGAAGGCGCCGCCGTACTCCTCGGCGAGGGCTTCGAGCACCGGGCCGAGAGCTCGGCAGGGCCCACACCACTCCGCCCAGAAGTCGAGCAGGACCGGGACTTCGCTGGAACGAACGACGACCTCCGCCTCGAAGGCGGCGACCGTCACGTCGAAGGCGTGGGCTGCAGGCATGGGATCAGGCACTCCTCACCGCTGTGACATGGCCCAAGATGCGAGCTGGGCGGACTCGTTCAAGGCCGGTTCCGAGGTCGGACATCAACGCCCAGCATCCCGGGCGAGTTGCTCCCAGACCGGGCGCTGCACGTGGGTCTTCGGCCCGCTGGCCAACAGCCACGACAGGTGTCCGCGAAACCGGGACGCAGCGTCCGGATCGAGCCCGAAGGACTCGCTCATGAACAGGTGGGCCAGCACCGCGACCGCACGCGCGTCCGCGCTCGACGGCACGCTGGCGAGCGCCAGCTCGATGCGCCGCAGAGCGTCCCGGAGCAGGTTCTCGGCCTCGCCACCGCGACGGCCCTCCTGCGGCAGGTCACCGAACGCCTCGAGCGAGCGACGAGCCGCGACCAGCTCCAGCTCCGGCGGCACGACGACGAACCGAGCCGCCAGCTCATCCAGGTCACGGATCGTGGGACGGCCCGTTCCCTGGGCAACGACCCGCGCGAGCGCAGCCTGGACAGGACTGCCTCCGCCCGCGGAAACGTCGACGCCGAGGCGTTGACCGAGCAGCTCCCCGAGAGGGCCCGACAGAGCGGCGACCAAGTCCGCTCCGACCCCGGCACTCGCGACCAGCGATTCGCCCGCTGCCGCCATGCCCTCCGGATCACCCGCCCGGAAGGCGAGCTGCCACTCGAGGACCCGCGCCTGGGCTTCGCCGGTCTCGTCCGCGTAGCGACGGGCGAAGGACTGGGCCTGGCCGATCAGTCCTTCGTCTCCGCTCTCGGCGCCGAGTCTGGCTGCCACGACGGCTCCGACCGCTTGCGGCATGGCCTCGGCACCCGGCTCGGTGGCGAGCGGACGCACGACGTCCCACGCCTCGCGCGCCTGCCCGAGGGCGAGCAGGAGCTGGGACTCCGCGAGCGCGAGATCCGCGACGTCGTTCGACTCACGGACACGCCTGAGCTGCCGGAGCACCCCACGCCCCAGATCCGGATCGAAGTCGGCCGCGGGCTCGAAGACCGGACCGACTTGCGACGCGACTTCGGCCACGAGCACTGCGACCTCCGCATCACGTTCGGCGGCGGCCCGGAACTGCGTGAAAGCCACCATGCCCCCGCCCAGCAGGACCACTGCGCCCACGCCCACCCAGAGATTCGCAGTCATGGTGTCGCCTCCATCCGGATCGCCAGCATCGTCAGGTCGTCGTCCTGATCGGTCCCTCCGGTGAATGCGGCGAGCCCCGCATCGACGTGCGCGAGGGCCTGGTCGGCAGACGCATCCGGGGGACATCCTTCGAGGAGTTTCAGCAGTCGCTCGGTGCCGAAGAGCTCGCGATCCGAACCCCGCGTCTCGTCGACGCCGTCCGTGCGCAGGAACAGCAGGTCGCCCGGCTCCAGGTCCAGCGAGTGCGACGCGGGATACTCCTGCCCCTGGACCACACCGAGGACCATTCCCGTCTTCTCGAACTCGCGAGCCCGCCCGCCGCGGACGAGCACCAGTCCCGGATGCCCTGCGTTCACGAAGTGGGCGCGCCCCGCGGACGGGTCGATGAGCACCATCAGCAGCGACATGAAGTTCCCCGACTCGATGCTCGCGCAGAGCCGGTCGTTGAGTCGGCGCACGATCTGACTCAGATCGTCGACCAGCTCGAGGTAGCTCCGGGTCGCCGCCTGCGCGGCATGCGCGAGCAGCGCCGCGCCGACCCCGTGGCCGGTCACGTCGCCGATCATCGCGACCAGGCGTCCGTCCGCGAGCGGCACGAAGTCGTAGCTGTCGCCGCTCGCCTCGTCGCGCGCCATGAAGCGCACGGCGAGCTCGACCCCGTCGACGTGTGCTGGAACCGAAGGGAGCAGGTGCTTCTGGATCTGCTTCGCGATCTCGACGTCCTTCTCGAGCCGCACCTTCTCGATCGAGTCCGCGTGCAGACGCGCCGTCTCGATCGCCGCGGCGAGTTGGACGGAGAGGGCTCCGAACAGCGCAAGGTCCCGCGCCGAGAACTCGCGCCGGATCGCGGTCGAATCGACGTAGACGACGCCAAGGACCTTCTCCCGCGTCTTCAGCGGCGCGCACATGACCGCACGCAGCTTCAGATTGTAGACGGACTGCCCGAGCTCCAGCGCTTCCTGGTCCGACTGGACGATCGAACGCTCGGCGTGACCGCCGTCCAGGCAGCGAGCGACGAGCGATCGGCTGTAGCGCACGCCCGGCCCCAGGTCCTGACCGTCACGGTCCCGAGCGACGCGCACCTCGAGTCCGTTCGCCACGCCGCCGAGCAGGAGGAGACCCCGCTCGGCGCCCGTGACCTGGAGGGACTTCCCGACGATGTCCTCGAGGACCCGGTCCAGATCGATGTTCGAGTTGACCTCGGCGATCGAATCCAGCAGCACGGACAGAGACTGCGTGTCCTGCTCGGGATCACCCGTGAGAAGACCGCCCGGTCCCCCGCCACCCTCCGCCGGCAGCTCGCCCGTGGGGTTCGAAGGACGTCCCCCACGTCGCCAGAAGAACAACCGCTTCATGATTCCGCGCGAACTCTAAACCAACGGCGTGGACGGACCCCTGCCGTTGGGCCAAAATCCGCTCGCTCAGCCTCCGAACCATCGAACCATGCGCATCGACAAGTCCATCCGTGACGACTTCTGCATCCTCTCGCTCAAGGGCGAGTTCGACACGTTCTACGTGCCGAGCCTCCAGTCCGAGATCGAGGGGCTCCTCGAGAGCGGGATCAACCACGTGATCCTCAACATGCGGATGGTCAAGTTCATCAACTCGACCGCGCTCGGAGCGATCATCAAGGCCCAGAAGCTCTGCAAGACCGCCGGCGGCGAACTGCTCCTCGCCCACCCGTCGAGCTTCGTGAACGACGTGGTGCACAAGGTCGGAATCGATCAGATCGTGCCCGTGTTCGAGGCCGAGGAAGAGGCGATCCGCCACGTGATCAAGGCGCTGAACACGCTCGAGATGGCGGGTGCGGTCCCGATGAACCAGGAGAGCATCCTGGTGAGCTTCCCGGACGCCGAGCGCCAGAAGACGATCTCCGGCGACTCCTACTCGCTGTCCGGCAAGCCCAGGACGCTGGTCGGCTCGATCTGCAACGTGAACGGCGAGCGGGTCCAGTTCGTGTGGTCCGGGACCAAGCTCGGGATGTCGGCCGAGGAGGCCAA
>JAQCBR010000246.1 GCA_027621295.1 Planctomycetota bacterium
CAGCGCGATGGGGTCGAAGAGCACGGCCTGGAAGTAGAGATCGACGCCCGCGAGGCCCGGGTCGTTCGGCACCACGACGGACCACGATCCCTGCCCACCCGAGAGCGCCACCTGCCCGAGGTTCGCCGTCGACACGGGATCGAGGTGCAGCGCACGCCCGAGCCCGAGGTCGATCCAGGTCCGGCCGACCGCGAAAGCGATCCCGGCGACGCCACCGCTCGGCCCCGTCAGATCGAGCGTCAGCCCCGTGCCCAGCGCGACCTCGTGCGACCGGACGCGGAGCCCTTCGCGCAGGCCCAGCGCGTCGAACATCGCGGGCAGGTCCGGGCGTGTGCCGATCTGTCCCGCGGGGATGGGCGTCCCGTGGGCCCGCAGGAGCTGACGCAGTTCCAGCGGACTCAGCGTCCGCCCGCCCTGGACCCGTGCCGCGCTCGACAGGGAGGCGGCCACGCCGGTCAGGATCGCACTGGCGCTCGACGTGCCCGCGTAGCGTTCGGTGTAGTTCTGGCGCCGATCGCCGTTCGGCGAGAACAGCGTGCCGTAGCCGAGCGTCGCGACCTCGTAGCCCCAGCCGTTCGTGTCGATCCGGCTGCCGTAGTTGCTGAAGGGTGCGCGCACGGTCTGCGCTCCGTCGGTCGCGCCGACGAAGATCGCCCCCGAATCGCGGACCGAGAGATCGAACCGTCGCTGGAAGCGCAGGTCGTCGAGGTCGTTGTCCCCGTTGCCCGCCGACTCGATGACGATCATTCCCTGGGTCGACGCGGTCAGGATCACGTCGAAGTTCACCCGGAAGTATTCGTAGGGAACGATGTCGTCCGGCTTGGTCAGCTGGAGGTTGTAGCCGCCGATCAGCGTGAGCACGTCGCCGGGCTGCCCCATCAGGATCGCGAGGGCCGTGGCGTTCGCCAGCGAGGCATGCTGGTCGACCGGCACGAGCTGGAGGCGAGTCGCGTCGACGACGCCCGTCATCCCGTAGCCGTTGCGGCGCGCGTACAGGACTCCGACCACGCCCGTGCCGTGGTTCGAGCCGTTGCCCGTGCCCGGCGTCATCGCACCGAGGAAGTCCGCGGGCGTCAGCCCCAAGTCCTCGTGGTCCCACACCCAGTCCGACTCGACGTGGAACACCGTGACGTCCTCGCCGCGCGCGCCGAGGACCGAGCGCACCGCGTCGAAACCCATGCCGACAGGAGCGACTCCGCGATAGCCCTGGTAGGACTCGAAGCTCGGGGTGAACGGCGGGATATCGTCGAACGCCGTCTCGGCCGGGCTCTCCGTGACGCGGGGCGAACACGGCACGCGGACCGGCTCGTGGTCCGCGTACTCGACGAAGCTGGACGCGCGCAGTGCGGCGCGCAGAGCGGCTGCTTCCGTCGCGTCGTCGACGCGGAGTCGGAACCAGAGCCCGAGGTGACCGGGACGCAGCGCGCCCTCCGGGAGCCGGGCATCCGCCTCAAGATGCCAGCGATCGAGGACGTCGAGAGGAATCTCGATCGCGCGCCGGGCGCGGTCCGCTCGGGAGAAGAGACCGGCCACCGCGGACAGGTCGGCACCGCTCCTCGACTCGAGCCGGCCGCTCGCATCGAGGACCGCTCCACAGCCCTCGACCAGCTTCACCTCGATCCAGCGGGGATCGTGGAGGTAGGCAGGTCCATCCAGCGGAGCGGTCCCGATCTGGGACGCGGCGTCGACGGCACAGACGGTTGCCAGCAAGGACGCGAAGACGAAGTGACGCATGGAGCTCGACCGTTCCCCGGTCGCGGAAGGATACTCCGGATCGACGCATCGCGGAGACCTGTTCCCGCTCCCTCGGGGCCGCGGAGTGCGGCGCGGCGAGCCTCGCCGCCTCCGCCAGGTCCTTCACCCTGGCTTTTCCGATGGGAGATCGCGAAGTCCGCGCCCCGCGGGTGCCCCCCATCGGGCCCCGCGCCTCGTCGGGCGCAGGCCGGGTCAGAACCCGACCTGCTCCTCGCCGGCGATGCGCTGGGCCTGGGCCCGCTCGTAGCTCGGCCCGGTCGAGAACTCGTCGATTTCGTCGAGCTTGACCGACATCCGCGTCGACACGCCGCGACGCTGCATCGTGATGCCGTAGAGCAGATCGCACTCCGCCATCGTCCGCTTGTGGTGCGTGACGATGCAGAAGTGGGACGGACCGACGAAGTCGCGCAGCACCCGCAGCATGCGCTCGACGTTGGTCTCGTCGAGGGCGGCGTCGACTTCGTCGAGGATGCAGAACGGCGACGGCTTCACCTTGAAGACGCCGAAGAGGATCGCGAGCGCCGTCAGGCTGCGCTCGCCGCCCGACAGGAGCCCGATCTTCTGCAGCTCTTTGCCCGGAGGCTTCGCGACGATCTCGATGCCCGACTCGAGCGCATCGTCGGACTCGGTGAGGAACATGTCGGCCCGCCCGCCCTGGAAGAGCTTGCGGAAGATCATCCGGAAGTTGTCGCGAGCCTGCTCGAACGTCTTCTCGAACAGCGCGCGGGACTCCGCCTCCATCTTGCGCAGCGCTTCCATCAGCGCCTTCCGCGACTCGGTCAGGTCCTCGAAGTCGTGCTCGAGCGTGCCGAGCTTCTGCTCTTCCTCCTCCAGCTCACGGACCGCGTCGACATGGATCGAGCCCAGGCGATCGATCTGCGACTGGATGACCTGGACTTCCTTGCGCACCGCGTCGAGGTCGAACTCGTCCTCCTCCCAGAGGCGCCGGAGACCGAGCTCCGCCTCGAGCATCGCAGGCGGGAGCGGCGGCCCTTCCAGGCACTCCACGCTGCCGGCCGGCGCCGACGGACCGGCCAGCTCGAACGGCACGATCCCGTGGCCCGAGACCTCGCCCAGGAGCCTGCGCAGCTCGACGTCGGTCTCCGCACGGAGCCGCTCCTCGAGCCGGTCGAACCGGTGTTCGACGTCCGAGATCTGGATCCGCGTCGCGCCGATCGCCTCGCGCAGCTCCTCGCGCTGCGCATCGCGCTCCTGGATCGTCGTCTGACGCTCCTGCTTGAGCAGACGCGCGCTCGCCAGAGTCTCGGCGGCCT
This sequence comes from Planctomycetota bacterium, assembly GCA_027621295.1. Lineage (GTDB taxonomy): Bacteria > Planctomycetota > UBA1135 > UBA1135 > UBA2386 > JAQCBR01. The sequence continues at coordinate 3,030 of JAQCBR010000246.1, forward strand.
CGTCACGGACAGCCTCGTACTCCTCGATCTGCGCGACCGTCTCCTCGGCGAGCTCGCGGTTGCGGCGGGCTTCGTCGGCCGCGCGCTCCGCCCCGCTGACCGCCTGCTCGCGGCGAGCCTCGAGGTCGTCCATCGCCTCACCGAGGTCGCGCAGCGTCGCGTCAGCGGCCTCGATCCTCTGGACCAGTGCATCCCGATCGGTCCGCGCCTCCGCCTGCCGCACGCGGACATCCTGCTCCCCGGCGACCGCCTCGTCCGAGATCCGCCGCGCCTCGGTGAGCGCAGCGGCGACCTCCTCCTCGGCGGTCTCTGCACGGGACTCCGCGCGGCGCACCAGGAACTCGGCGAGCAGGTGCTCGCCGAGCCGTCCCACCGCACCGTGGCGCTGGCGGGCGAGCTCGCGCCGCTCCGAAGCCAGCTCGCCCTGCTCGCGCTCGAGGTCGGAGAATCGTTCGGCCAGACGGCGACGTTCGGCCTGACAGGCCTGGAAGCGCTCACGCGACTCCTGGCGCTCGCGGACCAGCTCTCCGACCCGCTCACGCAGCGCGTCGGCGCGACCCTGAGCGTCGCTGCGGTCCGCCCGCAGCGCCTCGAGGTTGGCCTCCAGGCTCCGTGCGTCCTCTTCGAGGCTGCGGATCTGCGCGCGACGGACGACGAGGCCGGCTCGGGCCCCCCCTTCGGTCGCCCCG
>JAQCBR010000247.1 GCA_027621295.1 Planctomycetota bacterium
CCCAACGGCCGACGGTCGCCATCAGCTCGTCGAACTCCGCAACGCCGCCGATCGGCCCGGTGAACTCGCCGTCGACCTCACCCAGGTAGGCCGCTGCCCGACCCAGACCGCGCTGCCAGAACGTGAGGAGCGGCGTCCGCGTCTCGTCGTCGAGTTCGAGGCCGATCGACGCGCGCGGCTCGGGCCAGGCGATCGCGTGCCCCCCGACCGGCGGAATCCCGCTCGCGGACAGCGCGCCGATCGAGACATCGCCGAGTCCGACGAGGTCGGGCCGCACGCGCACACCGATGGGCTCCTCGACGAACGACGAACGCGCGACCTCGATCGTCTCCTGGGCGAACAGCCTCGGCAGCTGCCGCACGTCCTCGACGAACTTGCACCGACCGCCGCCCAGACGCGCAAGTTCGAGAAGGAGCGCGGCATCGCTGTCCGTCGGGGCGCCAAGCGCGATCACGGACAGCGTCACGCCGGCGTCTACCATGCTCGGCACGAAGGTCCGGTATGCGCCGGGCTCCTCCGCGTCCGCCGCATCCGCGAACAGGACCATGTGCCGATTCGCGGTCGCCGTCGACTGCAGCTGGCGGGCCATCGCCTCGAGTGCCTCGTAGACGAAGATCCCGCCGCCGCCGGACTCGATGCTCTGGATCCGCGCGGCGAGGTCGCCCCCCTGGTCGATCCTGGTCAGCGGCACGACGACGTGCGGGGCCGAGTCGACGGCGAGAACCGCCAGCTCGTCGTTCGGACCGAGCGTCTGCAGCGCCGCGATCGTGCCGAGGTTGGCAAGATCCATCTTCGTCCGGCCCGTACCCGCGGGAGCGCTCATCGAACCCGAACGGTCGAGGGCGATCGCCATCGCGAGCGCGAATCGCCGCTGCTCTTCGCGCACTTCCATCGAGACGGGCAGGACCGGCTCGAGCGGCGAGAGGCGATAGCCCCCGAGACCGAAGCTGGCCTTGCCGCCCGTCATCCAGAGACCACCCCCGAAGTCCTCGACGAAGGTCACGAGCGCCTCCATCGCACCCGGGGGGAGATCCGCGGCAGGCACGTTCTCGAGCACCACCGCACGGAACGCGTCCAGCGCGCCCAGCGAGGATGGCGCCCGTCCCGGCTCCACGACTTCGACGCCGAGCCCGGCACCGCGCAGCACGGAGGGCAGGCGCCCACTGGGATCACCTCCGGAGCGGACCACGAGGATCCGCCGGGGACCGGCCACCCGAACGACCCCGAGCGCGCGGTCGTTCTCCCGCACGCGGTCGTCGGGGACGTCGAGCACCAGCTCATAGCGGTGCGTCCCGACCGCCGAAGCCCGATCCCGGAACCTCAGTCGGTTGCTGCCTGGCCGGAGGTCGACCGTGCCCTCGGTCAACACCTCCCCATCGCGGAACAGCCGGAACGGGGCCGCGACCGCACGGTCCGCCTGGATCCATGCGGTGATCCGCAGCGGTTCGCCGGCACCGACCTCGGCCGGCAGCTCGAGCTCCTCGACGGCGACCTCGGCACCTCCCGGACGCCGGATCGGCACGGTGTCGACGCGCACGCCGCGCCGCAGCGCGGCGCGCGCACCCGGCCAAGCGGGGGCGCCCGTGCTCTCCCCGTCCGAGATCACGAGAACGCTGCCCTGCCGACCCGGCGGAACGGTCGCGACCGCACGATCCAGCGCAGCCAGCAGGTCGGTCGCATCGGCATCGACGCTCGAGCGCGGTGCCCCCAACACGAAGTCCGACGCTTCGGTCAGCGGGACTTCGACCGCCACGCCGCGTCCGAAGGCCAACACTCCGATGCGATCACCGGGTTCGGCTGCGGCGACGGCCTCCTGCACCAGCTCGTCGGCTCGGCGCCAACCGAGGTCGCCCACCGACCGCGAGCGGTCGACCAGCAGGACGAGATCGCGCCCGGCGATCGCCGTCGCCCGGAATGGTTCGGCGAGCACGGCCAGGAGCGCCAAGAGCAGCGCCCCCCGAAGCAGTTGGACCTCCGCAGCGAGACCACGTCCGCAGCGAAGCAGCCAAGCCACGCCGGGCACGGCCAGCAGGAACACCTCTGGGTGCACGAAGTGGATCATGCGGAAGCTCCCCCGCTGCGACGGGCCAAGACCGCCGCATGCGCGGCGACGACGACCAGCAGAAGCAGCGCCAAGAGCCGCAGCTCGGCGCGCCCCGACGGGAGCCCGGCCGCAGCGCTCGGTGGACCCGCTGCAGGTTCCTCGCCGGGCCGACTGAACGACGCCCGGCCCGTCAGGTCCGACTCACCTGGGTCGACGAAGCGGACGCCAACCCGATCCAGGACCCGGCCACCCGCCGTGATCGCGTGCAGCCCCGGCTTCACCGCGGCGAACGTCACGAGCCCTTCTCCCCGCCCCTGGATTCGCGTGCCGTCCTCCGCGACGAGTTCCAGATCACCATCCAGATTGCTGCCGCGGAAGCGGATCGTCGCGCCGACCGGCACCACCCGATCGACGAGGCCGGGCAACCGCGCACGGGCCGCGTCGACCAGGTTGGAGACCATCACCGGCCAGTCCGGAGAGACGGCCAGGTTCGAACGTGCGGGCGCCAGGTTCAGGTGGACCCGCAGGCTGGCGCCCGCGTCCTCCACCGACGCGAGCACACGATCCTCGGCGAGGACGAACGGCGCGCCCGGCGGAGCCCCAGGGCCGGACGACCAAACGACACCGTCCAGGGCCAGGCCGCGAGCCAGCTCCTGGCGGCGCTCGATCAGGAAGGGCCCGAGCCACGCCTCGAGCTCGGAGCCTGCCGCCGACGCGATGGGCCGAACCACCAGTTCGTGGTGGCCGGGCGCCAGCTGGGACGGCGTTGCGGTCACGCGAAGCGTTGCGGTCTCACCTTCCTCGACGAAGCGCAGGCCCTGGATCGCATCCACCAGCCGGACCAGACCGAGACCCCGCTGCGTCCCCGGCGGCAGATCGCTGGCGAGCGAAACCGTGCGCACGGCCGCGACCGGCAGGACGGCCGCGTCGTCGAGCACGAGCCCGTCACCCTCCGCTTCGACCTGGACGCGGAGCGCCATGTCCACCGCAGGCACGTCGACACGCACGCGGCGCGGACGCGCCGGATCCAGCTCGAGCTCGAGCTGCACGAGCTCGACGCCGTCCGGCTCCGAGACCACGCGCAGCACGGCCGTCGTGGGACGCCCGAAGACCATTACGTCCGCGAGAACGGACTCCTGGTCGACGTCGGTGCGCAGACGGCGGGCATCCCGGACCGCAACGTTCTGCGCGGACGCGCCCACAGCCTCCACCGTGAAGCGACGAACCTCGGTCGACAGCGGACGGTCCGTCACCAGCAGGTAGCGCGCCCCAGCACCACCGAGCTCCTCGGCGAGCTCGAGACTTAGGTCGAGCGCGTGACCGGTGGCGAAAGGCTCGTACGGCGCCAAGCCCACCGCCGCCAGGTCGCGCGCCGCGCGCGGCCCGACGAGAACTTCGGGGCGAACCCCCGACACGATCACCGTGACCTCGGCGTCGCGCGGCAGGCGCGCGACACGATCTTCGACGAGGCTCCGGGCCAGTTCCGCCGCCGTCTGCGTCCTGTCGGCACCGATGCCACTCATCGACGCCGTGCCGTCGAGCACGACCACGAGGTGCACGTGGTCACCGCGCACTCCGAGGCGCATGCCGGAGAGCAGCATCGCCAGCAGCACCACCGCCAACAGCTCCAGCCAAAGCGACGGGTGCGAGAGTAGCCTCGTGCGCCGCCGCC
>JAQCBR010000078.1 GCA_027621295.1 Planctomycetota bacterium
GAGCAGCAGCGCGACGCGGCCGCCCGCGCCCTCGCAGAGGCGGGCCAGGTAGTTGGCGACGCGCACCGCGTGTCCGGACCCGGTCATCCGGGCCTCGACCTGCACCGCGATGCCGCGGAGCGCGCCGGGTGCGCGCGGGGAGGCGAGCGGGGCTGCGGTCCCGAGCCCGGCGCCGGGTTCCTGTGCCCTAGGCTGCGCCAGGGGCAGGGCGAGCGTCAACGCGAACCAGATCGATCGCATGGGGCGAAGATCATCGCGGATCCGGCCCGGGACGGAAGCGTGCCGCCCGGTTCCCGGCGCGCGGGTGCCTACATCGAGTCCGGCGCGGCGACGCCGATCAGTCCGAGACCCGTCTGGAGCAGCCGGCGAGCTGCGCCGACGAGCGCGAGACGGGCCGCGCGGACCTCGGGCTCGGCGCGGAGCACGTGGTGCTCCTTCAGGTACGCGTGGATCGAGCCGGCGAGCTGGATCATCAGGTTGGTGATGACGCTCGGCTCGCTCTGCTCGGCCGCCCGCTGCACCGCCGGGCCGAACTCGGCCATCGTCAGCAGGACCTCGTCGGCGTCGGCGAGGTGCTCCCAGTCGACGCCTTCGAGCAGGGCCGTGGTCGCGTCGAGGTCGACGCCGCTCTTCTCGAGGATGCTCGCGAGTCGCGCGACCGCGTACTGGACGTAGGGCCCGGTCTCGCCGTCGAAGTTCAGCATCTGCTCCCAGTCGAACTTGACGTCCTTGATCCGGGAGTTCTTCAGGTCGTTGAACACGATCGCGCCGACGCCGACCTGCTCGGCGACCGCGTCGGCGTCCGGCAGGTCCGGGTTCTTGTCGGCGATGATGCGACGCACCTGGCCGACCGCCTCGTCGAGGACCTCGTCGAGGAAGATCGCGTTGCCGCCGCGCGACGCGAACTTCTCCCACTTCCCGGACTCCTCGTTGCGCGCGAGGATCAGCCCGAACGGGACGTGCTCGATCTTGTCGGCGAGGGCCTCGCCCATGCGCTTCAGCACGCCCTTGAGCTGCTCGAAGTGCAGACGCTGCTCGGCGCCGACCACGTAGAGAATGCGGTCCGGCTGGAACGTCTGGTCGCGGTAGAAGGCGGCCGCGAGGTCGCGCGTGTGGTACAGCGTCGTGCCGTCGGTCTTGCGGAGGATGCACGGGACCTTGATGCCGAGCTCCTCGAGCTTGACGACCTCGGCGCCGTCGTCGATCTCGAGCACGCCGGCCACCGACACCCGCTCCATCGCCGGTTCCATCTTGTCCTCGTAGAAGGACTCGCCGGTCATGTGGTCGAAGGTCACGCGGAGCCGGTCGTAGGGGCCCTGGAACGCCTTCAGCGACTCGTCGCGGAGGAACTGCCACATGCGGCGCTCCTCGTTGTCCTCGCCCGACTCGAGCGCCTTGAAGTGCGCGGCGGCCTCGGCGTCGAGCTCGGGGTGCTGCTTGACCTCCTGGCCGTAGCGCACGTAGAGGTCGAACATGTGGCGCATCGGCGCCTTCTTCAGCTCGGCCTCGTCCCCGAAGCGCATCCATGCCGTCATCATCTTGGCGAAGGGCATGCCCCAGTCGCCGAGGTGGTTGACGCCGTGGACGGTGTCGCCGACGTGGCGGTGGATCCGGCACAGCGACGCGCCGATCACCGTGGACCGGAGGTGGCCCATGTGGAACGGCTTCGCGATGTTCGGCGACGAGAAGTCGATGACGATCGTGCGACCGCTCGGCGTCGCAGGTCCGAACGGCGCGGCGTCGGTGAGCACGCCCCCGACCATCTGCTCGGCGAGAGCCGCGCGGCGGTAGCGGATGTTGACGAAGGGGCCCGCGGTCTGGACCGACTCGATCACCGCGTCGCCGTCGCCGAGCTTCGCGCATAGCTCCTCGGCGAGGGCTGGTGGCGCGATGCCCCGCATCTTCGCGAGCTGGAACATCCCGAGCGCGACGTCGCCGTGGGCCCGGTTCTTCGGCGGGGTGAGCTGGATCGCGGCCTTCTCGGCCTCGGTCGAGACGCCGAGGGCTTCGGCGATGCGGTCGGCGACGTGTTGTCTGAGGTCGGTCACGGCGGAACTCCGGGCCGAAGATCGAACACGGACGGGCCTGGGATTCCCAGGTCGAATCGGGTCGCGCGGGCGTCGGCGCGGCTCGAAGATGCCGCGATGGCTGACGAGACGCTCCGCTCGCCGTTCCCGCTCGGCGCCGACCGCGCCACGACGTTCACGCTGGGCCAGCCCTGGCGTGCGAAGCCCGAGCCGGGGCTGCGGATGACCTGGGTCGAGGCCTGGTATCGCGGCGGCTGCCTCGAGGTCCGCGCGACGATGGTCGACGACGAGGTCTTCAACGACGCGACCGCCCACAACCAGCGGACCTGGGAGCTCGGCGACGTCCTCGAGGTCTTCGTCCGTCGTGACGACGAAGAGAGCTACGCGGAGGTCCACGTGACGCCGGACAACGTCCGCATCCACTTCCGCTTCGACGACTTCGAGCACCTCGGTCGCATCACGGACCCGAGCGAGGTCCACGCCGATCCCGACCTCATCGAGTCCACGGCCGAGCACACCGACGACGGCTGGATCGCTTGGGCCCGCATCCCGATCCTGGCCTCGCCTGGCGACGTGCTCCGCGTGTCGTTCTGCCGCTACGACGCGGGGCGCGATCGGGAGCCGGTGCTCTCGACGAGCTCACCCCATCCGGTGGTCGCGTTCCACCGGCCGTGGGAGTGGCTGGCCTGCGTGGTGGGCTGACCGCGAGCCCGAGCCGCGCGGCTGGCTCCGAGAAGGGGGAGACTTCCGCACCTACACGCGCAGGAATCCCGGTTCGAAACAAGCCTCGCAGGTCCCGGTTGCTGGACCAGCAGCTGAGCTGCGGTTGTCGCGTGGGCGAAGGAGGAATGGTCCGTCGTCTGCGCTGTCCGTCCGGTCGTCGCCGAGGCCTCGTGTTCGGGGTCCGTGCGCATCGGTGTTCCTGCTCTTCCGCGCCACGCGCTCGTGGTCACAGGGGGTGGGGACGAGAGCCGGACGGACCATCTGTCACTAAGGAAGAGGAGATCTCGAGATGACCAGCTACGCGGCATGCGCATCGGCGCTCGTCTGTGGACTGCTGTCGATGGGCTGCGCGTCCACGGACAGCACGATGACCGCGAATCGGCTTCGCTTTGGAGCCGCGATCGACCACACGCAGAACGACATGACGTTCAACGGTGGCCCGTCGATGGAGTCGGACTCGACCCTGATCGCGCTCAACGGCGGCTACCGCGTCACGTCGCACCTGGAACTCGGTGGGGCCGTCACCTACGAGGATGTGTCGGTCGAGGGCTTTCCGTCGACCGAGAGCTACCAGCTCGGACCGACGGTGAGGTACTACTTCACGGGCGAGGGTGACGTGCAGCCGTGGGTTTCCGGCGGCTTCGGGATCGCGTCCTTCGATGACGTGACCACGCTGGACGGGAGCTACTACCAGTTCGGCGTCGGGGTCAGCTACTTCGCGTCACCGTGGGCCGCGCTCGAAGTGTCGATCAACTACAACGACATGGAGCTCGAAGGGGACTCGGTCGGCGGTCTTCCCGGCGACGAACTCGACTTCGAGGGCTTGAGCTACAACTTCGGCATCAGCGTCTTCTTCTGACCGGCTGCGAGACCCCGCACAGCTGCCGGACGAGCAGCAGTCAGTCGAGCGGCAGTTCGCCGCGGCGGGCGAGCTGCGTGAACGTCTGCAGCGTGCGGGCGATGCCGTCGTCGAGGTCGGTGCGGGACAGGCCTTCGAAGCGGTCCTGGATCGACTGGTCGTCGAGGTCGCAGACGAAGGGGTTCGGCGGTGCGTCCGGCCCGACCGCGAGGTCGGCGACGACGCCGTGGGAGCCGGCGGCCATCGCGATGCGGTCCAGGAACTCCGAGACCGGGATCGTCTCGCCGCGGATGTTGAAGGCCGCGTAGCCGTCGAACGGGTCGAGCGTGACCGCGGCGAACTGCGCGGCGACGTCCTCGACGTAGTGGTAGTTCTCACGCCCGCCGTAGGGCATCCGGAACTGCACCGTGTCGCCGTTCACGGCGGCTGCGGCGACTTCCTTCATCGCCCGCGTGACCGCCGAGGTCTTGCCGCGGTCGCGGCCGGGGCCGTAGGTGGTGTTGAGGCGGAGGCTGACCGTGGGGATGCCGGTCCGCAGCGAGAACTGCCGGCACAGCTGCTCGCTGGCGAGTTTCCACGCGCCGTAGAGATTGGGCGGCGTTAGCGGGTCGGTCTCGCGGACGGTCGGGCCCGGATACTCGCTCCTGAGGCCGTAGACCGCGGCCGAGCTCGCGAACGTGAAGCGCTCCACGGTCTTGGCGCGCTCGGCGGCTGCCAGGAGGTGCAGCGTTCCGCCGACGTTGACCTGGAGCCCGCGTGCGGGGTTCGCGTCGCAGTCAGGCGTCTGCAGCGCGCCGAGGTGGACGACGTGGGTCGGTTGGACCTGCCGGACGACCCGCTCGACGTCCTCCGCCTCGCCGACGTCGAGCGTCACGAGCTGGATCCGCGGCTCCTGCGCCAGGTCCATCCACAGCCCGAGCGAGCCCGGTCGACCGGTGCTGGACGTGACGACGATCTCGTCCGCGCCGCGCGCGAAGAGCGCGCTGACGGTGGCCGAGCCGATGCAGCCCGTGCCGCCCGTCACCAGGATGCGGCGGGTCACGAGCCGTGCACCTGGAGGACGGCCTTGGTCGTCCGGGCGGCGATCGAATCGTCCATCGCGTCCATCAGCGACGCGAACGGGTAGACCTGCGCGTAGGGGTCAGCCGGGAAGATCCCGCGCTCGATCAGCAGCTGCGCGTTCTCGAAGTCCTCGCGGCTCGAGCCCATCACGCCGACCATCGTCTGGCCGGTGCGGGTGAACGACGTCGCCTCGAAGGACGGGTTGCCGGGGTAGGTCGCGATCACGCAGATCGTGCCCTCGGGCTGGACCGAGAGGCCGGCCGAACCCAGCGCGGGCGGCGCGCCCGAGCACTCGACCAGCATGTCGACGAGGCCGTCGTCGAAGTCCGAGCCGAAGCGCGTGCCGTCGAGCGCCTCGACGCCGGAGCGGAGCTTCTCGTGGAGCGGCTCCTCGGCGGACACGACGATCGGCGTGAACCCCCGCTCGGCGGCCAGCTTCAGCCGGACGTCGCGGTCACGCTCGATGCCGGTGATCGCGACGCGGGCGCCGGCAGCCTTCGCGAGCTCGGCGGCCATCAGGCCCATGATCCCGCAGCCGGTGACGACGACGTCCATGCCGGGGCGGATCGTCGCCTTGCGGAGCAGGCCCTGGGCGACCACCGACAGCGGCTCGACGATCGCGCCCTGGAGCGGGGTCAGGCCGGCGCGGAGCGGCACGCAGCGGTCGGCCTCGAGCACCATCCGCTCGGCGAGCGCGCCGTCGCGGTGGAAGCCGAGGATCTGCTTCCGCGGGCAGTAGTTCCAGCGGCCGCGCCGGCAGCCGCGGCAGCGCGGGTCGCCGCAGCCGCGCTGGGGGATCGGCGTGACGACGTCGCCGATCCGGAGGCCGCCGAAGCCCTCGGCGCCTTCGCCGAAAGCGACGATGCGCGCGCTGCACTCGTGGCCGATGGTCCGCGGGCGCTGCACCCACGAGAAGTTCGGCTTGCCGAGGCTGGCGCTGTTGTCCGAGCCGCAGACGCCGACGTAGAGGGGTTCGACCAGGAATTCGCCGGGTCCAGGATCGCCGACCTCGACGGTCTCGACCGCGAGGTTGCGGGTCAGCGGACCGTTGGGGGCGAGGGGGTCGATGCGCTCGGATCCGTTCAGGCGGAGGGCTTGGACTTGCATGGGAGGAGGCCGGGGGGCGGCGGAATCGGGAGCGACAGCTCCCTCGACTCAGCCGTGGGTGTGCTCGGGGAACGTCGGGACGTGCTGGTTCGGGTCGCTCGGCGGGAGGTTGTTCTCGGGCTTGCCCTCGAACCACATCATGTTCTTCACCGGGGCCGCGATCTCCGCAAGCCGGTCGAGCAGTCCGTCCGGGATCGGGCGTTGGAGCGCCTCGAAGTTGCGCGTCAGATCGTCCATCCCGGCGATGCCGACGATCGTCGTCGCCGGGGCCGGGTGTTCGACGGCCCACCGCACGGCGACCGATGCGAGATCGGTTCCCGCGTCGCGGCAGGCGGCGGCCATCGCGGGGACGGCGGCGCGCAGGAGCTGCGGGCTGCGGTGCCAGTCGGGCAGCGGTCTCTCGGTGAGCAGACCCTGCAGGAGCGGGGACGCACTCATCAGGCCGAAGCCCCTGTCCGCGGCCAGCGGCGCGAGCTCGGTCGCGAGCTCGTCCTCGACGAGGTTGAGGTGGGCCCAGCTGAGCAGGGTGTCGATCTCGCACTGCTGGGCGAGACGGCGCAAGTGGCGGACCGGTAGGCCGGTGATGCCGACGAAGCGGACCTTGCCCGACTCCTTCAGCGCGTGCGCTGCGGGGATCGCTTCCTCGAGGACCTGCCGCGCATCGCCGAACTCGACGTCGTGGATCTGGAAGATGTCGATGTGGTCGGTCCGCAGGCGGCGCAGCGACTCGTCGACGGACGCGGTCACGCGGGCGGCCGAGAAGTCGAACTCGGTGAACCCGTCGCGGCAGCACTTCGTCGCGACGATGGCTCGGTCACGCCTGCCCTCGAGGGCCTTGCCGAGTCGCTCCTCGGCGAGGCCGAAGCCGTAGAGCGGCGCGGTGTCGAAGTAGTCGACCCCGCGCTCGATCGCCGCGTGGACCGCGGCGATCGCGTCGCCCTCGTCGATCGCCCCGAAGATGTCGCCGAGGGGTGCGGTTCCGAAACCCAGGACGGGGACATCGAGGCCGGTGCGGCCGAGGGGGCGGCGTTCCATCAGTCCTTGGCGACGTCGTGCCAGGTGCCGTCGCGGCCCGAAGCGAGGACCGCTTCGCACACCTGCTGGGTGATCTGCGCGTCGCGGAACGTCGGTCCGACGGCCTCGCCGCGGCTGAGTCCGTCGAAGAAGTCGGCGACCTGGTGCACGAAGCTGTGCTCATAGCCGATCTGCAGGCCCGGCACCCACCACTTGTCCATGTACGGCATGTCGCCGTCGGTCACGTGGATCGAACGCCAGCCGCGCGTCCGCGACTCGTCGCGGTGGTCGAAGTAGCTCAGCCGGTGCAGGTCGTGCAGGTCCCACGCGATCGACGCGTGCTCGCCGTTGATCTCGAACGTGTAGAGCGCCTTGTGGCCGCGGGCGTAGCGCGTCGACTCGAACGTGCCGAGCGAGCCGTTGTCGAAGCGGCACAGGAACGCGCACGCGTCGTCGATGCCGACCGGCTCGACCTTGCCGGTCAGGTTGTGGTGGCGCTCCTTGACGAAGGTCTCGGTCATCGCCGAGACCTTGGACACGCCGCCGTTCAGCCAGATCGCGGTGTCGATGCAGTGGGCGAGCAGGTCGCCGGTCACGCCGCTGCCGGCCGCGCCGACGTCGAGGCGCCAGAGGCCAGCGCCGCCCTGCGGCAGGTCCTCGGAGATCGTCCAGTCCTGCAGGAACTGCGCGCGGTAGTGGTAGATCCGGCCGAGCTTGCCCTCGTCGATCAGCTGCTTGGCGAGCGTGACGGCGGGGACGCGGCGGTAGTTGTACCAGACGGTGTTGGGGACGCCGGCGGCCTCGACGGCGGCGACCATCTCCGCGCCCTCGGCCGCGGTGCGGGCGAGCGGCTTCTCGCAGAGGATGATCTTGCCGGCGGCAGCGGCGGCGAGCGCGATCTCGCGGTGCGTGTCGTTCGGCGTGCAGATGTCGACCGCGTCGATGTCGTCGCGCTCGATCACGCGGCGCCAGTCCGTCTCGTGGGAGGCGAAGCCCCACTTCTGCGCGAACGCCTCCGCCGCGCCCGGCGAGCGGGCGCAGACCGCCTGCAGCACCGGCCGGTGACCGAGCTCGAAGAAGTTGCCGACCTTGCGGTAGGCGTTGGTGTGGGCCCGGCCCATGAAGCCGGTGCCGATGACTGCGACGCGGACGTCCTTCCTGGTCATGGCTGAGTCTCCGTGAGGTGGGGTTGGGTCACGACCAGCCGTGCGCTTCGCGCACCGCGATCATCGCGCCGAGGATGTCGTTCCAGGTCTGCGGGTCTTCCATGACCTTGTTCGGGAACATGCAGCCGTCCCAGCACAGGTGCTGCACCGCGCGGGTCGGCTGGCCGTCGTCGCCGCGGAGCCAGAAGCCGGCGTGGCGCGCGATGTCGAGCTTGCCGTTCGGGTCCTTGGGCAGGCAGTGGCGGCCGGTCTTGTCGTGTGAGCCCGAGCCGAACACCGTCGCGTCGTTCTGCGCGACGTGGAAGTCCATCGTCCAAGGGCGGAGCGCCTTCGTGACCTCGGTCAGAGCCGCGTCGAGGACGGCCGGGTCCTGCCAGTCGTAGGCGTCGGGCAGGATGCGGTCCTCGGGCGCGTTGTAGCCCATCGTGTAGAGCAGCGTGTGCGCCATGTCGGCCTGGAAGCCGACGACTCCTGGACGGTCGACCATCTCGAGGAGCTGGGTCATGCGCTTCCAGCTGTGCATGCCGCCCCAGCAGATCTCACCCTCGGCGGCGAGGCGCTCACCGTGCTCCTCGGCGATGTCCGCAGCCTTGCGGAACGTGTCGGCGATCGCCGCCTGACCGGCTTCCGGGTCGGCCGACCAGGGCTCGACGCCGCAGGCCGAGTCGATGCGGATCAGGCCGTAGGGGCGGACGCCCATGTCGCGGAGGCGCTTGCCGATGCCGCAGGCCTTGCGGACCTGGGTCAGGAAGCGGGTGCGCTCCTCCTCGGTGCCCATCGCCGAGCCGCCGCCGGTCGGTTCCCAGACAGGGGCGACGAGCGAACCGATGACCAGGCCGCGCGAGGTGACCTTCTCCGCCAGCGCCTCGAGCTCCGCGTCATCCGCGTCGATCGACGTGTGCGGATCGAAGAGGAACAGGTCGATGCCGTCGAACTTGACCCCGCCGACGTCCGCCGCGGCGGTGAAGTCCAGCATCCGGTCGAGCGCGATCGGGGGATTCTCGGAGCCCTCTTCCTTGCCGACGAGGCCGGGCCACGCGGCGTTGTGGAGCTTGGGGAAGGAGTTGGTCATCGTCGTTCCTCTCGGGTCAGCGGGGGGGAGTTGGAGGTCAGCGGGCGATCTGGGCCCACGAATCGCGGATATAGCGGAGACCCTGGTGCACCACGTCGTTCGGGTCGGCGAAGAAGTCCCGCCAGATGTGGATCGCGGACGCGAAGTCAGGGTTCAGACGCGAGAACGCCTCGATCGTCAGCCAGTCGTCGTAGCCGGTCGCGTGCAGGGCCTCGAGGGTCTCGAAGATCCGCGCCTGCCCTGATCCAGGCACTCCGCGGTCGTTCTCGCTGATGTGGACGTGCCGGATCGCTCGCCGGTTCGTCCGCACCGCATCGGCCGGGTCCTTGACTTCGATGTGGGCGTGGTGCGTGTCGTACAGCATGCCGACGTTCGGCCGGTCGATCAGATCGACGAGGCGCGACGTGTCGTCCGGCGTGTTGACGAGGTAGCACTCGAACCGGTTCAGGAACTCGAGGGCGAGCGGCATGTCCCGCGCGTAGTCCGCCGCCGCAGCGACCACCTCGGCGCTCCGCTCGAACTCCTCCTCGGTCGGCCCGCGTCCGCTGAAGACCTTGAACGCCGAGTGGAACGGGCCACAGAGCAGCTCCGCGCCGAGGATGCCGCTCAGGTCGAGGGTCTGCTGGAGATCGTCGATCGCACGCTTCCGCACCGCGGGGTCCGCGTCGATCGGGTTGTTCGACGCGTCCATCGCGGTGACCGCCGTGCAGCGGAGTCCCGCATCGCGGATCCTCCGCGCCATCTGCCGGTAGTGGTCGGCGTCCCCGGGGCCGAGAGGGATCTCGACTCCGTCGAACCCGGCGGCAGCGATCAGGTCGAAGATCGGGAAGTGCTCGGTACCGACTCGGTCGGTCCAGAGCAGCATGTTCATGCCGATCGCGGGCAAGGCGGCACCTCGGGGAGAGCGGAGGGAGGGGCGTGCGGGAGCGAGGGGGCGCGTCGCGCGGAGCGACGCGCGGCGCAGATCATGCCCGGAACGACGCGTCGAGCGAAGGTGGGGCCACGATTCCCCCGAGGCTCCATGTCGGACGCGATCGGGTGTCGTCGAGAGTGCTGCTCGGACAGGCCGCTTGTCATGAGCTTGGTGCAGCCTTGCCGTGGGCCTCGTCGGCACGTCGACTCTCTCCCCGACATGCGATCCACCGTCACGCTGTGCGCAATCGTCGGGGCCCTGACCCTCGTCACGCCCGCTCTCCGCGGCCAGGGGCCGGTCCTCGACATCGACCCCGGGCTCCACCACCTGGGCGACTCCGAGGTGACGACCTGGCCAGAGGTGCCGAAGGATCCGGAAGGCACGCGGCTCGACCTGGAGTTCGACTCGACCCCGAATGACGGGGAGTGGGTGCTCGAGGTCTACCACCAGGACCTGGACAACCCGTGGTTCGTCGAGCTGAACGGCAAGAAGGCCTGCGACCTCGTCACCGGCAAGCCGGCGGTCACGCGCCGCTACCGGATCGCGGCCGGAATGGTCGTGAACGGCAAGAACCAGCTGTCCTTCGTGCCGACGCGGACGACCGACGACATCATCCTAGGCCGCGTCCGGCTCCATCAGCAGTCGCTCCGCGGCCTGCTGAAGCTGCAGCGCTTCGAGGTGCGCGTCGTCGGGCCGGACGGCGAGCCGCTGCCGGCCCGCGTGACGCTCGCTGACGCCGAAGGCGAGCTCGTCGAGCACTACGAGCCCGGTCGCGCCGAGACCGCGGTGCGGGCCGGCATCTGCTACACCGCTGATGGCATGGCGGCGTTCGACGTGCCCCCTGGCGCATACACCGTCTACGCGAGCCGTGGCACGGAATGGAGCGTCGACCAGAAGGCCGTGGTCGTTCCCGACGTGCCCGCCGGCGAGGCCCGGATCGAGCGCGTCGACCTGGCCGTGCGTCGCGAGCTCGAGACCGAGGGCTGGGTCGCCTGCGACACGCACATCCACACCTACACGAACAGCGGGCACGGCGACTCGACGCTCGAAGAGCGGGTCATCACGCTGGCCGCCGAGGGCGTCGAGCTCGCGATCGCGACCGACCACAACCACCAGACGGACTTCCAGCCCTACCAGCGCGATCTGGGGCTCACGGACCACTTCACGTCGGTCGTCGGCAACGAGGTGACGACCAAGGTCGGGCACATGAACGCGTTCCCGCTCGAGGCGGGCGGGCCGAAGCCGGACCACACGCTGATGGACTGGGTCCAGCTCGTCCAGGGCATCCGCGAGAAGGGCGCGAAGGTCGTGATCCTCAACCACCCGCGCTGGCCGCAGATCCCGACGGGTCCGTTCGGCGAGTTCGGGCTGAGCCAGCTGACCGGTGAGCTCCCCGGCCAGACCGCGGTGCCCTTCGACGCGATGGAGCTCGTCAACTCGACGACGGTGGAGCGGGATCCGATGTTCCTGTTCGTCGACTGGTTCGCGCTGCTGAACCACGGCCAGACGATCACCGCCGCCGGCACGTCGGACTCGCACACGGTCGGGGATCCGGTCGGCCAGGGGCGGACCTACGTGCCGAGCCGAACCGACGACCCGGCGCGCATCGATGTCGACGCGTCCTGCGAGGCCTTCCGGCAGGGCCGCACGACGATCAGCATGGGGATCTTCGTCGAGGTGAACGTCGGCGACGCGAAGGGGCCGGGCGACGTCTGCCACGTGACCGGCCGCCGCGTCGGCGCCGAGCTCCGCGTCGCCGCGCCGTCCTGGGTCCGGCCGCGCACGGCGATCGCCTTCGTCAACGGCATCGAGCTCGCGCGCCAGGAGGTTCCGGTCGAGGGCGGAGCACCGACCGACGTCACCCTCGCGTTCGACCTCCTGCTCCCGTCGCACGACGGCCACCTCGTCTTCGTCGTCCTCGGCGACCCGGTCACTTCGCCGCACTGGCGGACGATGAACCGCTACACGCTCGCGGCCACCAATCCCGTCTGGCTCGACGTCGACAGCCGCAACAGCTACCAGAGCCCGCGTTCGACCGGCGAGGGGCTGGCGCGCAGGGCTGGCGACGACGCAGCCGCACTCGCCGCGCTGCTCGCCGACGTCGACGACGCGGTCGCGGTCCAGGCGCTCCACGCCGCCCGCCTCGGCTGGCAGAAGGGCTCGGACCTCCCGGTGATGGTCGACAAGGCGCGGGCCAAGGTCGCCGAGGTCGTCGCCGCGCGCCCGGACCGGGCGGTGCTCCGCGAGTACCTGGACTCGCTGACCGAGAAGAAGGGCGGCTGAGCTACCCCTCGTTCCAGTTCTCCCACCGCTCGTAGGCGGCGGCGAGATCGGCGTCGAGCTTGGCCTCGCGCTCCTGGAGGTCGCGCATGCGGGCGGCGTCGAGGTAGTTCTCCTCCTGGGTCATCGCGGTCCGCACCGACTCGAGTTCCTCCTCGAGCGCGAAGATCTGCTCCTCGAGCTTCTGGAACATCATCGGGTTCCGGATCTTCGTCGGAGCCGCGGACGAGGTCGGCGCGGACGGCTTCGCGGGCTGCGCTGCAGCGGTGTCCGTGCGCCGGGCGGGCGTGGCGTCGGCGGCGGCGCGGATGAATGCGTCGAAGCCGCCGTCGAAGGTGCGGAGGCGCTGGTTCTCGAGCGCGAGGATGCGGTTCGAGGCTGAGGCGAGGAGCTGGCGGTCGTGGGTGATCAGCAGGACCGCGCCCGGGAACTCGGCGATCGCTTGCTCGAGGCCCTCGCGGCCGGCGACGTCGAGGTGGTTGGTCGGCTCGTCGAGGCAGAGCATGTCGTGGTGCGAGCGGGTCAGCCGCGCGAGGCTGAGCCGCTGCTTCTCGCCGCCGGACAGGCCGTCGACCGGCGCCTCGACGTCGTCGCCGCTGAACAGGAACAGCGCGAGGTGGTCGCGGAGCTCCTTCTCGGTGGCCTCGGGGTCGAGCATCCGGAGCGCGTCGAGGACGGTGCGGCCGTGCGGCAGGTCGGTCACGTCCTGGCTGAACGTGCCGATCTGGATGCCGTGCGCGCGGCGGATCTCGCCCGCGGACAGCGGGTGACGGCCGGCGATCGCGCGGAGCAGCGTGCTCTTGCCGGTGCCGTTGCGGCCGACGAGCCCCATGCACTCGCCGTGGACGATGCGGAACGAGCCGTTGGCGACCAGCGTGCGGTCGCCGATCCGCAGCGTGAGGTCTTGGCCCTCGAGGATCGTCTGCCCGGACTGGCCGCGGACCTTGTCCGCGAACTGGAGCCTCATCCCGGACTTCTCGCCCTTGGGGCGGCTGACGAACGCGAGGCGCTGGAGCTTGCGGAGCCGGCCCTTGGCCTGGCGCGCCATCCGGCCGGCGTTGTTGCGGCGGATGTACTCCATCTCCTTCTCGAAGTACGCCTGCTCGCTCTTGAACTGCCGCGCCTCGGCGAGGAGTCGCTCGTCCTTGAGCTTCCGCCACGCGTCGTAGTTGCCCGGCCAGCTCGTCGTCGCGCCGTCGTCTACCTCGACGATGCGCGTGACTCCCGCGTTCAGGAAGCGCCGGTCGTGGCTGATGACGACGACGGCGCCCGGGTAGCGACGCACGTGGTCCTCGACGAACGCGATGCCCTCGAGGTCCAGGTGGTTGGTCGGCTCGTCGAGGATCAGCAGGTCCGCCGGTGAGGTCATCAGCGCGGCGAGCACGAGGCGGGACTTCTCTCCGCCGGACAGGACCGAGGCGTCCTTCGACCACTCGTGCTCGGCGAAGCCGATGCCGCTGAGCACGCGCTCGCAGACGTGGGTGCGGTCGTAGCCGCCAGCCGCCTCGAAGCGCCCCTGCAGCTCCCCGTACTCGCGGAGCAGCCGCTCCTCGGTCGGGTTCGCGGCCAGCGCCTGCTCGAGCGCGCGGACCTCCGACTCGAGCCGGTCGAACGTCCCGTCGCCGCGGAGCACGTAGTCGCGGATCGACGTGCCCGGCTCGATCTTCGGCACCTGCTCGGCGTAGGCGATGCGGAGGTTCCGCCTGAGGTTGCGCTCGCCGCGGTCAGGCTCGTCCGCGCCCGCGAGGATGCGGATCAGGGTGGTCTTGCCGGATCCGTTGTCGCCGACGATGCCGACGCGCTCCTTCTCGTCGATGCGGAGCGACGCGCCGGTCAGCACTTCGAAATCGCCGAAGCGGCGCTCGATGCGTTCGAGGGAGGCGAGGGTCATGGCTCGGGGGGAAGGATGCTAGCGATGGCCGAGAGTGCTTCCTACCGGCCCGACCGACGCAGAAGTCCACGGCGCCATCATCGCGTCGACGGCTACCCTGTCGGCCATGGCGCGATTCATCCCCTGGGCGCTCGTGGGTGCCGTGCTCGTCGCCGCTGCGCTGCTGTGGCGAGGGAACGCAGAGGCACCGCTGTCCGGGACCGGCGCGCCGGGCGTCGTGACAGAGGCGGCGGAGCCCGAGACTCGTTCTGCGGCCGGGCGGCGTGGGGTTCCGGACCGGGCTGAATCCGCGGAGTCGTCGACCGGCGGGTCTGGAGTGCGCCAGGACGTCGGCACGACGGCGAGGACGACGGTCCGCGGTCGCGTCGTGGCCGCGCGGGGCCTGACGCCGGGCGGGCGCGCGGTGCTGCTGCCGCCGCCGGACCCGCTGGAGGGCGGGGTCATGGCGATGGCGAACGTCGGCATGGAGCTCGCCCGTGACGATGCGCGGAAGGACGAGTTCGAGGCGAGGATCGAGGCCTGGCTCGGCCGCGCCGAGCCGGTGGCGTCGACGCCGCTCGCTCCGAACGGCACGTTCACGTTCGTCGATCCGCCGGCCGGCCGGTGGGCGATCGACATCCGCCACGACACGCTCCGTCTGGAGGCTCCGCACGGGCTGGAGATCGCGGAGGCGGACCAGCTCGACGTCGGCGATCTCGAAGCGGTTCCCGCAGCCGGACTCCTCGTCGTGGTGTCGGACGAAGCCGGCGTGCCGATCCCGGGTGCGCGGGTGGAGCTGATGGAGGAGGTCGACCCGAAGGAGTTCTCCGATCCGCGCGCGCTGCAGGATCTCGGTGCGCTGATGGCGCGGACCATCCCGCGCCGTTCGAAGTCGGACGGCGACGGGCGCGCGGTGTTCCGGTGCATCGACGACGAGACTGCGGCCCGCGGTCTGCACATGAGCGTGCGTGCCGAGGGCTTCGAGGAGGCTCGGCGCGACGTGCAGCTCCGCGTCGGGCAGCAGGTTCTGCTCCGCGTCGACCTGCGGAAGGGGGCCGAGCTCGAGGTGATGGTTCTCGACCCGGACGGGAGCGCGCGTGAGGGAGCGCGGATCACGCTCGTCTACCCGGATCTCCTGGTGCCGGTGCCCGGGCGGAGGAGTGGTGAAGTGCCGAAGTCCTACCGCGGCAGGACGGGCCCCGCGGGGCAGGCGACGCTCGAGGGGCTGCCCGTGGGGCGTGCGCTGCTCCGGCAGTCGACGCCCGGCTTCCTGCCCGCCGAACAGCCGATCGATGTTCCGCCGAGCGGCCGCATCGAGGCTCGGATCCAGCTCGACCCGGGCCACGCCGTCACCGGCCGCGTCGTCGACGAGGCTGGCGCTCCGGTCGAGGGCGCGATCGTGCTCGACCTCGGCGGGTTCGGCGAGTCGGTGATGGGCTTCGACCTCCAGGCCATCGTCGGCCTCGAGATGATGACGCTCGGCGCGGACGAGCGAGGCGTTGCGACCGCGGTCGACGGGACGTTCCGGCTCGGTGGCTACGAGTCGCCGGGGACCGAGGTCAAGCTGGCGGCCGTGCGCTGGCCCGACCTCGAACCCGCCCGCGGCAAGGGCGTCGTCGGGGGCCCGGGCGTCGAGCTCCGGATGCTCGCGACGACCGCGGTCTCGGGGCGTGCGGTCGACGCGCGGACCGGCGAGCCCTGCGAGTCGTTCACCGCGCGGCTCCGGCAGCGCCAGTTCATGGTGATGGAGCGGGACGTGGCGCGCGCGAACCCCGAGTCGATCGCGGACGGTCGCTTCGAGATCGCGGGTGCGCCGCGCCGGACGCTCGAGCTGGTCGTCGAGGCAGACGGCTACGCGCCGTCCATCCAGCGCGTCGACACGAGCGAGGGCGCGGTCGACGTGGGCGAGGTCCGGCTCGAGCCGCCGGCTTCGATCGAGGGCGTCGTCGTCGACGCGAACGGCGCCCCGGTCGCGGGTGCTGCGGTCCGCGTCGCGCGAGGCGGCCCGATGGACTCGCCGTTCGTGGCCGGCCTGCTCGGCGGGGACGAAGGGCTGGCGACGGAGGCCGACGGGCGCTTCCTGATCGAGGGGCTGAGCGGGCGGAGCGCGCGCCTCGTCGTCGACGCCGAGGGCTTCGCGACGATGCGCTCCCATGCGATCCGCTTCGCGGCGGGCGACGTGGTGCGTGACGTGACGCTCGAGCTGAGTCGCGGCGGAGTGATCACGGGCCGCATCGAGGACGGTGCGGGCCGCGGCCACGCCGGCTGGCGCGTCCAGGCCGAGCACTTCTCGGGCATGGGGCACGCGTTCTCGACGTCGGACGAGGACGGGCGCTTCCGCTTCGAGGCGCTGTCGGTCGGCAGCTACAAGGTGACGGCGATGCCGCCGGACTTCGGCGAGAAGACCAGCTGGCAGCCGACCAGCGGGCAGGACTTCGCGAAGTTCGACCTTGGCGCGCTGGTCACGGGCGCGCTCGACCAGATGGTCTCCGAGCGCGTCGCCGTGCGCGACGGCGAGGAGGTCGACGTCACGCTGGTCCACGAAGGCGCGGGCCAGGACGCAGCGGTCACCGTACGCGGCACGGTCTCGGTAGGTGGGAGCCCGCTCGCCGAAGGCGTGGTCGCGTTCTCGCGGCCCGGCTCGGGGCAGCCGCGGCACGTGGCGTCCGTGCGCGACGGGCGCTTCGAGGTCGCCGCGGTCGAGCCCGGTCTCTGGGTCGTGCAGGCGAGGGCGGGCCTGCTCGCGGGCAACCTCGGCGTGCCCGAGCAGATCGAGCTGGCCGGTGGGGCCGATCGCTCACTGGACCTGTCGCTGCCCGGCGGTCGCATCGCCGGAGTCGTCGTCGGCGAGAACGGCGAGCCGGTGTCCGGCGTCGTCGTCGCGCTCGAGCGCCCCGAGAACGGCGGCTCGGACCTGACTGGCCGCGAACAGGTCGGAGAGGGCGTCGAGCTGACCGGTGCGGACGGGAGGTTCCGCTTCGATGCGGTCGCGCCGGGCCGCTACGCCGTCGTCGCCCGGCCCTGGTTCGTCGGCGGCGGTGCCGGCGGACAGGCGGCGCGGAGCGCGGGTTTGGAGGTCCGTGCGGGCGAGCAGCACGAGGGCGTCGAGCTGCGGATGGCGGTCGGCGCCACGCTCTCGGTCCGCGTCACGGCCATGGACGGTCGCCCGCGTGCGAACGCCCTGGTCACGCTGCTCCGTGGCGACGGCCGCCGGGCCGAGCTCTTCGACCCGGCACTGACCGACCGCGACGGGCGGGCCGTGTTCACCGGGGTGCCCGACGGGGACTGGCGCGTGAGCGTCGACGCTCCCGGGGCAGCGCCGACTCTCGGAGAGCCGCTCCGCGCGGCGGCGGGCGTCGAGTCCGAGACCGAGGTCCGTGTCGCGCCTGGGGTCCCGGTCCGCGTCGAGCTCGACGTGCCGGAGGAGCTGATCGGCGAGCCGGTCGTCTACGCGGTCTGGTCGGAGTCGGGTGCGCTGCTCCGCAGCGGGCGGGCCGTGCTGGCCGGCGGAACGCGCTCGTTCGCGGCGGGCGACCTCGCGCCCGGCATCTACCGGGTCCGCGTCGAAGGCCCGCGCCTCGGCGTGCGCGAGGCGGTGCGCAGCGTCGCCGCCGGCGGAGAGGCGGTGATCCAGCTCGACGCGCGGTGACGCGCGGAGCGCGCCCGCGTCACCAGGACGCGAGCACGCGGTAGCGGATCGCCTTGTTCCGGCCTGCGACGTCGACGAACTCGGCGACGAACTGGGCGGGCGCCGGCAGCGCGCGCTCGAGGACCTGCGTCAGCCTGGCGCTGGTCGGGGTCGGCGTGCCGTTGACCGAGATCAGAACGCAGCCGGGCTCGAGTCCGAGCTGGTCGAGCGGTGCCGGCAGCTTCTCGATCCGGAAGCCGCGGTAGGGGAGCCCCGCCTTCGTCGAGCCGAGCACGTTGTCGGTGCCGAGCGTGCCTGCGGCGAGGTGCGCCCTGCCGACCCGGGCCAACTCGTCGCGGTCGGCGTGTGGATAGAGGTCGTAGAGACCGGCCGATACGCAGCGCAGCGGCGGGAAGACCTCGTCGTGAGCCTTCGACAGCCATGCCACCCAGTCGTCGGCGCTGGCGTCGGCCTCCAGGGTGCAGGTCAGCCCCGAGACGGCGCGCACGAAGTCCGCGACCGCGACGCGGACCTTGGGGCTCCCGGACGCGGCGAGTTCGCGGAGTCGGTCGCGGCCCAGCATCCACGCGGCGACGCCGATGCCCTGACGTGCATCCGCGCAGCGCGCGAGGAACCAGAGTCCCTGCTCGTGATCGCGATCGTCGTCGACCGACCAGAGCGCGACGAAAGCGGTCGGGTCGAAGCCGAACAGGAACTCGCCGGGACGCGGTGGCCTCTGTCCAGCGGGGCCCACGTCGAGCTTCTCCCAGGCCTCGAGGTCACCCTCGACCTTGTCGCCCAGGTGGGCCTGGATGTAGCCGGCAGCTCGCCGGTATGCATCCTCGCGGAGCCCGCGCGACGGCTCGCCGGGGATGTGCTCGATCAGCTGCATCACCTGCTGCGGGTCGGACAGGTAGAACGCGCCGTAGAACGCGATCGCGCGGTCGGCGACGTGCTTGCTGTCGCGGAGGACGAGGGACACGTAGCCGGCGTCCTGGCGGACGGCTTCGAACGCCTTCCGGTGTTCGAGCCACGACGGATCGAGCACGACCTCGATCCCGTCCTCGATCTGCACGTTGTCCGGCGCAGCCTGGCGCGCGATCTCGTACATCGGCCGCAGGTGCGCCCACATGTCTTCCGGGGGAACCAGGTTCGCCTGCGGCGACCGGAACGGCATCCGCCAGTCGACGGCGTTCGGGTCGGCCTCCTGCGCTGCGGCGAGCGGGGACAGTGCGAGGGCTGTGGCGAGGAGCTTCAGGTGTGAGCGCATCGGGTGGTTCCTTGCCTGCGGCGACGGGTGGGCGGGCATAGCCCGGCGGTGCCGCCGGGTCACGACGGTGTCGAGCCCGAGATGACCCAGATCACCCCGACCTGGCCGATCCCGATCAGCACGCCGAGCAGGCCGCCGAGGATCTCGATCGCGCGCAGCTCGCGGCTCGCGACCTTCAGGACGAGCTTCTCGAGGCGCTCCACCGGGAACGCCTCGACCTTCTCGCGGACCATCTTCTGGACGTCGATGCCGGCCTCGACCGCCTGCTCGAGGCGCTCGAGGATCAGATCCTTGTGGTCGAGGATGCCCTGGATGATCGCGCCGCGCAGGTCGTCGATCCGTTCCGGGGTCAGGAAGCCGCCGATCAGCGGCAGGTTGCGGAGCTGCTCGACCTTGGGGGCGAGCCCCTTCTCGATCACTTCACCGAGCATCGACTCGAGGTCGACGTTGCGGAATCCCTGGACGATGTCCTCGTGCTGGACGAGGTGGTCGCCGACGACGTCGCCGATGCTCTTGGCGAGGTCCCCCTGGCGGCGCCCGATCAGCCCCTGCACCTTGAGACCGAGGATGTTCACCGGCCGGATCGGCCGGAAGATCATCTTCACGGCGATGCGGTTGGTCACGTAGCCGATCACGCCGCCGAGCAGCGGAACGGCGATCCAAGTCGTCAGGGTCACGTCCATGGGGACGGAGGACGTTACGCCGCCGGCCCTGGGCCTGCCAGCGAGCGAGGCCCGGGGTTCATTCCCACGGCCGGATTGGGCGAAACTAGGGAAGGGGCCCTCCCGGCCCCACGCTTCCGATGAACCGCCGCAAGCTCCTGGCCCTGGCCGTCCTCCTGCCGCTGACCGGCCTCGGGCTGGCCGCGCTGGCCGGTGAGCTCCTGCTCCGGCTGGTCGATCCCTACGAGTTCGGCGAGCAGATGGAGCACGACCGCTTCATCGCCGGCATCCGCGGGCCGAACCCCGAGGGCGCGATGGTGCTCGAGAGCTTCTACCTGCGGCCCGGCGCGCACGTCGAGTTCCTCGGGGCCTCGTTCGACTTCAACGACGAGGGCTACCGGACGCCGGTCGTGCCGAAGCAGAAGCCGGACGACGTCTACCGCATCGTCGTCGTCGGCGACTCGGTGCCGTTCGGCTGGGGCGTGCCGGAGGAGACGTGCTTCCCGCGCCGGCTCGAGACGCTGCTCAACGAGGTCGAACGGCCGTTCGGCAAGGAGCGCGTCGAGGTCGTCAACCTGTCCGGACCCGGGCGCGGGCTCGGCGACTACTACATCGTGCTCAAGGACCTCGGGCTGTCCTACCAGCCCGACCTGGTGCTGATCCCGTTCATCTTCAACGACGTGCCGATCCAGGCGACCGAGCAGGCGGCCGACGCCGCGCCGCCGCCGATCGCGGTGCCCGAGTGGGGGCGCAGCTCGTTCCTGATGCGGATGCTCTACCGGAAGGTCAACGAAGCGCGCGGCTCGTTCGGTCGCTCCGACTACTGGATCGGCATCCGCTCCAACCCCGAGGCTGCCAAGCTCTGCTGCCTCGGCTTCCAGCTCCTCCGCGACCTCGCCGGCGACGTGCCGCTCGTCGTCTTCGACACCGTCGGAGACCGGCCCGGCGAACCGATGCCCGAGGTGGTCGCCTGCACGTCTGCGCTCGGTGTGCCGCGCATCGAGTGCTTCCTGCCGGTCGACGAGTGGAACGAGAAGTGGGCGATCGAGCCCCCGGTCCACAAGCAC
>JAQCBR010000248.1 GCA_027621295.1 Planctomycetota bacterium
CGTCCCTGTGGCGTGGTCGCCGGGCTGAGCTGCGTCCAGGTCCTCCCGTCCCACTCCCAGGTCTCGGACGACATGCTGAACGGGGTCACCGTTCCCCCGAAGCCGAGGACTCGACGCCGCGCCTCGTCGTAGGCGACGCGGAAACCGCCGTAGGACGGAGTCGGAGCCGTCAGGCTCTGCCACGAGTTGTTGCTCCAGCGGTGCGTCGTGCCTGGGCTGACCGCCAAGATCGACTGGCCATCGAAGACGAGTGGCGCCCCGGTGAGCGGCGCCGGGTTTCCTGGGTAGGCCTGCCACGCAGTCCCGTCCCACACCCGGGTCTCGAACGAGAACCCGCCGATCAGCACCGCCTCGCCGGCGTTCGGATCGAAAGCCATCGTGGGGGAGATGGTCGGCGAGGGTGCCGAGGCTGGGCTGTTCCAGGTGTAGGCCGACTGGCCGAGGACGATGCTGGTGCCCCAGCACGCGAAGAACCCTGCTGCGAGTGACTTGCGGACGATCGTGTTCATGGCGACCTCGTGGCTCCCGTCGATTCGTGACCGGGCCAAGGATTCCGGATCGAGTCGAACGTGTTCTTCCCGCGGAGGACGCCCGCTGCACTGCTTCCGATCCACGGTGGTGGTGCAGTCGAGAACGGTCTCCGCTCCGTCGGCTGCGACGTGCGCAGCCAACCCGAGCCGCGCTCCTGCTGCGGCTCGGCCCTTCCCAGCTGCCCCTACTGCTCGCCGAGACGCAGGGTCAGACCGTTGGATACGGTGATGCCAGCTGCGTTCGCACCCGGGTCCGCGACGGCGCCCTGCAGGAACATGCGAAGGCTGAGGATCGCCGGAGTGTTCGGGATGGGCATAGCGAACGTGGGCTGCCCCGCGGTGACGCTCATCGGCGCGACGCTGTCCGGGCTCACCCGGAGGAAGCAGCCGGGCATTCCGAAGATGCTGAGATCGAGCGGCAGAGGGCCCGACAGCCAGCGGTCTCGGCGGAATCCTGCGAACACGAACGGAACGCCCGGGGACGAGGGCACGTTCGTCAGTTCGGCGACGAACGTCTGGCCCAGGATGGGCAGGCTTCGCGACTGCGCCTGGAGTCCCAGGACACCAGCCGTGCCTCCGCAGCCGACGCCGAACGAGCGGCTCGAGGACAGCACCGGCATCTGGACGCGCCAGACGTCGTTGAAGTAGGCACCATCACAGCCACCTCCGAAGAGGATGAGTTGGCGGCTCACCGCATCCAGATACATGGCGTGCCCGCTTCGAGCACTCGGCGCCGGGCCCGTGGTGAGATGCAGCGTCCAGTCGACGCCGTCCCAGCTCCAGAAGTCGCGCACACATCCCCACGCCGTCTCTCCGCCGTGGACCAGGACGCGGTCGCCGACCGGGTCGTAGGCCATCGCGAAGTGGGATCGCGGAGCCGGACCCCACGCGAAACCGTTCGGCTGTCCCGGAGTCACGCGAAGCCAGTTGGCGCCGGTCCACTCCCAGATGTCGTCCAGGAAGTTGGTGCCGTCCGTGCCGCCGAACAGCACCGTACGCCCGCGGTTGCGGTCCCAGGCCATCTTGTGGCCGCTCCGCGCGGGAGGTGCGATCGACGGCGTGAGGCGGGTCCAGTTGGTACCGTTCCAGCTCCACGTGTCGGCGAGCAGGTTGCCGCCACTGTCGACCCCGCCGAACAGCAGCGCGGTGCCAGTGTTGACGTTGTAGGCGATCGCGTGGTCACTGCGCGCCGCAGGACGGTTCGCAGGGTTGAGCGGAGTCCATTGCCCGTTGGCGTAGGTCCAGGTGTCGGCGAGCTTCGTGCCGAGCGGGTTCTCTCCGCCGAAGAGCAGATTGTTGCCGCGCGCGGTGTCGAGGATCAGCGTGTGCCCGCGCCGCA
Organism: Planctomycetota bacterium; assembly: GCA_027621295.1. GTDB lineage: Bacteria > Planctomycetota > UBA1135 > UBA1135 > UBA2386 > JAQCBR01. Next base: position 1,870 of record JAQCBR010000248.1, read on the forward strand.
GCAGCGGATTGATCAGCGGGAACTGGACGTTCCAGTTGGGGATGTCCAGTTCGTGGGTCGAGAACGAGAACCCACTCGCGGTCTCGCCGCCGAACAGCAGCGCACCGCCGTTCGGTCGCGGTGCGATGTCGTGGCGCGCGACCGCGATCGGCGGGTTGTTGGTGGCGATCTCGGTGGCCGTGATGTCGATGCCCGCGGGGATCTCGATGATCGCGTTGAAGATCGAAGTCCCGGCCCGGTCGTCCCATGCCCCGCCCGCGGGTCCCGCCATGGCGACGCTGTCCTCGGCGGAGCCGTTCGATGGCTGGTTCGGCGCCCAGGCCGTGAACGTGACCGGCTCGTTGGAAGGCCAGACGAAGGTCCCGGGCTGGGCCCGGTCGTTGAGGCCGATCCAGAGTTGGTTGGCACCCTGACCCGAAGGGCCGTAGGTCGACCAGAGCCAGTCCTGTTCGGCCTGACTGCGGACCGCGGCGAGGTGCCAGCCCTCGAGCTGTGCGAATCCTTCCGCGTCCGTCCACGACAGGGGCGGGGTCATCGCATACCGGTGGCCGTTGACCGGCGACACGCGGAACTCGAGCTTCGGCCGCCAGGCGGCTCCGTCGAAGGTCCAGGTGTCAGGAACGTCTGGGAACGCCGTGCAGCCGCCGAACAGCACGCACTCGTTGCGGACAGCGTCGTAGGTGATCTGCTGGCCCGTCCAGGCACGGCGAAGAGGGGCCACTTGGGGTGTGACCGGGGCCCAGTTCGAGCCGTCCCACATCCAGGTGTCCGCGTCGCCCGGAGCGACGCTGGACCAACCGCCGTGCAGGATCGTGCGGTCCAGGCCGGCGTGGTAGGTCAGTCCGTGTGTGGTCCGGGCGTGCGGCGTCTGTGCACTGCTCTTCTGCGCCCACGCAGCACCGTTCCAGGTCCACGTGTCGGATCGGAAGATGGTCCCCCGATTGTTCGCGGGCTGGCCGCCGAACAGGACCGTCTCGCCGGTGCTGGCGTGGAAGGCCATCGCGTGGTGGGAGCGTGGGATCGGTCCACCCACGTTGACCCGGGTCCACGTCGTCCCGTCGTATTCCCAGGTATCCCCGAGTGCGTCGCCGAGCGAAGGGTTCAGGCTACCGCCGAAGAGCACCGTCACTCCGCGCACGGAGTCGAAGGCCATCGAGTGGTGGAACCTTGTCGAGGGGCCCGACGTGGAGTTCCGCACCCAGCTCTGGCCGTCGTATTCCCAGGTCGCCCCACTGCCGACGAACACGCAGACATTGCGCACGCTGTCGAACACCATCGCGCCGTGCGCCTGCGCGGGAGGTGCGGCGGTTGGCGTCTGTTGCGTCCAGGACATCCCGTCCCACTCCCACGTATCGCTGAACGTCCCCCCTGTGACTGCGGACTTCCCGCCGAAGAGCACGGTGACTCCGCGCGCGGAGTCGAACACCATGCTGTGCCCCCAGCGTGCGGTCGGCCCCGGCACGAACTGGGCGGTCAGGGACGAGAGAACTACGGCGGCGGCGAGCACACTCCGCGCCGCCATGGCGCTTGCCTTTTCCATCGATGCACGTCGCAAGCGGCGCTTGCGGCTCCTTCGCCCGTGACGATGGGTGATCGAATCTCCCCTGGCAAGGGGGGCAGATCGAAAGAACAGGGCGGGACGAGCCACGCTTCCGCGAGGCCGAAACTGGCGACCGACGTGGGGCTGCAGCCGCGCACGCTCGGTCCCTCGGGCACGAGCCTGCGCCCCGATCGCGCCTGCTCGAGCGAGCCCGACTGTGTCCGTGCAGCCGGGCTCGCAGTCCGTGTTTCAGCGGTCGCCGATGCGAGCGTCCAGTCCGGGCGACAGGATCACGCCC
>JAQCBR010000079.1 GCA_027621295.1 Planctomycetota bacterium
CCTGCCCGCGGACGCGGCCCGGCAGCTGTGCGAGCACGTCGATCGCGGCGGTGGGCTCGTCGTCATGGGGGGGGCTTCGGGTGGTGCGCTGCCATTCGCGGAGGATCCGCTCGCGGCGTTCGTGCCGCTGCAGCGGCAGCCGATGTCGCCGGACGCAGCGGGCGGTGGAAGCGCCGGGGACCAGTCCGCCGAAGGCGCGTCGGCCCCGTCCCCGTCGAGGTCCGCGCCCGGGGACACGCCCCCTAGCGAACGGCTCGAGCCCGAGCCCGCGCCGGAGAAGCCGGTGGCGGGGCCCCCGTCGGACGAACCGCGCGGGGCGATCGAGGCGGGGGGGGCACCGGTGATCGAGGCCGAGGTCGAGCGCCGCCAGGTCGCGCTCGTCCTGGTCATCGACCGGTCGGGTTCGATGGACACCTCGGTGCGCGGGATCGCGACCCGGATGGACTTCGCGAAGCGCGCGGCGTTCGAGACCGCGCTCCGGCTGGAACCGGGCGACGAACTCGGCGTGGTCGCCTTCGGCGTGCGTGCGTACGAGGTCCTGCCGCTCGGTCCCGTGCCCGGCGAGGTCGAGTTGCAGAGAGAGCTCGAGGCTCTCCGCGCCCTCGACGGCGAGACGAACCTCGGTGGCGCCGTCGGCCGCGCGTACGCGTGGCTCCGCGCGTCGAAGGCAGCGGTCCGGCATGCGGTGATCCTGACCGACGGCGACCGGCTCGACGCGGGAGACCTGACGCTCGCGCAGAGCGCGGCGCGACGGATGGCCGAAGACGGGATCACGGTCAGCGTGATCCAGATCGCCGATACCGCGGTCGGCCTCGTCCGGGACCTCAACGAGATCGCGCGGCAGGGGCGCGGTGTCTTCCAGCGCGAGACCGACGGAACGGCGATCCCTCGTCTGGTCTTCGCCGAGGTGCGTCGCACGCTTCGGGCCGCGGGCCGGGCTGCGGACGGGGAAGGCGTCGCGGCAGGAGGCGGGCGGGGCTCCGAAACGCCGGGCCAGGGGGGCGAGAAGGTCGAGCCCGTGCCGGAGAAGCCGGCCGAGGAGGCTGCCGAGCCCGCGGAGCCCATGCCCGCCGAACCGGCGCCGGCGGAGCCCGAGTCGAGTCCGCCCGAACCGCTCGCTGTTGTCGTCCTCGAGGACGGGCCCCTGGTCGGTCCCGTTCCCGACGACGGACTCCCGGATCTGTTCGGGATCAGTCCCGTGGTCGCGACGCCCCGAGCACGCGTCCTGCTGGCGACGCTCGACGGCACTCCGCTCCTGGCTACCGCGCACGCCGGTCTCGGTCGGGTCGTCGCCTGGTCGGCGGACGTGGCCGGACCCTGGACCGCCGCGTGGCGCGAGGAATCTCTGTTCCCGGCGCGGCTCGCGGCGTTCGTCGCCGCTGTCCGTCCCGCCGACCAGGCCTCGGAGGCGGCTCCGATCTCGACGCGCACGCTGGCGTTCGAGCCGAAGTCGCCGCGGCGGGGCGCTTACGCGGAGCTCACCGCCGTCGACGGGACCGAGCCGCGCGGGGTGGACGATCTCCTGCCGGGGTCGGACCGCAGGATGGACTTCCTCCGTCGCCGCGGGATGGACCTCGCGTTCGGGGCCGCCCTCGGCATCCTCGCTCTGGCCTGTGCGGAACGGCTCTGGCGCGGCTCGCGCGTCTGACCCTGGCGCTGCCGACCGAGCGAGTCACAATCCGGCCATGCTTCGCCCGAACCCAGCGCTGCTCCTGATCCTCGGGTTCGCCAGCTGTCGTGCCGACGCTGGCGCCGAGACCGGGGCGCCGCCCTCTCCGCAGGAGACCATGCAGGAACGCAAGATCCCCGAGGAGCTCGAGGTCCTCGCCGTGCGATCGCAGCTCGGCGTCTCGGCGGACGGGTTGCGACAGCTCGCCCTCGAGCTCGACGTGCCGACCGGCGGCCATGAGCTCATCGTCTCGGCGGCGGACTGCACGCTCGGTGAGGACGGTGCGTTCGTCGCGATCTTCTCGCTCACCGCCCCCGGCAATCAGGAGCTCGTCACGCAGGCCGTCGAGACCCTGTCCGGAGCGGTCGACGTGCCGGCCGCGGCCGAACGCTGCGAGGTCCGCGTGCGGCGCTGGACCCGCGGCTGGTCGTACATCGTTGCGCCCGAAGCGTTCGTCGTCGCGGAGCACGACGTGACGCGCTGAATCCTGGGCCCAGGTCGTCATCATGCTCAAGCTCCGCCACCGCACCGACGCCGACTGGGCCCCGCGGGTGCTCGCCGGCCTGCCGGAGCTCCTCGTCGAGCAGGCGCACCTCGAGAAGAAGGCCGCCTCCACGGCGCTCGGCTTCCTGTTCCGCTACCCGGAGCACCTCGTGCTGCAGGCTCCGCTCAGCGAGTTGGCCCGCGAGGAGCTCGAGCACTTCGAGGCGACGCTCGCGCTGCTGCAGGCGCGCGGGATCCGCTTCGGCCGGCAGCGCCCCGGTCCCTACGCCGGTCGGTTGCTCCGCATCGCGCGGCCCGCCGACCCCGAGCGGCTCCTCGATCAGATGCTCTGTTGCGCGGTGATCGAGGCGCGGAGCTGCGAGCGGATGAAGGCGTTGGCGACGGCCCTGCGCGGCGTCGACGAAGTCCTGGCCGACTTCTACTTCGATCTGGTGGTCAGCGAGGCGCGGCACCACGGGCTCTACGTGCGCCTCGCGAAGGAGATCTTCGATCCCGACCTCGTCCAGGCGCGGCTCGACGAGGTCCTCGACCACGAGGGTGAGGTGATGCGCGAGGCCACGGGCATGGCGAGGCTCCACGATTGAGCCGGGAGCCGCGCTCCCGTCGCCGCTGGCTGCGCCGGCTGGCGACGGTCGGTCTGCTCGCGGTGGGTGGCTGTGGCGTCGGGGTCGGGTTCGGCATGAACCCGTCGACGCCGACCGACTGGCTGATCAATCTCCCGGGCTTCCCACACGAGGAAGGGCTCGAGGCGGCGGAGCCGGGGATCCTGGTCGTTCTCCAGCACGGGCTCTGGCGGTCGGCAGCCTCGCTCGGTCGCCTCGAGCGCGCGCTCGTCGACCACGGCTACCGCGTGCTGAACCCTTCCTACCCGTCCACCGACGCGCTCATCGAAGACCACGCCGTCCGACTCGCGGCGGCGGTGCGCGCCGAGGTCGAGCGTGAGCCCGCGCGCCGGATCGCGTTCGTCGGCCACTCGATGGGCGGGCTCGTCATCCGCTGCTACCTCGGCCAGGCCGGGATCGAGCCTGCGGACACCGTGGTCTTCATCGGCACCCCGCAGCGGGGCGCCGGGCTCGCAGCCCGTCGGGACGGGCTTTTCTTCCGGCTGCTGATGGGGGATCAGGCGGCGCTGCAGCTGCGTCCGGGGGACCCGATCTACGACTCGCTCGGCCCCGTCCCGGCGCGAAAGGTCGTCGTGATCCGCGGCGGCCTCGGTGACGACGAGGGCTTCCACGCAGAAATCCCGGGGGACGACGACGGCACGGTCGCCGTCGCCGAGACCGAGCTGGCCGAGGCGGTCGCGGTCCACACGCTGCCGATCGGCCACACGCGTCTGTCTCTGTCCGAATCCGTGATCCGCGCGGTGCTGTCGGAGCTTCGCGAGTAGTCGGCGAGTCGCTCCGGCGAGTCGGCGCGACCCCCGCTACCGAGCGCGCGACAAAAGACGCTTGGCGACGGTCGCGTCCCTGTGTTCGATGCTCGATCCGGCCTAACGGGCCCAAGTCCCTCGCCGCACAGCATGTCCAGGTTCCAGAGACTCCTCGCGTCGTCCATCGGAGCGAAGGTCGGGATGGCGGTCACCGGCATCCTGCTGTCGTTCTTCGTCATCGGCCACCTGATGGGCAACCTGCTCGTCTACCAGGGCCGCCAAGCCGTCAATGACTACGCGGCCTTCCTCAAGGGCCTCGGCCCGTGGCTCTGGGTGGTCCGCGCCGGACTGCTCTCGGTCTTCGTCCTGCACATCGTGCTGGCGATCCAGCTCAAGCGCCGCAACCGGGCCGCGCGGACCGTCGGCTACGCGAAGGACCACGTCAACGTCGCGACCGTAGCTTCGCGCTACATGGTGCTGACCGGGATGTGCGTGCTGGCCTTCGTGCTGCTGCACCTCGCGCACTTCACGCTCGGCTGGATCGATCCTGCGACCCACGCGGTCACCGAGAAGGTGATCCAGGGCGGCGTGGAGATCGAACGGCACGACGTCTACCAGATGGTCGTCGCCGGGTTCCGTCAGCCCGTCTACGTCGTGATCTACGTGGTCGCGATGGTCCTGCTGGGGACCCACCTGTTCCACGGGCTGCAGAGCCTGTTCCAGACCCTCGGGGTCCGCCACCCCGGCTACACGCCGACGATCGTCCGCGTGTGCCGCTTGGTCGCGGTCGCCCTGAGCGCCGGCTACATCTCGATCCCGGTGGGCGTCCTGCTCGGACTCACCGGCGCGGAAGGAGCGTCCTGATGCAACTCGACTCCAAGATTCCCTCGGGTCCCATCGAGAAGAAGTGGGACAACCGCCGGTTCGAGCTGAAGCTCGTCAACCCGGCCAACAAGCGGAAGTACAAGGTGCTCGTCGTCGGCACCGGCCTCGCCGGCGGCTCGGCGGCGGCGACGCTCGGCGAACTCGGCTACCAGGTCGAGGCCTTCACCTTCCACGACAGCCCGCGCCGCGCGCACAGCATCGCCGCCCAGGGCGGCATCAACGCGGCCAAGAACTACAAGGGCGACGGGGACAGCGTCTTCCGGCTGTTCTACGACACGGTCAAGGGCGGCGACTTCCGCGCCCGAGAGGCCAACGTCTACCGCCTCGCCCAGGTGTCGGTGAACATCATCGACCAGTGCGTCGCGCAGGGCGTGCCCTTCGCCCGCGAATACGGCGGCTACCTCGACAACCGCTCGTTCGGCGGCGCGCAGGTCAGCCGGACGTTCTACGCGCGCGGTCAGACCGGCCAGCAGCTGCTGATCGGCTGCTACCAGGCGCTCGAGCGCCAGGTGAAGGCCGGCACCGTCAAGATGCGGACGCGCAAGGAGATGCTCGACGTCGTCGTCGTCGACGGCGAGGCCAAGGGCATCATCACGCGCGACCTGGTCACCGGGCAGATCGAGCGCCACTACGGCGACGCGGTTGTCCTCGCGACGGGCGGCTACGGCAACGTCTTCTACCTGTCGACCAACGCGATGAACTGCAACGTGACCGCGGCCTTCCGGGCCTACCGGCGCGGGGCGGCGTTCGCGAACCCCTGCTACACGCAGATCCACCCGACCTGCATCCCGGTGTCGGGCGACTACCAGAGCAAGCTGACGCTGATGTCGGAGTCGCTCCGCAACGACGGCCGCATCTGGGTGCCGAAGAAGGCCGGCGACAAGCGCGCGGCGTCGGACATCCCGGAGAGCGAGCGCGACTACTACCTCGAGCGGAAGTATCCGTCCTTCGGCAACCTCTCGCCGCGTGACATCGCGTCGCGCGCCGCGAAGGAGGTCTGCGACGAGGGCCGCGGCGTCGGTCCGGGCGGCCTCGGGGTCTACCTCGACTTCGCCGACTCGATCCGCCGCCTGGGTGAGGACACGATCCGCGCGCGCTACGGCAACCTCTTCCAGATGTACGAGAAGATCACCGGCGAGAACCCGTACCGGGTGCCGATGCGGATCTACCCGGCCGTCCACTACACGATGGGTGGGCTCTGGGTGGACTACAACCTGATGACGACGATCCCGGGTCTCTACGCGATCGGGGAGGCGAACTTCTCGGACCACGGCGCGAACCGTCTCGGCGCGTCGGCGCTGATGCAGGGCCTGGCGGACGGCTACTTCGTCCTGCCCTACACGATCGGTGACTACCTGGCGACGCAGAAGCCGGGTGCGGTCGGAGTCGACCACGCGGCGTTCGCCGAAGCCGAGAACGAAGTGCGCGCGCGCACCGAGCGTCTGCTGTCGGTGAACGGCTCGCGCACCGTCGACTCGTTCCACCGCGAGCTCGGCAAGCTGATCTGGGACCACTGCGGCATGGCGCGGACCGCCGACGGCCTCCGCGACGCGTTGCAGAAGATCCCGGCCCTCCGCGAGGAGTTCTACGGCGATGTCCGCGTGCCGGGCAGCGGTGCCGCGCTCAACCAGGAGCTCGAGAAGGCCGGTCGCGTCGCCGACTTCATGGAGTTCGGTGAGCTGATGTGCCTCGACGCGCTGACGCGTGAGGAGTCGGCGGGCGGCCACTTCCGCTCGGAGCACCAGACCGAGGACGGCGAGGCGCAGCGCGACGACGAGAACTACTGCCACGTCGCGGCCTGGGAGTACACCGGCTACGGGCAGAAGCCGAACGAGCACCGCGAGCCGCTCGTCTTCGAGAACGTCAAGCTGGCTGTCCGCAGCTACAAGTGACCGGAGGGATGCAAGACATGCGACTGAAGCTGCACATCTGGCGTCAGGCTGGCCCCGAGGCCCAGGGCGCGCTCCGGACCTACGAGGTCACCGCGAACGAGCACATGTCGTTCCTCGAGATGCTCGACGTCCTCAACCAGGACCTGATCGAGAAGGGCGAGGAGCCGGTGGCGTTCGAGCACGACTGCCGTGAAGGCATCTGCGGCACGTGCAACATGGTGATCGACGGCCGCCCGCACGGCCCGCAGAAGGGCACGACCGCGTGCCAGCTGCACATGCGTGCGTTCAAGGACGGCGACGAGATCCACGTCGAGCCGTGGCGCGCGACCGCGTTCCCGATCATCAAGGACCTCGTCGTCGACCGCGCGCCGTTCGACCGCATCATCGCGTCGGGCGGCTTCGTCAGTGTCAACACAGGCGCGGCCCAGGACGCGAACGAGATCCCGGTGCCGAAGGCCGACGCCGACGACGCGTTCAGCTACGCGGCCTGCATCGGCTGCGGTGCGTGCGTCGCCGCGTGCAAGAACGCGTCGGCGATGCTGTTCACCGCCGCCAAGTTCGCGCACCTCGAGAAGCTGCCCCAGGGTCGCGTCGAGTCCGAGCGGCGCGCGCTGGCGATGGTCGAACAGCACGACGCCGAGGGCTTCGGCGCGTGCACGAACCAGTACGAGTGCGAGGCGGTCTGCCCGAAGGAGATCTCGGTCACGTCGATCGCGATGCTCAACAAGGCCTACCGGAGCGCGGTGCTGAAGACCCGCGAGACGGTCTGATCCGCACGGTCCCAGACCAGGAGACGCGATGACCGTCCCGAAGATCGGCGTCCTGACCATCTCCGACCGGGCGACGCAGGGTGTCTACGAGGACATCTCCGGGCCGGCGATCGAGTCGGTCCTCCGCGAGTTCCTCGCTACGGAGTGCGAGTTCGAGCGGCGGATGGTCGCGGACGAGGTCCAGGACATCGTCCGCGCGATCGAGGACTTCGCCGCCGACGGCTGTGCGCTGGTGTGCACGACGGGCGGCACCGGTCCGTCGCCGCGGGACGTGACCCCCGAGGCGATGGACGAGGTCCTCGACAAGGAGCTGCCCGGCTTCGGGGAGCTGATGCGCCGCGCGTCCCTCGACGCAGGCGTGCCGACGGCGATCCTGTCGCGGCAGACGGCCGGCATCGTCGGCAGGACGCTCGTCGTCAACGTGCCGGGCAAGCCCGGGTCGGTCCGTGTCTGCCTCGACGCGATCTTCCCCGCGATCCCGTACTGCATCGAGCTGGCGGGGGGGCCCTACCTCGAGGGCAACCCGGACGTCGTCCAGGTGTTCCGGCCCAAGAAGGGCTGAGCTCGACCTCCTGTCCGCCTGCGCGTCTCAGCCGCGCCGGTACTCTTCCGTCAGGCCGATGTGCACCGTCGCGCCGTCCTCGGTGATCCGCGCGTAGATCGGTGCGTCGACTCCGACCAGCGGTTCGGGAGCCTTCGCGCGGAGCGTGCTCGCCGCGGCCTGGATGCCCGCGACCGTCGCGAGTTCGGCGTCGAGCGCCGCCCAGCGCCCCTGCAGGAACGCGCGCTCGTGCATCCCGTGTTCCAGCGTGACACCAGCCGGGATCGGCACCGCGACCTCACGTCGGTCGCCATCGAGCACGAGGAACGGAGCCGAGACACGGCCGTGCTCCCGCCCGAAGGCGAGCATCGCGGCTGCCTCCGCCATCACGAAGACCTCGTCCTGGCCGTCCCCGTCGAGGGGGCGGCATGCGAGGCGGAGTGCTGGGAGTGCGACGATGTGAGGATTTGCGGCCATGGCGAGTGTCCCTCCAACGATCGGCCAGGAGGGGGCGCCGAGACAAGCCCGGCCCTGGGATCGTGGCTGCGTCAGCGCCCGCGGACGAACGGCGCGTAGCGGTCGACGAGGAAGTGCTTCCAGACGCCCTGGACCGCTGCTGCAGTTGCCTCGGTCACGCGTCCGTGGACGAACGCGCGCAGCGCGACCGTCGTGCGGTCCGTGGTGTCTTCCTCGGCTGGTCGGAACGTCAGGTGTGCGTCGATCTCGACTCCGTGGCCGACGAGTCCGAGCGGCCCGACCATCCGCAGCAGCTCGCCGCGCACCGCGTGGGTGACCCTCGCGTGCTCGGCCCCGTTGCCCTCCTCGTCGAAGACCTCGACGAACGACGTGCCGGGCTGCCTTCCGATCTCGAGCCGCACGCAGTCGGGGCGGAAGCGATGGTCCCACCATGCGCGGACGTCCCCGGTGAAGAGATCCCAGGCTTCCGCGGGAGGAGCCGGGACTTCGATCTCGATCTCGAACGTGTAGCCGCCCGGCGTGAACGGCTCGGGAGCACCGTCGACCCCGGCGGTGGCACGCCCGGCGGCGAGGCCGAGGCCCAGGGTCGACAGCGTGAGAAGGACGGTCGGCAGCAGGCTCGGCATCGCGTGCGTCGCTCGTTCAATCGTTCGTGGGGTCGAAAGCGGCGATCGTATATCGTCCGCGCCGATGCAGGACGCCTACACGCCTCGACCCGAACACCGCTTCACCTTCGGCCTCTGGACCGTCGGCAACCCGGGCCGCGATCCGTTCGGGGACCCGGTCCGCGCGACGCTGACCGCGCCGGCGATCGTCGAGCTCCTTGCGGGGATCGGCGCTCACGGCGTGAACCTCCACGACGAGGACCTGCTGCCGCGTGACGCCGACGCCGCGACGCGCGAGCGCATCACCGTCGACTTCGAGAAGGCGCTCGCCGACCACGGCCTCCGGGTGCCGATGGCGACGACCAACCTGTTCTCGGACCCGGTCTTCAAGGACGGCGCGTTCACGTCGAACGACCCGGGCGTCCGTGCACACGCGCTGCAGCGGACGATGCGGGCGATCGAGCTGGGCGTCCGGCTCGGGGCCGAGACCTACGTGTTCTGGGGTGGCCGCGAGGGCGTCGAGAGCCACGTGTCGAAGGACCCGCTCGACGCGATCCGGTGGTTCCGCGACGCGCTGAACTTCCTGACCCACTGGTGCAAGGACCAGGGCTACGACCTCAAGTTCGCGCTCGAGGCCAAGCCGAACGAGCCGCGCGGGGATCTGTTCCTGCCGACGACGGGCGCGATGCTCGGCTTCATCGAGACGCTCGACCACAAGGAGATGGTCGGCGTGAACCCCGAGGTCGCGCACGAGCGGATGGCGGGCCTCGACTTCACGCACGCGGTCGCCCAGGCCTGGGATGCGGGCAAGCTGTTCCACATCGACCTGAACGACCAGGCCGGCCCGCGCTACGACCAGGACCTGCGCTTCGGCTCGAGCGACATCAAGGGCGCGTTCCACCTGGTGCGCTTCCTGGAGGAGTGTGGCTATGACGGGCCGCTCCACTTCGACGCGCATGCCTACCGGACCGAGGACGCGGCAGGCGTCCGGGATTTCGCGATCGGCTGCATGCGGACCTACCGCATCCTCGCCGACAAGGCTGCACGGATGCGAGCGGACGCGGAGATCCAGGGCATCCTCGCCGAGATCCGTCGCGACGACCCGGCGGTGATGCCGCTGCTCGGCGCCTACACCGCCGAGCGCGCCGCGGCGCTGCGTGCGCACGCGTTCGACACCGAAGCGCTCGCCGCGCGCGGCATGCGCTACGAACGCCTCGACCAGCTGGTCACCGAGCTGCTGCTCGGCATTCGTTGAGTCCCGAGCCCCGCACCTACGCGATGACCGACCAGGCCCAGTTCCTCGAACTCGTCACTCCCCTCGCCGAAGCCCTGAAGGGCTGTCCGGACCTCGCGGACACGGCCGCCGCCCTGGCCTGGCTCGACGCGAACGTCCCGTTCGACGGCCCGCTCTGCGCGGGCATCCGTGCGGCCGCCGAGGCGGGCGCCGAGGCCGGCTGGCTGCTGCCGAAGGAAGCCGGGTCGATCCGGTTCGGCCGCGTCGCGAAGGACTGCTGCGGCTTCTCGATCGACGCGGTCTGGATGCAGGACCCGGGCCCCAAGCACCGGCATCCGAACGGCGAGATCGACCTCTGCTTCGCGCTGGACGGCGAGCCGCGCTTCGACGGCAACCCGGAGGGTTGGACCGTCTACGCGCCGGACTCGACGCACGTGCCGACGGTGCGCGGCGGGACGATGCTGATCCTGTACTTCCTGCCCGGCGGCGCGATCGAGTTCCTCGGATGATGCGCGTCGCGGGCCGGATCGCCCTCGCCGCTGTCGCGGCGTGCGTCGGCGGAATCTGCGCCGCGCAATCGCCCGCACCGTCGCTGGCCGCGGCGGTCGAGGCATGCCGCACGGAGCGTGACATCCCGGGGATCGGCTGGGCCGTCGTCCGGGGCGACGGCGAGGTGGAGGCCGGTGGCGTCGGGCTTGCGGACATCGAGAACGCGACTCCCGTGACCGACCGGACGGTGTTCCGCCTCGCGTCGATCAGCAAGCCGATCGCCGCGGTCGCCGTGCTGCGCGCCGTGGAGCGCGGGGACTTCGACCTCGACCGCCCGGTCCACGAGATTGTCGCGACCTTCCCCGAGAAGCGCTGGCCCGTGACCACGCGCCAGCTGCTCGGGCACACAGGCGGCGTCCGCGCGTACCGCGGCCGTGAGATCGAATCGAACGTCCGCTACGCGTCGGTCACCGACGCGATCGCGATCTTCGCCGAGGACCCGCTGCTCCACGAGCCGGGGAGCGCCTACCGCTACTCGACCTACGGCTACAACCTGGCGGGGGCCGCGCTGGAGCAGGCGCTCGGCCAGCCCTTCGCTGCGATCGTCGCGCGCGACGTGCTCGGTCCCTCCGGCTGCGAGTCGCTCGTCGTCGACGACTCGGCCTCGATCGTCCGGCACCGCGCGCGCGGCTACCGGCGGATCGACGGCGAGCTCGCCAACTCCCACCCGGTCGACGTCACCAACAAGGTGCCCGGCGGTGGATACTGCGGTACGCCGACGGACCTCTGCCGGTTCGCGCACGCGCTGGTGTCCGGGCGGCTGATCGGTGAGGAGCTCCGCGATGCGATGTGGACGAGCCAGACGACGGCTGACGGTCGCGCGACCGGCTACGGACTCGGCTGGACCGTCCGCGCCGAGAACGGGAGGCGCGTCGTCTCGCACAGCGGCGCTCAGCCCCAGGTCAGCACGCTGCTGGTCCTCGATCCGGAACGTCGCACGGCCGTCGCGCTGATGGCCAACCTGGAAGGTGAAGCGAAGGCGCTCCGCGCGCTCGCCGACCGAGTCCTCGAGCTCGTCAGCGGCCTACGCTGAACGGCGGCCGGAGCGCTCCGAGGTCGGGCGGGCACGGCGCCTCGATCGACAGCGCCTCGCCGGTCGTCGGATGGACCAGCGACAGCCGCCACGCGTGCAGCGCTATGCGGTGCAGGCCGAGCAGCCGAACGCTGCGCGCGCCGTAGCGCACGTCGCCGACCAGCGGGTGACCGATCGCGCCGAGGTGGGCGCGGATCTGGTGCGTGCGCCCCGTCTCGATGTCGACCTCGCAGAGCGTCGCGCGATCCCCGCGGCCGAGCACCCGCCAGGTCGTCACCGCGGTGCGGCCCTCGTCGCTGGGTGCTGACTTCCGGCCCGCCGATCCACGGTCGGCCACGTCGAGCCCGACGTCGATCCTCCCCGCGTCGTCCGCGAGCCTTCCTTCGACCCAGGCGAGGTAGGTCTTGTCGACGCGACGCTCGCGGAACGCCTCGGTCAATCCGCGGAGCCCGCGCGCCGACAGGCCCACGGCGACGACGCCGGACGTGCCGCGGTCGATGCGGTGGGCGGGCGCGGGTTGGAACGTCAGTGCGGTCCGGCCGCCGAGGCCCTGCAGGCGTGCAGCGAGGTGGTCGGAACCGATGCCGGTTCCGCCGTGCACGGCGAGGCCACCCGGCTTGTCGACGAACGCGAGGTCCGTGTCCGACCAGAGCACGTCGAGCGGCGAGGAGCGTGGCGCGCGCACGGCACCGACGGCGGATCGCCGCTCGGTCGATCCTCCCCGCAGCTCGTCGAAGCGTGCGCGGTCGAGATCGAACGAGAGCGTGGTGCCCTCGACGAGCCGGTGCGAGCCGGCGAGCTTCTTTCCGTCCGATCGGATCGAGCCCTTGCGGACCAGCCGCTGGATCAGCCCGAGCGTGGCGTTCGGCCAGAGCTTCCGCAGGAAGCGATCGAGGCGCTGCTCCGCGTCGTCGGCTGCCACCTGGATCTCGACCACGCGCGAAAGCATAGCGGCGGGTCCGCGTTGCCCGGATCGGGGACCTTCTCCATGGCACCCGACCCGATCCGCAACTTCGGCGTCGTCGCCCACATCGACGCCGGCAAGACCACGCTGTCCGAGCAGATGCTCTGGGCGGCGGGGGCGCAGCACCGCTGCGGTGCGGTCGACGACGGGGACACGACGCTCGACTGGATGGAGGAGGAGCGCGAGCGGGGGATCACGATCACCGCGGCGGCGGTGACGATGACCTGGCGCGGTCACCAGCTGAACCTGATCGACACGCCGGGCCACGTGGACTTCCAGGGCGAGGTCGAGCGGGTGCTCCGCGTGCTCGACGGTGCGGTCCTGCTCCTCGACGGCACGGCTGGTGTCCAGGTGCAGACCGAGGCCGTGCACCGGGAGCTCGTGCGGCGTCACTTGCCGACGCTCTGCTTCGCCAACAAGCTCGACCGGCCCGGTGCGGACTTCGACCGGGTGGTGGCCTCGCTGCAGGAGCGGCTCGGCGTGCGGCCGGTCGCCGTGCACTGGCCGGTGCTCGGCGGCGTCGGAACGCAGGGCGTCGTCGATCTGGTCACGCGCTCGTTCTGGCCTGCGGTCGAGCCCGACGAGCCGTTCCCGCGGGAATCGACGGCGATCCCCGCCGCGCTCGACGAAGAGGCGGAAGCCCGGCGGCAGGCGCTCGTCGAGGAGCTGGCGGCTTCGGACGACGAACTGCTGACCTGCTTCTGCGAAGGCCGCGACGCGCCCGCCTCGGAGCTCCTTCGCGCGCTGCGCCGGCAGGCCCGGGATCGGACCGTGGTCCCTGTGCTCGGCGGGGCCGCGGTCTCCGGGATCGGGGTGCAGGGCGTGCTCGACGCGATCGTCGACTTCCTCCCCGGTCCCTCCGAGGCGGAAGGGGTTGCGGCGGATGAGGCTCCGGTCCGGGCCCAGGTCTTCAAGGTCCAGTGCGACCCGCACGGCGACCGGACCTTCGTCCGCGTGCTGTCCGGCACGCTGCGTCCCGGAACGGCCCTGTTCAACCCGCGCCTCGGCCGCCGGGAGCGCATCGTGCGCGTGCTGCGGATGCGAGCCGACCGGGGCTCGGCGCTCGACGCGGCGCGGCCGGGAGACATCGTCGCGTTGGCCGGGCCCTCGCAGGCCGCGTCCGGAGACCTGCTCACGTCGACGCCGGAGGCCTTGCCCGACGTGGAGCGGGTGCTCCGCGAGCCCGTGCTGACGCGCTGGGTCGAACCATGCCGGGCCGCGGATCGCGCGCGGCTCGGTGAGGCGCTCCGCAGCATCTGTCGCGAGGACCCGAGCCTCTGGTCCGGCGAGGAGCCGGGCACGGGGCGATTCCTGCTCGGCGGGATGGGGGAGCTCCACCTCGAGGTCGCGCAGCACCACCTCGAGCGCGACCACCGCGTCCGCTGCTCGTTCGGTGCGCCGCGCGTCGAGGTCCGGGAGCGGGTCCGCGCATGCGGGAGCGGGGAGAGCGTGGTCGCGCGGGAGTTCGGCCCTCAGGAGGTCTTCGGCGCGGTCTCGCTCCGCGTCGAGCCCGACCCCGATGCGAAGGGCGTGTCGATCCACTGGGACGACGGCGGCGCGATCCCACCGTCGCTCCACGCCGCCGTCGAGGAAGGACTGCTGTCCGAGTCCACGGTGGGGCCGGTGCAGGGCGCGGCGCTGACTGCGACCGGCGTCACGGTGACCGGAGGACGGAGCGAGCCGCGCCACAACCACCCCGCAGCCTTCGCCGAGGCCGCGAGCCGCGCGCTCCGCCAGGCGCTCGCCCATGCTGGCGTCGACGTGCTCGAGCCGTGGAGCGCCGTCGATGTCACCGCCGACCCCAGCGACCGCACGCCGATCCTCCAGGACCTGCGCGCGCGCCACGCCGAGATCGAGGGCGTCGAGCAGGATGACGCGACGCTCCACGTCCACGCCGCGCTGCCGCTGCGCACGGCCCTCGGCTACGCGACCCGGCTCCGCTCGCTCACGCACGGCCGCGGCACCGTCTTCCTCGCGTCCCGCGGATCGAGACCGCTCCGCGATGCCTGACCTCCCGGAGCATGTCCTTCAGAGAAACACCGAAGCCTCGCTTGCTTTCCCTCGACCACAGCGGCACACTCACCGGCCCCACATCGCGGGGTGGAGCAGTCCGGTAGCTCGTCGGGCTCATAACCCGAAGGTCGCAGGTTCGAATCCTGTCCCCGCTAAGAAGGTTCAGGGTGGTCAAGCTCAGCTTGGCCACCCTGTTCTGTTTCTGGGGTGCTCGCGACGGCCGTGCTCCGAGCTGTGCTCACCTCGAGCACGATGTGCTTCGCGGCGAGACGTCGCTGTTGGGCTCCGTCAGTCGGGGACGGCGACCGACCAGCTGCTCGCGGAGGACCCGGTGCCGAGGCGACTAGTCCGAGGTGGATTCTGGCCGCTCAGAGTTCCGTGCCCGTGCGAAGGCGGTCGAGGTAGCGCTGATAGGCCCACCGTCGATCGCGCCGCTTGCCTGTGATCTCGACGAGCACGCCCGCTGCCTCCAATGCCTGGATGGCACGGTTCGCCGTCGGCTTCGAAGTCTGGATGCGCTCGACGACCTGCGACGATTCGACGATCGGATGTCGAGGCAGGTCTTCGAAGAGTCGAAGGGCCCCGAGCGAGGTTTCGTCCATCGCAAGGACTCGGCTTCGGTCCTCGGTCACCAGTGCGAAGAGGTCCCTGGCGGTTGCGGTGGCTTCGCCGGCGACGGTGGCGACGCCTTCCAGGAAGAAGTCGGTCCAGCTCTCCCAGTCGCCCTGATGGCGTACGGCGTCCAGGCGCTCGTAGTAGAGGTCTCGGTGGCGCTTGAAGAACAGGCTGAGGTAGAGCAGGGGCGCGCTCAGCAGGTTCCAGTGCCCGAGCAGCAGGGTCACCAGGAGGCGGCCGATGCGACCGTTCCCGTCGAGGTAGGGGTGGATCGACTCGAACTGGACGTGGAGCAACCCTGCGCGGACCAGAAGCGGCAGGGTCTGGTCGGGCGCGTGGATGTACCTCTCGAATTCGCTCCTAGCCCGGCAGCTTGGCAACGAGTTCTTTACTAGCGCGGAGCAAGGGGGCTTCGGGCCGGCGGGACTTCGAGTCCTGCCTGCCCCCGACTACGACCTGTCCCATCACCGTGACGAAGGACGTCCCGTCCAAGTCCGGCTGATGCAAGTTCAGGTTGGCCAGTCTCCTACGGTCTCGCCACATCGCCTCGTTCGTGGGTCTTCTGCGACGGCTGCGCTCGAGACCGTGCTCGCCTCGAGCGTCGTCGGCCGGCTTGTCAGGACCGAAGATCCGTGCCGAGCCCGCGGGGCGAGCCATCGGCCGAGGCCCGGTAGGATGCCGCGATGCGAAACGCCGCGGCTCCCCTCTTGCTCGTGGCCTTGCTCTGCGGGGCGGGGTGGGCCCAGCACGAATCGGGTGGGGCTGGTGGAGCTGGTGGAGCGCCGGGGCGCGGGCCGGACCTGCTCGCGGCGCACTGCCTCCGGTGTCACGGCGCCGAGCGTCAGAAGGGCGACGTGGATCTCCGGGGGCTCGGGGAACCCGGGTCCGTGGCGGAGGGCGAACTGCTCCGGCTCGTCCGCGAAGTGGTCGCGTTCGGCGACATGCCTCCGGAGGACGAGCCGCAGCCGACCGGCGAACAGCGGGCAGCTCTGTTGGCCTTCGTGGATGCCACGCTCGCGTCGGCGGACGGCGCGGCGCACGCCGAGCAGATGCGGCTGCCGCAGTCGGGGAATCTGGTCGACCACGAGGCGCTCTTCGCCGGGGCCGCGGGGCCGAGCCGGGCGGCGACGCCGGCGCGGCGGTGGCTGGTGTCGCCGCAGATCTTCCACGAGCGCGTGATGGACGTGTTCCGGCTCGAGGGGAGGGACCGGGAGGGGATGCGCTACCGGGCCTTCGACGGGGTCACGAATCCGTTCGTGCTGCCGGACCGGAGCGGCGTGCGTGACTACGACCTCGAGGCCCTGGACGGCGGGGACTTCCTGGTGATGCGCGGCAACGTCGCGTGGATCGCCGACCGGCAGATCCGGATCGCGCGCGCGCTGGGCGGAGAGAAGCCGGTGTTCGACGACCCGAAGGACCGCTGGATGCCGCGCGCGCTGCCACCGTCCTACGAGGCGTTCCGGGCGGTGCTCGAGTTCGGCGGGGTGCCGAGCGAAGCGCTGTGCGCGGCGGCGGTGGTGGAGCAGTTCGACTGCGCGTTCCGGCGGCAGCCGACGCTCGACGAGATCGGGCGCTACACGGCGCTGCTCCGCGAGGCGGCCGGCATCGGCGGCAGCGAGGCGGGGCTCCGTCAGATGCTGTGTGCGGTGCTGCTCGAGTCGGAGTTCGTCTACCGGCTGGAGTTCGGGGTCGGCGAGCCGGACGAACACGGACGCCGTCCACTCGCGCCGCGCGAGGCGGCGGAGGCTCTGTCCTACGCGCTCGGAGATCGCCGTCCGGATCAGGAGCTGGTCGCAGCGGCGGCGGAGGGTCGGCTCGCGACCGCGACCGACTTCGAGCGAGAGGTGCTGAGGCTGCTCGAGAGTCGGTACCACGAAGGGCAGATCGACCCGTCGCTGAACGGCAAGCACTACAGCTCGAACGTCACCAGCCATCCGAAGCTGATCCGGTTCTTCCGCGAGTTCTTCGGGTACCCCGGCGCGACCAAGGTGTTCAAGGACCCGCCGCGGAGCGGCGGCATCTACCGCAACCCGGAGCGGGGCACGCTGGCTACGCCGGGACGGCTGATCCTCGAGACCGACCGCATCGTCACGCGGATCGTCGAAGCGGACCGCGACGTGTTCCGCGAACTGCTGACTTCGGATGAGTTCTTCGTCTACCACGACCGGTCGAACGAGGAGGGGCTGCGGATCCTCGAGGAGTGGCGCTCGGTGTACGAGCGGCTGAAGGAGTCGCCCTGGCGGACCGAGCCCGAGGCGGTCCTCGCCGAGCACCTGGAGTTCCTGAAGGGCGTGCCGGCGATGCGGATCCAGGACGCGTCGCGTCCGGGCGAGCTCGTCAACTACATGCACTTCTTCGACGAGTCGTTCGGGCAGGGGCGGCGGCCTTTCACGACCGTGCCGTGGGCCCACGGCTACACGTTCCACCACGCGCCCCTCTACAACCTGCCGCCGACACCGTCGATCGGCCGCTACGGCAGCTGGAAGTCGACCCAGTACACCGGCGACAAGATCGAGCGGGAGCAGTTCTGGGACTACGAGCCCGAGCAGCCGCTGCGGCTCGAACACCGGAAGGGCGTGCTCACGCACCCGTCGTGGCTGGTCGCGCACTCGACGAACTTCTTCCCGGACCCGGTGCGGCGCGGGCGCTTCATCCGCGAGAAGCTGCTCGCCGGACGCGTGCCCGACGTGCCGATCACCGTCGATGCGCAGGTTCCCGAGGATCCCGCGCGGACCTACCGCCAACGGCTCGAGGAGGTCACCGGAGCGGCGTCGTGCTGGCGCTGCCACCGGCACATGAACCCGCTCGGGCTGGCGTTCGAGTGCTTCGACGACTTCGGTCGGTTCCGGACCGAGGAGGAGTTGGAGCACCCGGACAACCTGATTTCGAGGGGCAACGGGAAGACGACGTTCGACGTCTACCCGACCGCGCCGGTGGTCACGACCGGCCATCTGAGCGGGACCGGCGAGCCCTCGCTCGATGGGGACGTCGAGGACGCGTTCGAGCTGATCGACCGTCTCTCGCGGTCCGAGCGGGTCCGGCAGTCGATGATCCGCCACGCGTTCCGGTTCTTCCTCGGCCGCAATGAGACGCTCGACGACGCGCCGACGCTCGTCGCTGCGGATCGGGCCTACGTCGACAGCGGCGGCAGCTTCCGCGCGGTCGTCGTCGCCATCCTGTCCTCGGACTCGTTCCGCTATCGTCGGGCCCCGGACCGCAAGTCATGAACACCCGCCGCGACTTCCTCCGCAACGGACTCTTCGGCGCAGGCGCGCTCGCCTGCCTCGACTCGAAGCGGCTGCTGCTCCGGCCGAGCACCGCGCCGCAGCGCTTCATCTTCATGCACCGCGGCAACGGGCTCTGGCCCCACGTGATGGTGCCGCCGAGCTTCGGCGAATTGCTGATGCAGCGCGAGAAGCGGCGCGAGGCGATCGACGTCGACCTCGACGGGCACGATCTGCCGGACTGGATGGCGCCGCTCGAAGGCCACCGCGACCACCTGACGATCCTGCAGGGCGTCTCGGGAAAGATGTGCACGACGGGCCACCACTCGTGGTGCTCGGCGCTCGGGGCCTACAAGGCCAACGAACGGCTCAGCTCGATCCTCTGGGCGACCGTCGACTTCGAGCTCGCGCAGCTCTATCCGTCGCCGGTCGGCCACATCGAGCTGGCCTGCTTCCCGCTCGGCGGGGGCAATGCGCGCGGCAGCCTGGACGGGATCGCGATGGGCTTCTCGGCCAGGGGGGCCCAGCAGCCGAACTACGCGTTCGGATCGCCGAAGGTCGCGGTCGAGCAGCTGTTCCAGTCGGTGTCCGACGATCCCGACGCGCAGGTCGCGTACGAGATCGAACGCCGGCTCCTCGCGTTCGTCGCCCGCAACGAGGGCCAATCGGCCGACGCGCTGCGCGGCTCCGAGCGCCTCAAGGTCCAGGGCTACGTCGACTCGCTCGAGGCGATCCGCGAGCGGAACCGCCGGATCGACGGCATGGCCGATCGGATCCGACAGCACGTTCCGGTGCTCGACGAAGCCGCGCTGTCGGGGGACATGACGACGTTCGAACGGCAGGACGCCCACGCTGAAGTCCTGCTCGGGGCGCTGATCGCCGGCCTCACCAACGTCGTCGCGTTCACCGTCGACGAGCTCGGTCACGACTACACAGGGATCACCGGGATCGAGGGCGAGCGCGTGAACATGCACGACGTCGGCCACGGCAAGTCCTTCGGCGGCGTCGAGGCTGCCGAGATCCGGAGCCGCTGCCGCACCCAGCACATGCGGCTGATCGACCGCATCGCGACGCGCCTGAAGGCCGTGCCCGAGGGCGACGGCACGATGTTCGACAACACGACGATCCTCTACTTCCCGGACGGTGGCGAGACGCACCACTCGCACGGGACCGAGTATCCGTTCGTCCTCGTGGCCGGCCGGAACACGCGCCTGGCGCTCGGTCACCGCTACCTCCGACTGCCGGACTACGGCCAGCCGGGGCACCGGACGCTCGGCAATCTCCACACGACGCTGCTCCAGGCGCACGGGCGCGACATCGAGCACTACGGCGCGCTCGACACCGGCCTCGACAAGTTCGGGATCGACCAGAAGGGGCCGATCCCGGAGCTGTTGCGCGGCTGAGTGCGCGCGGGCCAGGGCGGCGTCAGAACGTCGCGATCGCCAACGCGTCGGATGCGGTCAGTCCGAGCGGTCCACATGGATCGACCGCGAACAGCTGGACGCTGAGGCCGAGGTTGGCGGGCAGCGTGGACGGCAGCGGGAACGGGAGACGCGCGGTGCCGAGCGCGTCGGTCGGGGCGGCGACGCCGGTGATCACCCCGTTCGGGTCGAGCCAGAGGTCGACGCCGACGACCCGCACGGGCCCGGTTCCCGGTCCGCTGCCGAGCAGCATGACCGCGAGCGCGTTCGGTGGGAGCGCGTGGACGGCGAACGCGAAGTCGAGGTTGCCGACCTGGGGCAGCGCGGTCGTGGTCGCGTGGATCGCGCCGAGACAGCCCGGCGTGGACGCGCCGAAGGCGATGCCCGGAAACGTGTAGGGCACGAGCGTGGGCGGCGTGTTCGTCGAGTAGGTGGCCGCGCCCATCAGCGTGCCGTTCATCCCGGACGAGCTGTCGAGCGTGCTCTGGTCGAAGTTCCAGGTCGACACGAGGCCGGGGACCGAGCCGAGCGCCATGTCCATCGTCGCCTGGATCTCGCCCGCCGAGCGCGCGAACGGCCAGAGCCGGACCTCGTCGAGCAGGCCGTTCCAGGTCTCGTTCTCGGGCGCGATGTGGTTCGTGCCCTGGCCGATGCGGATCGTGTCGCCGACGTCGCGCAGCGGGCCCGTGGTGTTGGCGGACCCGACTTCCTGGCCGTTGACGAACAGGCGGGCCGTCGCGCCGTCGTAGGTCGCGGCGACGTGCGTCCAGGTCAGCAGCTGTCCCGGCTGGAAGTTCCACCGGACCTGGACGCGGCTGTCGGCGTTGACCGTCCACTTGAGGATGCGGTCCGCGTTCCGGCCGGCGTCGACACGGAGGTTG
>JAQCBR010000249.1 GCA_027621295.1 Planctomycetota bacterium
GCAATCCGTCCGCGGTCGAATACGTGCTCGGCGCGCTGGCTGCCGACCTCGCCAACGGCTTCGCGACCGAGTGCTCTCGACAGGGTCTCGACGTCGACGACATCGAGATCACCGCCCGCGGCACGCTCCACGACGTCCTCGCCCACCTAGGCATGGGGGACGGCGACCCGGGCTTCGCACGGATCGACGTGCGCGCGTTCGCGTCGTCATACCGCGACGAGGAGACCGTGCGCGCCACCTGGGACGACGTCGTCCGCCGCTCGCCGACCGCTGCGACCCTCGCCAAGGCCTGCGTGCTCGAGCAGCGCCTGACGCTGATCTGAACCGGATGCCGATGAACGACCTGCCGCTGTTCCCTGTCACCCAGGTCGGCTCCTGGCCCCGCTCTCGAGATCTGCTGGCCGCGCTGCGGGATGTCCGACGGGGGAACCTGGGTCGGGAGGGCTTCGACGAGGTTGCCGATCGTGAGGTCCGAGCCTGCGTCGATGCGCAGCTCGAAGCAGGCGTCGACGTCGTCGTCGACGGAGAGCAGCGCCGGGACAACTTCTACTCGTTCGTCACCGACAAGCTCGACGGGACGCGGCTGATGTCGCTCGCCGAGATGCTCGACACGGTCGAGGACAAGGCGGGCTTCGAGGACATGCTCGATACGCTGGACGTTCCCGCGTCGGCGATCCGCAACCCGACCTGTGTCGGACGACTCGCACGCCGCGAACCGCTGGCGGTCGACGAGCTGCGCTTCGTGCAGCAGCTGACCGACAAGCCGATCAAGGTCTCGTTGCCAGGTCCCTACCTGCTCACCCGGTCGATGTGGGTGACGGCGCACACGAAGGGTGCGTACGCCGACAAGGTCGAGCTCGGCGCGGACGTCGTCCGCATCCTCCGCGAAGAGCTGAAGGAGCTCGCCGATGCGGGCTGCGCCTTCGTGCAGTTCGACGAGCCGGTGCTCACCGAGGTCGTGCTGTCCGACAGCAGCGAGCGACGAACATTCATGTGAGCGACGCTGGCCACCCGCCGTGATGCGGGTGCCGAACTGGCCTACGCCGCGGAGCTGATCGCTGCGGTGGTGGAGGGCATTCGCGGGCCGCGGATCGGGCTCCACGTGTGCCGCGGCAACTGGAGCAGGCGTGAGGACGTGCTGCTGAGCGGGGACTACACCGGCCTCGTCCCGGCCTTCCGCGACATGCCGGTCGACCAGTTCGTCCTCGAGTACGCGACCCCGCGGGCTGGCGAGGTCGCCGTCGTCGGCGAAGCCCTCCACGACCGCGAGATCGGGCTCGGCGTGGTCAACCCACGGACGGCCGAAGCCGAGGACCCGGCGGCGATCGTGCGAGGCGTCGAGCTGGCGCTCCGGCACTTCCGGCCCGAGCAGGTCTGGCTCAACCCGGACTGCGGTTTCGGGTGCTTCGCGAATCGCTGTGTGAACGATGCGCCGACCGCGACCGCGAAGCTGCGGTCGATGGTGGCGGCGGCGAACGCACTGCGCGCGCGCTTCGGCTGAGCTGTGCGGTAGGCAAAGGGCGGGGCGGGGGGCTACCGTCACGCGCCGCCCCATGCGCTCCGCGTTCCTCCTTCTGCTGCTGACCGTCGCCGTCCAGGGGCCCCAGCTCCTGAGGCCGGACTGGATCGGAACCGAGGCGTTCCGCGCGCTGATCGCGCACGGCATGGTCGAGTCCGGTGACTACCTGGTTCCAAGACTCGGCGGCGAGCTGATGCTGACGAAGCCGCCGTTGGTCTACTGGTTCCTCGCCGCAGCGGAGCAGGTCGCCGGCCTCGGTCGCGTCGCGCTGCGCACGCCGAGCCTGCTCGCCGCCTGGATCGCAGTCCTCGCCATCTGGTCGGTGTTCCGTCGGCGCTTCGACGGGACGACGGCATGGTGCGCGGCGTTCGCGTTCCTCGCAGCGCCCGCCCAGCTCTGGCATGCGGGCACGGCCGAGATCGACGCGACCTTCGCAGGGTTCACCGCGGCTTCGCTGGTGCTCCTCGCGGATGCGGCGGTGACCACGCCGGGGCGGGTCGTCAGGTTCGCACTGGCTGGCGCGCTCGGGGCGCTCGCGCTGCTGTCGAAGGGTCCGCCCTACCTGATGTTTGCGTGCGGCATCCTGCCGTTCTGGTGGCGGTCCGGAATGCGCCCGCTTCCGGCGTTCGCGTTCTTCGGGCTCGCGGCGGCACCGATCGCCGCCTACTACGCGATGGTCCTCGGCGACCCGGCGGCGCTGGGCGCCGAGGAGCTGTCCGAGCTCGCGGCGACCGAGAGTGTCGGGAGGCTCGGAGCCTGGAGCGTCGGTAGCCTCGTCGATGCGCCGCTCCACCTGCTGCGTTCCGCGGCGCTGATCCTGCCGTTCGGCCTCTTCGCGCTGTCGCGACCGCGTCTGGACGAGAACCAACACCGCCTGGTGAGTGCGCTGCTGTGGTGCTACGGCGTCGGCGTTCTCGTGCTGCTCGTCTTCCCGGTCCGCCCGTCGCGCTACCTTCTGCCGGGAACCGGCCTTGCCGTCGCCGCGTGCGCGCCTGCGCTGGTCGCGTTCGCGCGGAGCACGCTGCCGGTGCCGCGCGCTGCGCAGCGGGCGGTCTTGTCGGTGGGGGCGATCTTCGCGGCTGCGGCGTCGGTCGTTCCGTGGCTGTCGCTGCCCCTCCCGGGCCGCTCGCTGCTCGCTGCTTGCGTCGTCGCTCTGGCCGCCGTTCCCGCCGTGCGGGACCGCGCGCGGCTCGCAGCGTTCGCGGCCATCGTGCCGACCCTCCTGCTGCTCGCCATCGGCGGTGATCGGGACGCCCAGCGCTCGCACGGCGTTCGATCGGATCGCCAGCAGGCTGCCCTCGTCCAGGCGGAGCGAGTGCGGCTCGGCATCACGGGTCTCGAGGTCTGGGGGTACGACTCCGAGTCCGTGGTCCTGGGCGTCGACCCCGATGCCCCCTGGAACCTGCGCCGCACGGGTGAGCCGCGGGGAGACTGCATCATCTGGAAGCAGCGAGACCGCGATGAGCCCCTCACGCCGCCGGACGGCTTCGAGATCCGCTCACACGTCCGGGGCCGCGCGCAGGATCACGTCCTCGCGGTCCGCGTGCGCTGACGGCGGTCGCTGACTCCGCGCGCGTCGGGCGGGAGTGCCACGCTCACTTCCGCTGCGCTTCCGGCATCCGGTGGATCGTGCCGTGGATGACCCCGCTCAGGAGCTCACCCGTACCGGTGTCCACGTCGACCCTCACCTCGATGCACATCGTCGGCTCGAGATCCTCGACGACCAGCCGCACCGTGCGTCCATCGTCCGACAGCGATGCGGACGTGATCCCGAGCGGTCGCTCGTCGATGTGCTTGCTGCCGTAGCCCTTGCTGCGATGTAGGGACCAGACCTGGACGCTGTAGCTCTCGGGATCGCGCGCCGTCTCGGGGTCCAGCGGCGCTCCGAAGTTGAGCTCGATCCCGTCCGGCTGGGCCCGCATGCCGACCGGGAGGTCTAGCGGACGATCGCGGTAGCGTACTCTGTAGAAGCCTCCCGGGCGCGTGCGCGCGCTGGACCAGCCGTAGAGACCGCAGCAGTAGAGTTGACCGTCGCCCGGGTGGAACCGGCCTCGCATCACGCCCGTCGCGAACGGACCGAAGGGCAGGGCGACCATCCCACCCTGGTGCGCTCCGTCGACCTCGTCCTCGAGCACGAGATAGGCGCGGCCCATCCCGTAGGAGAGCTGG
>JAQCBR010000250.1 GCA_027621295.1 Planctomycetota bacterium
CAGCTTGTAGTCGACGACGAGGCGGGACCTCAGCGAGCCCGGCGCCCAGTTGTTGTCGCCGAGTTCGTGGTCCCCGACGACAGCGTGCACCTCCATCGGCACCAGGGGCTTGCCCATCGCCGTGAGCACCGAGGACAGGTGCACGTTGCGACTCGGGTCGAAGCGGCCGTGCCAGATGTCGTAGTAGTAGTCGGCCGCACGGTTGAGCGCGGCGCGAGCGTTCGCGTCGGTGTTCAGCGGACCGAACACCTGTCGGCCGTCCGAACTCCGCTCCCAGTGCCCCATCACGAGGTCACCGGCCACGGTCACGAACGCAGGATCCTCGGCCGCGAGCTGCGACACGATCCAGTCGACCGAGTCCTCGTAGTTCGCGGTGCTGCTGTCCCAACTCGGATCGAGCGCTGCGAATCCCGCAGGCCTCGTCACGTTGCCGGGGTACTGCGACTGTGGATCGGCGAGCGAGCCGATGTCGTTGTTCTGGAAGTCCGGGATCGACACGAACGTCCAGGGGGCCCCCTGGGCTAGTGCGGTGCCCGCGAGGGCTGGGAGCAGGAACGTGTGCAGCGCAGCGCGGAGAATGGACATGCGAGAGGTTCTGGTCGGTCGAACGGACGGGTGCGCGACGCGCAACCGGCCGGAGGGGAGGCTGGCCGGTCACGTGACGGCGGCTGCGATCAGTAGCCGCCGATCGTGATGTCGCCGCGAGCCGTGGTGAAGAGCGTGAAGCCCTCGTAGCACAGGCCCTGCGCGTAGATCGTCGCGCCGTAGATCGCCGGATCGTCCGGGATCGTGATCGTGAAGCGAGCCTCACCGAACTGGACGGCGCCGGGCAGGGCGATGTCGATGCTGGTGTCGAGCGTGCAGTTCGGTGCCCCGAGGATCGCCAGCGACTGCGGCAGACCGCCGCCGGCCCACTGGGTGTTCGACAGGCCGATCATCATGAACGGCAGGACGCCCGCACCGACGTTGGCGATCGTCAACGAGAACGGGTCACCGCCCCAGGGGGCGGTCGTGGTCGTGAGGACCGGAAGGCCCCGCGAGCTCGGGCAGCCGGTGCCGGACGTCTGGAACTGCGCGACCGTCGGCGTGCTCCACTCGTAGGTCTCCGCAACGAAGGCCGACGCCGCGAAACCACCGAACTGGTAGACCTTGCCGGTGGACTGCAGGAACTCCATCGCCTGGCCGGTCCGCGCGGTCAGTCCCTGACCGAGGTAGTTGCCGCGGTCGAGCCAGTTCGAGCCGTCCCAGTCCCAGGTCTTCGACCGGTAGGAGTTGTTGAGACCCCCGTTGATGATCGAACGACCGCGGACGAGGTCGTAGGCCATGCCGTAGTTCTCGAGGCCGGTCCCGAACGGCGCCGCAGCGCCGGCGACGAGGGACCAGTCGGTCCCGTCGTAGGTCCAGGTCTCCGTCGACCGCCCCTGGCCGCCGCCGAGGTTGCCGCCGTGCATGACGATCTGGTTGCGACGCAGGTCGAAGACCATTCGGTGCTTCTGCCGCGGCAGCGGCGAATTCGCGGTCGTGATCTGCGTCCAGTCCAGGCCGTCCCACTCCCAGGTGTCGTTGAGGGTCGTCGAACCGGCTGCCCCGCCGAACATCACGATCTTCCCGCGGACGATGTCGTAGCAGATAGCCGGGCTGAAGCGCGCCGGGGGCATCGTCGCCGGCGAGAGCTGCGTCCAGGCGGTCCCGTCGAACTCCCACATGTCCCCCATCGGGCCGCCCTGGTCGCGACCGCCGAACACGATCAGCTTGCCGCGGCCGAGGTCGTAGGCCTGGCCGTGCCAGTCGCGGGGAGCCGGGCTGCCGGAGGTCGGCGTGATGTTCGTCCAGTTGGTGCCGTCGAAGCGCCAGAGTTCGTCGAGGAACACAGTGCCTGCGGCCTGACCTCCGAACATCAGCAGCGAGAGGCCGTCGCTCGAGAAGGACATGCCACCGCGCAGGCCGGGCTCGAGTGCCGGGCTCAGGCGGGTCCAAGCGCCCTGGGCGGACGCCGTCGTGGAGAGGAACGCAGCGGCGAAGACGGCTGCGAGCGCGGAAGCGGAGCGGTTCATCTGTCGGTTCTCCAGGGCGCCTGTCGACCTCAGGGTCGATCGGGCCAACTCACGTGGATCGGATGGAAGGATGCGTGGACTGGACGGCTGCCGCGGATCGGACGACGGCGGCAGACTGCCGCGTCCGGATCAGTAGCCGCCGAGGGCGAGGTCGCCGCGGCCGGTCGTGAAGCGGATGTTGCCGTCGAAGCCGATGCACTGGGCGTAGCAAGTCGCTCCGTAGAGGACGGCCAGGTCCGGCACCGAGTAGGCGAAGCGAGCTTCTCCGGCGACGACGGTCGCGCTCAGCACTTCTTCGACGCTCGTGTAGAGCAGGCAGTTCGGGGCGCCGAGGAAGGTCAGCGGCTGGGGCAGCGGACCGGCCGGCCACAGCGAGCTCGACGCGCCGAGCAGCAGGAACGGCATCGAGCCGGCCGCGAGGTTGTCGACGACGAGTTCGAAGCTGTCACCGCACCACGGGTTCGCGGTGATCGACAGCGTCGGCTGGCCCACGGACGAAGCGCAGCCGGTGCCCGACGTCGCGAAGCTCGCCGGAGTCGGCGTGCTCCACTCGAG
The DNA here is from genome assembly GCA_027621295.1 of Planctomycetota bacterium. Lineage (GTDB taxonomy): Bacteria > Planctomycetota > UBA1135 > UBA1135 > UBA2386 > JAQCBR01. The sequence continues at coordinate 2,610 of JAQCBR010000250.1, forward strand.
GGTTTCGGCGACGAACGTCGTCGCAGCGAAGCCGCCGAACTGGATCACCTTGCCGAGCGCAGGCACGAACGCGACCGCGTTGCCGGTGCGAGCGGTCATGCCCTGACCGAGGAAGTTGCCGCGGTCGATCCAGGTGGAACCGTCGAAGTCGAACGTCTTCGAGCGGTAGGAGCCGTTGAACCCGCCCTGCAGCACGCAGCGACGACGCACCGCGTCGTAGGTCATGCCGCAGTTCTCGAGGCCGGTCCCGAACGGGGCACCCGCGCCGACCACCTCGGTCCAGTCCGTGCCGTCGTAGGTCCAGGTGTCCGCACCTCGACCGCCGCCGTTGACGTTGCCACCCGCCATCACCACGAGGTTGCGGTGCGAGTCGAACGCCATCTACATCTTCCAGCGCGCGCCCGGGGACTGCGCGGTCGTCACCTGCGTCCAGTCGGTGCCGTCGTACTCCCAGGTGTCGTTGAGTCGCGTTCCAGCACTATCGCCGCCGAACAGGACGACGACGCCGCGGTTCGAGTCGAACACCATGCCGGGCAGCCGCCGCGGCGACGGCGCGTTGGCCGTCGTCACCTGCGACCACGACGTGCCGTCCCACTCCCAGGTGTCGGAGAAGGTCGTCGCTCCGTCCCTTCCGCCGAACACGACCAGCTTCCCGCGCGCGCTGTCGAACGCCTGGCCGTGCCAGTCGCGGCCGGGCGGGTTGCCGGTGGCTGGCGTCAGGTCCGTCCACGACGTGCCGTCGAAGCTCCACAGGTCGTTGAGGAACGTCGTGCCTACGGTCTGCCCACCAAACATCAGGAACTGCGACCCGTCGGTGGAGCCGCTGATCCCACCGCGAAGGCTTGGCGCCGTCGCCGGGGAGAGCCGCGTCCATGCACTCTGGGCGGAGAGGGTCTGTGGCAGCGCCGCGGACAGCGCGAGGAGGGCGAAGAAACGAATTGGCGTCATGGCTCTCGGGTGTCGGAACGGACGGTGGGCGCGGACGGACTCCGGTTCCGTCGGATAATCGGCAAGAATCCCCCACCCTCCGGAGGCTTTCGGAAGGAATGCTAACTCGGTAAGGCCGACCGGCT
>JAQCBR010000080.1 GCA_027621295.1 Planctomycetota bacterium
GTGTGCACCCCGTCCTCGCCTCCGCGTCGGACCGACGTCCCGATCCGCTGAGGGGGCGTGCCGTCCGCTAGCGGAGGGACAGCGAGGTCGTCGCCCCGCGACGTCCGGATGGTGACCACGCGAGCGGCGATCCGGTCGGACGCCCGGAACGCCGCGTGCCGTCGCCCCTCGACGAGGATCCGATTCTCGCCGTGGGCGAGGACGATCGGTTCACCGATGCGACGGAGACCGTCCGATCCGGGGGCAGCGAGCGGTATGGACGCTCCGCCGCCGTCGACGCGCACCGAGACGACGTCGGCAGGACCCTCGACATCGATCGCCAGTGCCGCCAACGACAGGGGCTCCAGCGATCCGGACGTCGCGACGACGCACACGGCGACAGGGTCGTTCCCGCCGTCGAGGATCGGAACGGTCGGTCGCTCTTGGCGGATGGACCGGATCTCCTGCGGGGCTGCGCACAGCAGCGCGAGGTCGTCGATCAGGACGCCCGACTCGGGCGGGGCCGTGGACACGAAGCGCAGGCTCGACACGCGCCCGGCGTCGGCGAGCTCGACGCGGACGGGCGTCGAGAAACGCCCGATGCGGACCGTCGCGTCGCCTGTCCAGACGGTCTTCCATGCCGACCCGACGCGGGCATCGACGCGGAAGGCGAACGGGTCCCTGCGGGTCCAGCGCTCGGCGCGGAACGACAGGCTGTCCAGATCGTCCCGGGCGCGGTCGAGCTTCAGCTCGACCGTGCGGTCCTCGCCGCCGAGGAGGTGGAGCGAGTGGGGCGGTGACAGGTGATGCTCGGCGTGGATCTCGGCGTGGCCTTCCTCCGCCTCGAACCGCGCGCCCGCGACGCGGGCGCGCCGGAGGGCACCCCTCGGCAGGTCGTCGAAGGAAGTGACGACGACTTCTGGACTCTGCTGCGCGGCGAGCGGAGTCGCGAGGAGGACCAGCGCAGCCAGCGCGCCGCGTGCAGGTTCGAGCATGGTGGCCGAGGATGCCCGAGTGCGGCTGGCGGGTCCAGGTTCCGGATGCCGCGGTTCGTCCCGTGAAATCCGCGGTGAGCCGCAGGCGTCCTCGACATCGTCCCGAGCGCGGCGGGTGTCGCGTCGCGGGCCTGTCCGACGATGAAGACCACCTCTGTCTGGCCCGACCTCACGGTTCGGGAGATCATGCGCACCGACGTCCAGACGATCGCGGACGGCGCCGGTCTTCTCGAAGCCGTCCGGAAGCTGGCCGACGGGCGCATCTCGGGGATGCCCGTCACCGATGAGGCCGGCCACGTGATCGGCGTCCTGTCGATCCGCGACGTCCTCGACCACCTGTCGGAGAATCCCGAGCAACAGCGGCTGTTCGCGCCGCGGAGCTACTACCTGACGACGGACGACGACGAGTTCGCGCCCGAGGAGTTCGACGAGATCGACGTCCCGGAGGATGCCGGAGCCACCGTCGCCGACGTGATGACCGCGCAGGTCTTCGCGGTGCCGATCGACGCCGAGCTCCAGGACGTCGCGCGGTCCTTCGTCGAGCACCAGGTCCACCGACTCCTGGTCACCGAGCGAGGCAAGCACGTCGGGCTGGTCAGCGTGATGGACCTGATGAAGGCGCTGGTGCGCGGCTGACGTCCGGCAGCCCGACCTGGGTCGGGTTCGGTGCGCATCGTCGCCTCCGCGGTTGGGTCCTGTCCGGCAGCCGCTCCCGCCGCTACCCTGGCTCCGTTCCCGAACCGAGGAGAACCGTGAGCCGAACCGTCGCCACCGACGCCGAGATCCTCGCGCGTTGGAAGGAGGAGCCCGCTCCTCTCCTGCCGCTCCTGCACGCGTTCCACGACCGTGACGGCTTCCTCAGCGAGTCGTCGATCCGCGGCGTGGCGGAGACGCTGCGCATCCCGCTCGCGGATCTGTACGGGACGATCACCTTCTACCACTTCTTCAGGACCTTCCCGCCGGGCAAGGCGGCGCCCCGCGTCTGCGACGGTCCGGTCTGCAAGACGCGTGGAGCGGACGCGCTGCTCGCCGCGCTCGAGAAGGACGGTGCGACGCCGATGCCCTGCGCAGGGCGCTGTGACGAGCCGGTCCCGGTGCTGATCGGCGACACGCAGTTCGTCGGGGCTGCGGACGGCTCGTTGGTGGAACGGGAGACGCCGCGCCCCGCGCCGCGTCCGGACGGCGGCGAAGAGTGCGTGTTCGCCCACGTCCGAGATCCGGCGCGCCGCGGGATCGACGGATACCTCGCGACCGTTGGCTACGCAGGGCTTCGCCGGGCGTTCTGCGAGTGGACCCCCGAACGGACCCTCGAGGAGATCGACGCGTCGGGACTCGCGGGACGCGGCGGTGCCGGCTTCCCGACCGGGCGCAAGTGGCGCGCGGTCGCCGAGGCCGCCGGTGGCCCGAAGACGATCGTCTGCAACGCCGACGAAGGGGAGCCGGGCTGCTTCAAGGACCGGGTGCTGATGGACCACGATCCGCATGCGACGCTCGAGGGGATGGCGATCGCCGCCCGGGCGACCGGGGCGACGCGGGGGTTCATCTACCTGCGCTACGAGTACCCGCACACGCAGGCGATCCTCGAGAACGCGATCGCCGAGGCCGAAGCCCACGGCTACCTCGGTGCCGACGTGCTCGGTAGTGGCCAGGAGTTCCGCGTGTACGTCCGGCGGGGGGCAGGCGCCTACATCTGCGGCGAGGAGACCTCGCTGCTGAACAGCCTCGAGGGCAAGCACCCGTTCCCTCGGAACCGCCCTCCGTTCCCCGTCACGCACGGTTTCGAGGACACGCCGACCGCGGTCAACAACGTCGAGACGCTGTGTTCGGTCGGTCCGATCGTGGCCCGCGGCGCCGACTGGTATCGAGGACTCGGCTATCGCGGCGAAGGCCACGGCGATCACGCTGGCACCAAGCTGGTCAGCCTGTCGGGGGACGTGCAGCGCCCGGGCAACTACGAGGTCCCGATCGGTCTGCCCCTCGGCACCCTGATCCACGACTGGGCGGGTGGCCCGCGCGAGGGCCGCACGGTCCAGGCGGTGACGATGGCAGGGCTGTCCGGCGGTTTCCTCGCCGGCGACGCGCTCGACGTCACGCTCGACGAGCCTTCGATCCGCGCGCACGGGAGCTTCCTGGGCGCAGCGGGGATCATGGTGTTCGACGACTCGCGCAACATGGTCGAGGTCGCCGCACAGGCGATGTCGTTCTTCGCCCATGAGTCGTGCGGGAAGTGCTTCCCGTGCCGCATCGGTACGCAGCGGCTCACCGAGCGGCTCACCGGCGCCGCCGGTCCTGCAGATCTCGACGCGTGGACGGCCGAAGTCGCGGACATCGGGCGGACGATGAAGGCAACGAGTGCCTGCGGTCTCGGGATGGCGGCGCCGCTGGTGGCCGAGAGCCTGGTCCGGAGGTTTGCGAGTCAGGTCGCGGCGCACGTCGGCGAGGCCGGCGAGCGCGGAGGAGAACGAGCATGAGCGAGCGGCAGCACACGATCTTTCTCGACGGCGAAGAGGTCCCGTTCCGCGACGGCGAGACCGTCTACGAGGTCTCGGAGCGCCACCGCCGCGAGGTTCCGACCCTCTGCTACGACCCCAGGCTCGAAGCGTTCGGCGCCTGTCGCCTCTGCGTGGTCGAGGTCGAGGGACTCCGCAACCCGGTCGCCAGCTGCACGACGAAGGCGACCGCCGGCATGCGCGTGAACACGCGGACCGATGTGCTGGAGGCGCACCGGAAGACCCTGCTCGAGCTCGTCGCGAGCGAGAGCCGGGCCGCGGCCGAGGCGCCGGCCGGCGCCGTGCCCGGCACCGTCGATCCGCTGCGCGGCTACGCGAGTCAGGAGCTCGCCACGCTGGCGTCGCGCTACGAGGTCTCCGGGGAGCGGTTCGCGGGTGCGAAGTCGGGCCACTCGAAGGGAGCCGACGACGACAACCCGTTCATCCTCCGCGACTACGACCTGTGCATCTCGTGCTACCGCTGCGTCCGGGTGTGCGCTGAGCGCGAGGGTGACTACGCGATCAGCGTCGCGAACCGGGGCTTCCACACGCAGATCACCACCGAGTTCGACAGCAAGCTCAGCGACTCGTCGTGCACGTTCTGCGGGCAGTGTGTGCAGACCTGTCCGACCGGGGCGCTCGCCGACAAGAAGGCGCTGCGCAAGGTCGACGTGCCTGGGGAGCTCCAGAAGACCCGGACGATCTGCCCTTACTGCGGGGTGGGCTGCTCGGTCGACATCGTCACCAAGGGCGAGGAGATCGTCGCCGTGCAGCCGGCGATGGACGGCCCGGCCAACGAGGGCGCGCTGTGCATCAAGGGCCAGTTCGCGTGGGACCACGTCCAGCACGGCGATCGCCTGAAGACGCCGTTCGTCCGCGGCGAGGACGGAGAGCTCCGTCCCGCGTCCTGGGACGAAGCGCTCGACCGCGCGGCGGCCGGCTTCCGGAAGGCGTACGCGGAGCATGGCGCGCACGCGATCTATGCGATCGCGTCGGGCCGCGCCCCGCACGAGTCGGCCTACACGGTGCAGAAGTTCATCCGTGCGGGGTTCGGCACCAACTACATAGACAACTGTTCGAGAGCTTGACACGCTCCCACGGTCGCCGGTCTGGCGGCCACGATCGGTCGAGGCGCCATGTCGAACCCGCTGCGGGACATGGAGAAGCCGGAGGCCATCTTCTGCATCGGCACGAACATGACCGAGTGCCACCCGGTCGCCGCCACGCGCCTCAAGCGCGCGGTCGCGAAGGGGGCCCGGATGATCGTCGCCGACCCGAGGCGCATCCCGCTCGCGGACTACGCGGAGCTCTACCTACCGATCCGGATCGGCTCGGACGTCGCGCTGCTCCTCGCGATGGGGCACGTGTTGGTCCGCGACGGGCTGGTCGACGAGGACTTCGTGGCGGCCCGCACGAAGGACTTCGAGGCGTTCCGGGACCACGTGAAGGACTTCACGCCGGAATGGGCTTCTGGCATCTGCCAGGTACCCGCCGCGGACATCGAGAAGGCCGCCCACATCTACGGCTCGGCCGGCCGTGCGGCGATCTACTACACGCTCGGCATCACCGAGCACATCTGCGGCGTCGACAACGTCCAGAGTCTGTGCAACCTGGCGTTGGTCACCGGCAACCTCGGGCGTGAGGGAGCCGGCATCAACCCGATGCGCGGGCAGAACAACATCCAGGGCGCGGGGGACTGCGGTGCGATCCCCGCGAACTTCCCCGGCTTCCAGGCCTGTGACGACCCGGCGTCCGTCGCGAAGTTCTCCGCGCTGTACGGGCGCGACATCGAACCCGTGCGCGGCATCACCAAGGTCAAGGCGCTCGAGCTCGCCGTCGAGGGCGAGATGAAGGCGATGCTGATCTGCGGTGAGAACACCGTCGTCTCCGACCCGGACCGCAAGCACTGCGAGCACGCGCTGAAGAGCCTCGATCACCTGGTCGTCATCGACCTGTTCCCGACCGAGACCACGGCGATGGCCGACGTGGTCCTGCCGGCGACCGGGTGGGGGGAGACGGACGGCGTCTACACCAACACCGAGCGCCGCGTGCAGCGCGTCCGCGCCGCGGTGCCGGCCCAGGGCGAGGCCAAGCCCGACTGGTGGATCATCTCGCAGCTCGCCAAGCGCCTCGGGCTGCCCGGCTTCGAATATCAGTCGGCGCGCGACGTGTTCGACGAGCTCTGCTCGGTGTCCCCGATCTACGAAGGTCTCGACTGGGACCGGATCGACGCGGGGGCCTACCACTGGCCGGTGCCGACCAAGGACCACCCCGGCACGCCGATCCTCCACGAGGACGGGTTCAAGAACGGCAGGGGCCTGTTCCGCGTGATCCACTACCGGGATCCGGCGGAGGTCGTCGACGACGAGTACCCGGTCTGGCTGACGACCGGTCGCCGCCTGGAGGCATACCACACGCGCACGATGACCGGGCGTTCGTCGGGCATCGACTACCTGCTGTCCGAGGAGTCCCTCGAGGTCCACCCCGACAACGTCGCGGCCTGGGGGCTCCAGGACGGCGGCTACGCGCGGGTCACGAGCCGTCGAGGCTCGGTCGTGATGCGCGTGCGCGCGGACACGACCTCGCCGCGGGGCACGGTGTTCTGTTCGTTCAGCTTCGGGGACGTGCCGGTCAACGATCTGACCGGTGGGGGCTACGACCCGGTGACGTTCACGGCCGAGCTGAAGGTATGTCCGGTGCGGGTGGAGGCGGTCGCGGGCGCCTGACGGATCCCGCTGCCTTCCGCCTCGCGCCCGATCGATTGGCCTCGTCCCGCTCTCTGGCCTAACCTCCGGCCCGGAGTCCGCATGAGCATCCTCAAGACCGTCTTCCACGTCTTCCTCTTCGCGGTGTGGTCCGCATGCGGCTGCACCAGCGAGCCGGCGGACCCCGTAGGAACCAGCCCCGCCGAAGTCACCGTGACCGAATCCCAAGACAGCCCCGCGGCCACCGTCCCGAGCGAGACCATCACCCTCGGCGCCGGCTGCTTCTGGTGCATCGAGGCCGTGCTCGAGCAGGTGGACGGCATCACCGACGTCGTCTCCGGCTACATGGGCGGCGCCGTCATCGACCCGACCTACGAGCAGGTCTGCAGCGGAACGACCGGCCATGCCGAGGTCGTCCAGGTCCACTTCGATCCGTCGCGCATCGACCGGGACCTGCTGCTCGACTGGTTCTGGCAGGCCCACGACCCGACCACGCTGAACCGCCAGGGCAACGACATCGGCACCCAGTACCGGTCCGCGGTCTTCTACCACTCCGAGGAGCAGCGCATCGCCGCCGAGGCCTCCCGCGACCGCGCCCAGGCGAAGTTCACCTCGGCGATCGTCACCGAGATCACCCCGGCCTCGACGTTCTACTCCGCCGAGGCCTACCACCAGGACTACTACCGCGCGAACAAGCAGCAGGGCTACTGCCGCTTCATCATCGCGCCGAAGCTCGAGAAGCTCGGGCTCGAGAAGTAGGCCGCAGGTCAGGCCTCGACCAGCACCAGCTCCGAGCAGAACGCCGGTCCCATCGCGAGCAGCAGGCCGAGGTCTCCTCGCTGCCGGCCGCCGTCGTCGAGGGTCTCGCGCAGCACCATGAGCACCGACGTGCTCGACAGGTTGCCCTGGTCGGCGAGGGCCTGCCAGGACAGCGCGACGTCCTGGTCGGAGCGCGTCCGCTCGTAGTTGGCGGCGCGCTGCCGACGGTGGATCTCGGTGAGCTCGAGGAGCTCGCCGTGCGGGCGGCGATGGAACGCCATGCCGGCAACAAGCGGGCGGCTGCGGCCGAGCTCGGCGTCGCGCTCAAGACGCCCTACAACAAACTCGCCCGCCTCCGCGAAGCGAAGACGGGCGAGCCGGGCCGCTGACGCGGCCATGGGGCAGGCAAGAATCGTTCAGAGAGGCTTTGGGCCACTCCTCGGCGTCACGGGACGTCGAGGCGCAGTCCGTTGCTCAGGGTCAGCGCGAAGGGCGGCAGCGTCGGATCGACGAACAGCCCTTGCGCGGTGATCGACTGGCCGGCGGCGGCGGCGAGGATCGGCAGCGTCGTCGAGCCGGCGCCCGCACCGTCGAGGAAGATCGGTCCGAGCGAGAACGGCAGGATCGGGGCCAGCAGGACGTCGCAGCCGGGGTAGAGGTTCAGCGCGCCCTGGCCGAGGCCGAGGAGCACGAAGGCCTGTCCGTTGGAGACGCCGTTGCGCAGCTGGTAGGTCAGCGTCGAGCCGACGGTGCCGAGCCCGGCGCCGGAGAGTTCCGGCGTGAGGCCGTTCGAACCCACGCAGCCCGAGCCGTACTGGGAGTAGGGCACGAGGCTGACCGCGAAGATGTGGACCTTCCGGTTGAAGGAGTCCAGCAGCGCGAGCGTGTTCGACTGGGAGTGGAAGCTGAAGTCGTAGGCGGCGCTGCCCGGGTTCGGGCTGAAGCCGCTCCAGTCGCTCGTCAGCATCTGGCCGTTCGGGCTCATGACCATGACGGTCTGGAAGAAGCCCTGGTTGGTGCTCGACGTCGAGCGGTCGTTCCACATCACGAACGAGCCCGCCGCCGTCCGGCAGAACGCGACGTTCTGCTGGATGATGAAGTCGGCGTCCGGGTTCTGGTCGAAGACGACGGTCATGAACGCCGTCGAGTTGCCGCCGCTGCGGACACCGTGGATGACGTTGTTGCCTTCGCGCAGCCAGATGTCGCCGGTCGCGTCATCGAAGTCCATGTCACGCCAGGTGGTGCCCTCCGGCGTGTTGATGATCATCCCGTTCGTCGTGTTGTAGATGTCCGCGCCGGACTGGGTGTCCTGGAGCAGACGCCGTCCGGAGCCGAACTGTGCGAAGCCGACGCCGGAGCCGGGCGCGGCCGGGCCGGTGCCGAAGCCGGGGTCCATCGCAACGCCGCAGCTGCCGCGCGCGGTCTTCACCCATCGCTGGGCGCCGTTCAGGTCGTAGGCGGCGATGCCCTGCGGGTGCTGGTTGCCGTCGTCGAAGGACGCGACCAGCGTCGTGCCCTCGATGTCGAGACCCAGGTAGCCGCGGCCCACAGGGGGCGTGTTCTGGATCGTGCCGAACACGGGGCCGAAGGTCGGCGTCGGGCTGAACGGATTCAGGATCTCGACCAGCGAGACCGGGAGGGCCTGCGCGGAAGCGCCGGCCGAGTTGTTCTGGCCGGACACGAACAGCTGGGAGCCGTTCCAGGCGACCGCGGATGGGTTGGTGCCCAGGAACTCGGCGTTCGCCGGGTTGGCCGTGCTCGCCAGGTCGATCACCGTGATCTCGGTGAACTGGACCTGGGCCTGTGTGTCCACGCATAGCGCCACGGCAGCGGCGACTGCCGCGGGCACGAACTTCAGGGCCGACGGGATGCTCGTCATGTGTATTGGAGACTTGGAGACTTGGATGTGTATCGGCAGGATTCTAACTCGCCGGTCATCGCCACCAAGTGGGGTAGAAGCGCCCGCTGGCCCGTTCAGGGACCGATCTCGGTGGGTGGGGTCACACCTTTTCGGGCCGGCGCAAAGGACCTCCATAGGCATACCTTCAGAGGCATAGATGAAGATCGGCAACAAGGAGCTCCTGGTCGTAGGCGATCGTGTCCTCGTCGAGCCGGATCGGGGGGAGACCCGGACCAAGATCGGCCTCTACCTGCCCCCCGGGGTGAAGGAGAAGGAAGAGGTCCGAGGCGGTCGCGTGGTCGCGATGGGACCGGGCATTGCGCTGCCGCCGCTCCAGGACGACACCGAGCCCTGGAAGGCTCCGGCGACGGCCGGGCGCTTCCTGCCGATGCAGGTGGAGGTCGGGGACTTCGTGCTGTTCTTCCGCAAGGCGGCCTTCGAGGTCACGTTCGAGGAACGACAGTTCCTCGTCGTCCCGCACGGCGCGATCCTGATCGTGGTGCGGGGTGCCGACGTCCCGGACGCGCTTCCCGACGAGATCTGATCGTTCTCGACGAGGTCTTGCCCGGCGCTTTCTCGGGGCCGAGCCGGTGATCTCGTCCGCGGCAGGTCGAGACGCCCGCCCGCCCTCGGCGTCCGCTCCGTCAGGACTGCGCGTGGCGGACCGAGTCGGCGGGCTCTTCGTGTCGCTCCACGCGGAAACGTCGGATGCGGACCGGCATCCCCGGTCCGATCCCCCCCTTGCGTCGGGCGATCGCGATCTGGTCCTGAGCTGTGTCGACCCCCGGGAGGTCGGGCAGCAGGACGCCCGTGCGCCCCTCGCGATCCGTGACCTCGATGCCGAAGACCGACGGATCGAGCTGTCGCGTGGACATGACCTCGTCGAGCGGTCCGAGCACGGAGATCTCCAGCTGACAACGCGGCCACTCCTCGCGGGTCACCTGTGGGAAACGCGGGTCGTCACGGGCGGCGGCGACCGCGCGTTCGGCAACCTCGAGCCCGAGGTCCTCGCGCTGGGGCTGCATCGTGCCGATGCAGCCGCGCAGCTCGCCGTCCTTCCGGATCGTCACGAAGACCGCGGCACGCCGGCCGATCCGCGGTGGGGCGGGTGGCGAGGCGCCGGACAGGTGCGCCTCGATGGCGCGGCGCGCGATCGCCGCGAGGTCGGATGCCGCTTCTCTGCGATCCATCGTCGCATGGGAACGACGGCGCCCTGCGGCTGGTTTCGGATGGGGCGCGGTTCCGCGGGCCGGCGCGTGCGGCCCTGGGAACCGCGCCCCAGTCCATCAGCCGTCGTCGCGCTTCGGCCAGGGCGCGCGCTTGTGTTCCTGGAACCACTTCTGCCACGCGGCGCCGCTCTCCTGCGACTCGCCGGTCAACGCCTCGAGGCTCGCGTCCCAAGGCGTGCGGACGGCTTCGAGCATGCGGCGGGCGTTCTCGCGGTTCAGGTTCAGCTGCTGCTCCTGGTTGACCGCCGGTGCCGCAGCTTCGGTCTCGAAGCCGGCGAGTCTGCGCGCGAGGATCTCGACCAGCGACTTCCGCGTCTTCTCGTCGGCGGCCTCGAAGCCCTTCATCGCCGCTCCGGCTGCTCCGAGTTCTGCTGGCTCATCGCCGCGCTGGACCCGCTCCACGAGGAACGGGACCGCCACCTGCGACTTCGAAGCGCCAACCGCCGCGACGAGGGCGGCGCGCATCGGCGCCCACTCGGCATGGCGTGGGAAGCGCTTCTTCTCGTAGGTCTGGATCAGGATCTTCGCGCCCTCGTCACCGAGTTTCGCGAGTCCCTTCGCCGCGAGTTCGTAGCACTCGATCCGGTCGGCGGGCCGCAGGCGGCCGGCGGTCAGCACCTTGGCGAGCGCGTTGCGGACTGCCTGCTCGTCCTTCGGATGGATCGGTGCGTCCAGCGCCTCCGAGAGCTCGATGATCGCGCCGCCGGCCTCCCCGTCGCGCTCCATCCTGCGGTCCTTCCACGCCTCGTCGAGGCGATCGATCCGGGCCTCGATCGCGGGGTTCCTCTCTTTGGGGACCGGCTCCGGGTCCTGGGCGCTGAGGTCTGCGGCCACACCGGCGCAGGCGAGGAGCGCGGCAAGCAGCCGCCCGGGGTGTGCGAGGTTCATCATGGTCGCTCGGGGCGACCTGACGTTAACGCAACAGGGATGGGGCCGGGGCGAAACAGCCGCGGCGGACCGATGCATCGTGCCGCGTCGCGGTCGCCGGGCGTGCAGGAGACAGGCGCTGGGCGGCCTTCGTCACCGCCGGCGACCCAGCGTCAATTGCCGTCGCCGGCGGGTGGCGCGGCGGTCCGGCGTTCCTGCGTCTCCAGCCAGATGCCGTCCGGGCGGTACTTGATGCGCACCGGGGCGAGGTTGTTCTCCGGCTGCTCGAGCGCTTCGGCGAGCGCGCGGGGGCCGGCGAACACGAAGAGCTCTTCCTCGGCGCCGCCCGGTGCCGTCAGCGTCGCACGGGCGCTGACGAGCCCGGCGAACCAGAGTCGCTCGTCCTCGTCGCGGACGAAGATCGGGGTGCCCGCCGGGAGATCGCGGCCGGGGCTCTCGACGACGTCACCCGACACGCCGTCGAGGAGGGCGAGTCGGACCGGGACGTCGACGGCGAGCGGGCCGTCGAGGCAGAGCGCGACGAGGTCCAGGTCCGCGGTGACGGGTGTCGTCCACAGCGGGGCGCCCTGGCCGACGAGGTCGATCGATGCGCGCCAGATGCCCGCGCCGAACGGCTCGATCTTGCCGTCGTCGACGATCAGCTGCTCGCCGAGGAACATCCGGACGCGGCAGGGGCCCTCGGTCGCCGTGCGGCCGAGGAACAGCACGCCGAACTCGGTCGTCGCGCCGTATTCGATGCCGCCCTGGGTCTCGATCCGCGCCAGGGGACGGGAACGGTCGGGGTAGTCGGGGCCGGAGAAGAACCAGCCGGAGCACCCGGCCGTCGCCAGCACGACCGGCAGGGCCAGCAGGGCCAGGGGACGGAGCGGCGAACGGCTGGGCATGGGCGGGTTGGACGGGGCAGGTCGCGAGGATAGCCCACCGCCCGGTGACGAGGGCGGTTCAGCTCTTCTTCTTGTCGGACCCCGAGGCCTTCGGACTCGAGGAATCCGCAGCCTTCGAGGGCGACCCGTCGGACTTCGCCGAGTCCTTGCTGTCCCCGGACTTCGTCGAATCCCCGGATGCGCCCGCCTGGTAGGACGCGCTGCGGTAGTCGGTCTCGTAGAAGCCCGAGCCCTTGAAGATCACCCCGGCTCCGGCACCGATCAGGCGCTGGAGCTTGAGCTTGCCGCACGCGGGGCACTTGCGGAGCGCCCGCTCGGTCATCGACTGGAAGGCCTCGAGCGTGTGCCCGCAGGTCTGGCACTCGTAGCGGTAGGTCGGCATCTCAGCCTCCGGAGCCCTCGTCGGTGGAGCCGCGGACCAGCACGCGGGTCGCGCGGAGCACCTTGTCGCCGATCGTGTAGCCCCGCTGCATGACCTGGGTGACGACGCCCTCGTCGCAGTCGGACTCGGTGTCGACGCCGACGGCCTCGTGGCGATTCGGGTCGAAAGGTTCGCCCTTCGCGGGGATCTCCTTCAGGCCGTGACGCTCGAGCACGCTCTCGAGCAGGCTCTTCACCATCCGCAGGCCCTCGACGACGGTCGCCGGATCGTAGGTTCCGGCTTCGCCCTCGGTGACGCCGAGCGCGAGGTGGAAGTTGTCGAGCACGGGCAACAGCTCCGCGGACATCCCCTCGACCGCGCGGCGGCGGGCGTCGTCGACCTCCTTGTGCATCCGCTTGCGCAGATTCGCGAGGTCGGCCATCGAGCGCCGGAGCTGGCCCTCGAGGCGCGCCGACTCGTCGCCTTCCTCGGCGGCCGGGTCGGCGCCGCCCGTCTGCGCCTCGTCCTTCGGGTCGATCTCGTCGCCGGTGGTCTGCTCGTCGGCGCGTTCTTCGGTTTCGCTCATCCTGTCGAACTCCGTCTACGTCGGTCCACCGCGCGCGCCTCGACCGTCGACGGGTGCGCGTGTCGGACCTGCTGTGTCAGTGGTGGAAGATGTCCTTGACCTTCTCGAAGATGCCCTTGCGCTTCGCGTTGGCGCTCGCAGGTCCCTGCTTCTGGACTTCGTGGTCGTCGAACTGTTCGAGCAGCGCCTGCTGCTCGGGCGAGACCTTCTTCGGCACCTCGATCTGCACCTGGACGTAGAGGTGGCCACGTCCGTAGCCGTCGCCGCGCGGGAGACCGTGGTTGCGGACGCGGAGGCGCTCGCCGGGCTGCGTGCCCGCGGGGATCTTCAGCTGGACGATCTCGCCGGTGATCGTGGGGATCTCGACCTGATCGCCGAGCGCCGCCTGACGGAAGCGGATGCGGGCCGTCGCCAAGAGGTCGTCGCCGTGACGCGTGAACACGTCGTGCGGCTTCACGTGGACGACGACGATGAGGTCGCCCGAAGGGCCACCTCCGTGGCCGGGCTCGCCCTGGCCGCGGATGCGCTCGACGTGACCCTCCTCGATCCCGGGCGGGATCTGCAGGGACACGGGCGTCTTCTTCGGGGTCGCACCCTTGCCTCGGCAGGTGCCGCACGGTTCGTCGATCGTCGTGCCGGCCCCGTGGCAGGCGGGGCAGGTCTGTCGGATCGACAGGAAACCCTGGCTGATCGCGACCTGGCCCGCTCCTCCGCAGGTGGGACAGCGCTTCGGCTTGGTTCCGGGCTTGGCGCCCGTGCCCTCGCACTTCTCGCAGGTTTCGGGACGCGTGACCTGGATGGTCTTCTTCGCGCCCTCGGCGACCTCCTCCAGCGTCAGCTCCAGGTCGACGCGGAGGCTCGATCCGCGGCGTGCGCCGCCGCGGCCACCGCCTCCGCCGCCACCGCCGAAGAACTGCTCGAAGATCCCGCCTCCGCCGCCTCCGCCGAACAGGTCGCCGAAGTGGCTGAAGATGTCCTCCATCGACGAGAACCCGCCGCCTCCGCCGCCGCTGGCTCCATCGACGCCCGCGTGGCCGAAGCGGTCGTAGCGCGCGCGCTTCTCGTCGTCCGAGAGGACCGCGTAGGCCTCGGCAGCCTCCTTGAAACGGCGCTCCGCCTCCTTGTCTCCCGGGTTCCGGTCCGGGTGGTTCTTGAGCGCGATCTTGCGGTAGGCGCTCTTGATCTGGTCCGCCGATGCGCCCTTGTCGACCCCGAGGACCTCGTAGTAGTCGCGCTTCGAACTCATGGATCGCTCGGCAGGACGCCGTGCGTCCTCGTGTTCGGGTCGTGGGGGATGCGTTCGTCCCGCGCGGCCGCACCCCGTTCCGGGGCGCGACCTCCGCGGCGGCGGGGCCCTGGTCAGGGCTCCTCGACCAGTCGGGTCGTCGGTCCGAGGCGTCGAGCGCCCCGGACCTCCGGGCCTCGTGTCAGCTCACCGCGCCGTGGACGGCCTTGGTGTCTTCTTCGAGGTTCGTGACCAGCGTGTTCGTGGTCAGCAGCAGGCCCGAGATGCTGGCCGCGTTCTGCAGCGCGGTGCGCACGACCTTGGTCGGGTCGATGATGCCGGCCTTGAACATGTCGACCCACTGACCGGTCAGCGCGTCGTAGCCCTCGGTCTGCTTGCGCGACAGCGCCTCGTCGAGGATCACCGCGGCGTCCTCACCGGCGTTCTCCGCCAGCTGGCGGATCGGCGCTTCGCAGGCACGCTTGATGATCTCGACGCCGTACGACTGGTCACCGCGGGCGCGCATGCCCTCGAGGACCGCCGAAGCGCGGAGCAGGGCGACGCCGCCACCCGGGACGACGCCTTCCTCGACCGCGGCGCGGGTCGCGTTCAGCGCGTCCTCGATGCGCTGCTTCTTCTGCTTCATGTCGGCCTCGGTCAGCGCGCCGACCTTGATGACGGCCACGCCGCCGGTCAGCTTCGCGAGGCGCTCCTGCAGCTTCTCACGGTCGTAGTCGGACGTGGTCCGCTCGATCTGGGCGCGGATGCTGTCGCAGCGTGCCTTGACGTCGGCCTTCTTGCCGGCTCCTTCGATGATGGTCGTCGAGTCCTTGCGGATGACGATCTTGCGGGCCGTGCCGAGGTGGGCGCCGGTGACGTTCTCCAGGGTGATGCCGAGGTCCTCGCTGACGGCGGTGCCGCCGGTGAGGACCGCAAGGTCCTGGAGGATCGCCTTGCGGCGGTCGCCGAAGCCCGGAGCCTTGACCGCGCAGACCTGGAGCACGCCCTTCAGGCGGTTGACGACGAGGGTCGCCAGGGCTTCCGCCTCGACGTCCTCGGCGACGATCAGCAGCGGCTTGCCGGCGCGGGTCGTCTCCTCGAGGACGGGGATCAGGTCGCGCGCGTTGCTGACCTTCTTCTCGAAGATCAGGATCTTCGCGTCCTCGAAGACGCACTCCATCGTCTTCGGGTCGGTGATGAAGTAGGGCGACACGTATCCCTTGTCGAAGGACATGCCCTCGACGAAGTCGACCTCGGTCGCCGAGGCCTTGCCCTCTTCGACCGTGATCACGCCTTCCTTGCCGACGCGCTCCACGGCCTCGGCGAGCATCTCGCCGATCTCGTGGTCGTTGTTGGCGGAGATGGCGCCGACCTTGGAGATCTGGTCGCGGCCCTTCACCGACTTCGACATCGACTCGACCTCGGCGATCACCGCGGCCACCGCCTTGTCGATCCCGGCCTTCAGCTCCATCGGGTTGACGCCCGCGGTCAGGAAGCGCTGTCCGGTGGTCAGGATCGCCTCGGCGAGGACGGTCGCCGTCGTCGTGCCGTCGCCCGCGACGTCGTTCGTCTTGCTGGCGACCTCACGGACGAGCTTGGCGCCCATGTTCTCGAACGGGTCTTCGAGCTCGATCTCCTTGGCGACGGTGACGCCGTCCTTGGTGACCTGGGGGCCGCCGAACGACTTCTCGATGATGACGTTCTTGCCTGCGGGGCCGAGGGTGACCTTGACCGCCTTGGCGAGGGCCTGGACGCCGGCGACGACCTTACGTCGCGCGACTTCGTCGAACATGATCTGCTTGGCCATCGATCAGCCCTCCACCTTGCCGAGGATCTCGGACTCGCGAAGGATCTTGTAGTCCTTCCCGTCGACCTTGACGTCGGAGCCGGCGTACTTGCCGTAGATCACGACGTCGCCCTTCTTGACCTCCATCGCGGCGCGGGCGCCGGAGTCGAGGAGGCGGCCCTCACCGACAGCGGCGACCTTGCCCCGCTGCGGCTTCTCCTTGGCGCTGTCGGGCAGAACGATGCCCCCGGCGCTGACTTCCTCGGCGTCGAGGACCTGGACGACGATGCGGTCGTCGAGTGGACGGATCTTCGCCATGTCTTGCGTGTCTCCTTGGATGTGCTGATTCGTGTGTTCGTGTCGAGTGCGGCGGGTGCCGGCGGTGATCAGAAGCCCATGCCTCCCATACCGCCCATGCCACCCATGCCGCCCATACCGCCCATGCCGCCGGCGCCGCCGCCGGGGGGCGCGGCTTCTTCGGGCTCGGGGATGGCGGCGATCACGCAGTCGGTGGTCAGCAGCAGGGCTGCGACCGACGTCGCGTTCTGGAGCGCGGAGCGCGTGACCTTGGTCGGGTCGACGACGCCGAACTCGATCATGTCTCCGTACTGCTCGGTCAGCGCGTTGAAGCCGAACGCGACGCCCTTGCCCTGGAGGACCTTGCGGGCGACCACGCCGCCGTCGAGGCCGGCGTTGCTGGCGATCGTGCGGGCGGGCATCTGACAGGCCTTCCGCATGATGTCGACGCCGAACGCGGCATCTCCCTCGAGCTTCACCGCGTCGAGCGCGGACGAGGCCTTGAGGAGCGCGGTGCCACCGCCCGGGAGGATGCCCTCGGCGATCGCGGCGCGGGTCGCGTGGAGCGCGTCCTCGAAGAGCGCCTTGCGCTCCTTCATCTCGGTCTCGGTCTGTGCGCCGACCATGATCTCGGCGATGCCGCCGGCGAGCTTGGCGAGGCGCTCCTGGAGCTTCTCGCGGTCGTAGTCGGAGGTCGTGTTGTCGATCTCGCGACGGATCTGGCCGATCCGGGCCTGGATCTCGGCGGTCGAGCCCTTGCCCTGCACGATCGTCGTCGTGTCGTTGTCGATCAGGATCTTCTTGGCGACGCCGAGCTCCTTGAGGTTCGTCTTGTCGAGCTCGATGCCGAGGTCCTTGAAGATCGCCGTGCCGCCCGTGAGGATCGCGATGTCCTGCATCATGGCCTTGCGGCGATCGCCGTAGCCCGGCGCCTTCACCGCGACGACCTTGATGTTGCCGCGCAGCTTGTTGACGACGAGCGTCGCCAGGGCCTCGCCCTCGATGTCCTCGGCGATGATCAGGAGCGGCTTGTTCGCGGCCTTCAGCTGCTCGAGCAGCGGCAGCAGCTTCTGGATCGACGACAGCTTCTCTTCGTGGACCAGCACGAAGCAGTCGCGCAGCTCGCACGACATGCTGTCGGGGTCGGTCACGAAGTGCGGCGACAGGTAGCCGCGGTCGAACTGCATGCCCTCGACGACCTTGACCTCGGTCGAGGTGCTCTTGCCTTCTTCGACGGTGATGACGCCGTCCTCACCGACGCGCTTCATCGCGTCGGCGATGATCTTGCCGATCTCCGGGTCGTTGTTGCCGGCGATCGTCGCGACCTGCTGGATCGCCTTGGTGTCGTTGCCCGGCACCTTCTTGGCCATCTCGTGCAGCTTGTCGACGAGGGCGTCGGTGCTGGCGCGGATGCCCTGGATCAGCGCGGCGTGGTTCGCGCCGGCGGTCAGGTACTTCATGCCCTCCTCGAGGATCGAGGAGGCGAGCAGGGTCGCGGTGGTCGTGCCGTCGCCGGCCACGTCGCTGGTCTTGCTCGCGGCTTCGCGGACCAGCTTGGCGCCCATGTTCTCGTAGGGATCGTCGAGCTCGATCTCCTCGGCGACGGAGACGCCGTCCTTGGTGATCGTCGGGCCGCCCCAGCTCTTGTCGAGCACGGCGTTGCGGCCGCGGGGGCCGAGGGTCGAGATCACGGCGCGGGCCAGCTTCTGGGCACCACGCAGGACGGCCTCGCGGGCGTCGGTCTCGAAAGCAAGTTGTTTCGCCATCGGTTCGGTGGGGTAAGCGAGGTTTGGCAGGAAGGAAAAACGTTGCGCCGTGGACGGCGCTACGCCGATCCAGCAGCGGTGTGTGACAGAGGGTCTCCGGTCGCTCGGGGACACCGGTCGATCGGAAGTCCGCCGGCTCTAGCAAATGCGGTGCCGCGCGCGGACGAGACGCCCAACCCCTGGTGCGAACGAGCCCTCGGGGCCCCAGGATGCTGTTCTCGCCCGGGTCCCGGCGGGCGTCGCTGCGCGGGCTCGGTGTCTCCCGGAACGACGTGTCGCGACAATCTGGCAGGCATCGCCGGGACGGTCAGCCGGCTCGATGCCAATCTGACAGATGCTGCCGAGGCGAGCCGCTCGGACGTCCGTCGGATCGCCGGGACTCGCCCCTGGCGCCACCCGGTCCGGTCCGCGATCCTCCAGCGCGTGACGATGCGGACCCGTGCTCCGGTCTCCGCCGCGCTCGGCGCGGCCCTCCTCGTCGGCTCCGTGCCCCCGGGCAGGGCCGACGCCCACCCCCAGGTGGGGCCGCCGACTTTCCAGGTTCTGCTCCGGGACGGTTCCCTGGCGGACGGGCGCTTCGAGAGCCTGGACGCGGAGGCGGGGTTCCTGGCCCTCGGCGGACGGAAGCTCGAGCTCGCCGACGTCGTGTCGGTGTCCGGCCCGGCGCCTGCAGAGAGCCCGTCGGGTGTCGCGCTGCACCTCGTCGGCGGCGACGTGATCCGTGGCGAGGTCGTCGGCGGGGACGAGGCCGGGGAGACGGTCGTCGTCCGGTCGGTGGTCCTCGGCGAGGTGCCGGTCTTCATCGACCGCGTGGAGAGATTGGTCTTCCTGGATCGCGTCGCGCCCGGCCAGCGCGCGGACTTCGCGGTGCCGGAGGATGCGGACGAGGGCGAGGGGCTGTTCGTGCCCGCCCGACGTGGCTTCGACGTGATCGTCGGCGCTGTCCATCGGTTCGCGGCGGACGGCATCCTGTTCGAGGCGCGTGGAGACGACGAGCCTCGCCTCCGGGGCTTCGGTGAGCTCGCGGGCTTCGCGCTCCGGGGCGGCGAAGGTCCCGAGGAGGCTCCCGCGTGGCAGCTCGTCACCGTCAGCGGTGACCGGGTCGGCGTGGACTGGGTCGGCGCCGGCGAGGAGGAGCTGACGTTCGTTCTGGAGTCGGGTGTCGAAGTCCGGCTGCGCGCCACCGAGGTGGCGGCGCTGACGCCCGTCGGGCCGCGCGTGCGCTTCCTGTCCGACATCGAGCCGACTGCCGTCGTCGAGCGCTCGAGCTCCGGCGGCGGTGACGCCGAGGCTCTCCGGCCGTTCCGCTGCGACCGCAGCGTCATCGGCGGCGCGCTCCGTGCGTCCGGCCGAGGGTTCGGCAAGGGGCTCGGCGTCCATGCGCGTTCGGTCCTCACCTTCACCGTTCCGGAGGGCGTGGCGGCCCTGGTCGGCGTGGTCTCCCTCGACGACTCGGTGCTCGCGCTGCCGGTCCGCGGCGTCGTCGATGTCCAGGTCCGGATCGCCGATTCTGTCGTGTTCGAGCAGCGGGGCCTCGCGGCCGGTGCATCCCCGGTCGCGCTGGGGCGACTGCCGGCCGCGCCCGGTCAGTCGGTCGAGCTCGTCGTCGACTTCGGTCCGGGGCTCGACCTGGGCGACCGGCTCGACTGGCTCGGCGTGGCCTTCGTGCGCTGACTTCGGTCGACGGCGCCGCCCCATGCAGGCCATGCTCCGATCGTGATGGAAGCCGCGACGCTCACCGGGCCAGCACTCGTCGCGATCGTCGGCAGCCTGCTCCTCGCGGTCGGAGTCGTCGGGTTGCTGCGCGCCCGCGATGAGCGCGTGGCGGGTCGGGTGGCCGCGTTCGCAGCGATGTCGGCGGCGTTCTACGCGGCGTTCGACGGCGCGGAGCGCGCGACGCGGCGCGAGCCGGCCGACCTCCGGATCGTGACGACCGGGAACGTCGATGCTCCCTGGCTCGCGTCGCGCGCCGGGCCGCGCGACGGAGGTGGAGACGTCCGTGCGTTCGAGGCGGGCGGCGGGCGTCTCGTCGCGGCGGGGATGGCGGCTGCGCTGTCCGCGTCCGACGCGGAGGACGTCGTGCTCGTCTGGGACGGAGAGGTCGCGGAGCGCGGCGCGTGGCCGCGCGGGCCCTGGAGTTCTGCGTTCACGACCGCGAAGCCCGGTCCGTTCGAACCCGGAGACCTGTCGATCCGCGTCGGTGGTGGTGCCAGGGATGGGCGGCCTCTCCTCCTCGAGTTCGACCTCGACCCGGCGGTCCGCGCGGACCTGCCGGACGACGCTGCGGTCACGTTCCGCCTCCGGCGGGCTGCCGGTGATGGAGTCACGGACGGGCCGGAGGGACGGATCGGAGCTGCCGCGCTGCGGGCGGGTTCGGTCGGCTGGACGTGGCCGGTCGCCGAGGCGGGGACGTGGACGCTGTCGTTCGAGCTCGCGGCGGACGTGCACCGCGTCGGCGCCGAAGGTCGGATCGAAGTTGGTCCGGCGGCTCTCCCCGTGGTGGTCGTCGGCCCCGAGGCCTCGGCGTTCGCCGCCGCGCTCGCGGCCCAGGCGGTCCCCGCCGTCGTCCACGAGGCGCTGCCGGCCGACCTCGAGCGCATCGACGTCGTGGTCGCGACCGGGCCCCTGCCCGCGGACGCGGCGCGGCAGCTGTGCGAGCACGTCGATCGC
>JAQCBR010000081.1 GCA_027621295.1 Planctomycetota bacterium
GGGGCTGGTCGGCTGGGACCGGTCGAGGCAGGCCCGGTTCGGGCCGACTCCCACGCGGTATCGGGACGAGGTGCGGAGCGAGCCCAGCCCCAGAAACGAAGAAAGGGCGCCCACATCGAGTGTGGACGCCCTTTCGTATATGAACCCGGCGCTGACCTACTTTCGCCTTGCGACTATCATCGGCCCCTGTTGCTTAACTGCTGTGTTCGGGATGGGAACAGGTGTTTCCAACAGGGTATGGGCACCGGAAATATGCTTGCTGTTCTCGCAGGTCCCGGAATCGGGCGCCTGGGAGAAAGGCAAATGGGTGTGAGCGAAAGCGTCCGTGGCGATCACGGGTGAGAATGTGGTCAAGCCGATCGACTGGTTAGTACCGGTAGGCTGAACATCTCACGATGCTTACACCGCCGGCCTATCAACGTGGTCGTCTTCCACGCGTCTCATGGGATGGCTCGTCTTGAAGTTGGCTTCCCGCTTAGATGCTTTCAGCGGTTATCCGGTCCATACATAGCTACCCTGCTGTGCCTCTAGCGAGACAACAGGAACACCAGAGGTATGTTCTTTCCAATCCTCTCGTACTAGGAAAGACTCTTCTCAGCCATCCTGCACCTACAGCAGATAGGGACCGACCTGTCTCACGACGGTCTAAACCCAGCTCACGTACCGCTTTAATGGGCGAACAGACCAACCCTTGGGACCGCCTTCAGCCCCAGGATGCGATGAGCCGACATCGAGGTGCCAAACCTCCCCGTCGATATGGACTCTTGGGGGAGATCAGCCTGTTATCCCCGGAGTACCTTTTATCTGATGAGCGATGGCCCTTCCACACGGAACCACCGGATCACTAACACCTGGTTTCCCACCTGCTCGACTTATAAGTCTCGCAGTCAAGCACCCTTCTACGTTTACGCTCTTCACGCGATTACCAACCGCGCTGAGGGTACCTTTGTGCTCCTCCGTTACCTTTTAGGAGGAGACCGCCCCAGTCAAACTACCCACCTAACACTGTCCCCATGCCGGATAACGGCCACAGGTTAGATATCAAACATGCCAAGAGTGGTATTTCACCAGTGACTCCTCGATAGCTGGCGCTACCGATTCAACGTCTCCCACCTATCCTACACATGGCATGCCTAATACCAGTATTAGGCTATAGTAAAGGTTCACGGGGTCTTTCCGTCTTGCTGCAGGAATGTGGCATCTTCACCACAACTACAATTTCGCCGAGTCCTTCGTCGAGACAGTGTCGGAGTCGTTACGCTATTCGTGCGGGTCGGAAATTACCCGACAAGGAATTTCGCTACCTTAGGACCGTCATAGTTACGGCCGCCCTTCACTGGCGCTTCGGTTCCTAGCTTCGCTTACGCTAACCAGTCGCCTTAACGTTCCAGCAGCGGGCAAGCGTCAGTCTCTATACGGCGTCATTATGACTTAGCAGAGACCTGTGTTTTTAGTAAACAGTCGCTCCAACCACTTTCCTGTGGCCCAGTTGCCTGGGCACCCCTTATCGCGAACTTACGGGGTCAATTTGCCGAGTTCCTTGACGAAGGTTCTCTCGAGCGCCTTGGTATACTCAACCCGCCAACCTGTGTCAGTTTAGGTACGGTCACCGCATAGGCTTCCGAACGAGGTTTTTCTCGGACGCACTTCCAGGCACTTCCTCTTACGAGACGTCCCAAATCGGAGATCACGTGGACGGATTTACCTATCCACCACCCCTCTTCAGGAACCGGAATCTAATAACCGGATGCCTTTCCACACGCCGTCACCCCACGGTGCAAACGCCTTACGGTGGCGCAGGAATGTTGACCTGCTTCCCATCGACTACGCCCTTCGGCCTCGCCTTAGGGACCGGCTAACCCTGGGCGGAATGACCTTCCCCAGGAAACCTTAGGCTTACGGCGAGGGAGATTCTCACTCCCTTTCTCGCTACTCATCCCGGCATAATCACTAGAACTTCGTCCAGGCGTCCTTACAGTCGCCCTTCATGCGTGGGTTCTACGCTCCCCTACCGATGGCCTCGTTCACCAAGGCCATCCCAGAGCTTCGGTTCGCTCCTTGAGTCCCGTTCATTTTCGGCGCAAAGTTGCTCGACTAGTAAGCTGTTACGCACTTTTTAAATGATGGCTGCTTCTAAGCCAACATCCTAGCTGTCTTAGCAACTTCACTTCCTTTACTACACTTAGAAGCGATTCGGGACCTTAGCTGCTGGTCTGGGCTGTTTCCCTCTCGACTACGAAGCTTATCCCTCGCAGTCTCACTGCCGCGCTTACACACACGGTATTCGGAGTTTGACTAGGCGGGGTACCCCGGGAAGGGCCCCCAACCAGATCAGTCGCTCTACCCCCGTGGGCTAATACGCAACGCTAACCCTAAAGTTATTTCGGGGAGAACCAGCTATCTGCAGGTTTGATTGGCCTTTTACCCCTAACCACAAGTCATCCGAAGATTTTTCAACATCTACCGGTTCGAGCCTCCACGGACTGTTAGATCCGCTTCACTCTGCCCATGGTTAGATCACCTGCTTTCGGGTCTGCTCCATATGACTGGAATCGCACATTTCGCACTCGCTTTCGCTTCGGCTTCGGGCCTTAAACCCTTAACCTTGCCACATAGAACAACTCGCCGGGTCATTATGCAAAAGGCACGCCGTCACCCTGTCCGAAGACATAGGGCTCCGACCGCTTGGAGGTGCATGGTTTCAGGTTCTATTTCACTCCCCTAACAGGGGTTCTTTTCACCTTTCGCTCGCGCTACTACTGCACTATCGGTCACCAAGGAGTATTTAGCCTTGCGGGGTGGGCCCCGCTGATTCACGCCAGGTTCCACGGGACTGGCGCTACTCGGGAATTCCGACAGAGGCATTCATCTTTCGCCTACGAGGCTGTCACTCTCTATGGCCCGCCTTTCCAAGCGGTTCGACTAGATGAATACTTTATAACTCCGTGCTACATCCGCAACTGTAGCTTCGGCTCCCACGACACCGCACATGCAACGCCTGCGGGCTTACACATGCACGGTTTAGGCTGTTCCCTTTTCGCTCGCCGCTACTGGGGGAATCGATGTTTCTTTCTCTTCCTGCGGGTACTTAGATGGGTCAGTTCCCCGCGTTCCCTACGACACGCTATGGATTCACGTGCCGCTGTCGGAGGATTACTCCGACCCGTTTCCGGATCTAGGACATCCCCGGATCAAAGCCTGCTTGCGGCTCCCCGAGGCTTTTCGCAGCTAAGCCACGTCCTTCGTCGGCTCTTGGTGCCAAGGCATCCTCACATGCACCCTTCGTAGCTTGACCAAATTCACACTCGAGATCGTTCACTCGACGCTTCGCTCACACCCAATTGTCAAAGAGCTTCTTCCGCAGCTCACGCTGCGGCCGGACGAAGACAGCGCCGCGAAGGCTTCTGCTCCATCCCTAGACCTGGCGTCTCTCACGCTTGCGCGTGCTCGACAGCCCAACACCTGCTGATGCTGAGGCGAACGGTGATCGCGGAGAGGACTTGCCTCGATCCGCTTCACCTCTGCCCCATCGCTGCGGAACGCAAACGACTCCGACACTCTGGTCGAAGCCTCTTTCGTTCTCGCAGCTGCTGCCGTTTGTCACACGGCCCCGACTCGCTCTCTCCGCGATGGCGAGGAGTGGAGACGATCGGGGTCGAACCGACGACCTCCTGGTTGCAAACCAGGCGCTCTACCAACTGAGCTACGTCCCCAGATCGCCCGATGACGGGCTCGCCGGAAGGCGCAACCTAGACGGTCCAGAGGAGTGGTAGGCCCGAGTGGACTCGAACCACCGACCTTACGCTTATCAGGCGTACGCTCTAACCACCTGAGCTACGGGCCTCCGCGTTCGCACCGCTAGCTACAGCAGCAGGCTGGAAGAAGATTGGACAGCCCAACAGACCCGGCGCCTGCTTCGATCCGACGACTCGCGTCGAATCGTTTCCTTAAAAGGAGGTGATCCAGCCGCAGGTTCCCCTACGGCTACCTTGTTACGACTTAGTCCCAATCACCAAGCTCGCCTTCGGCGCCGCCCTCCTTACGGTTAGGCAAACGACTTCGGGCGCTCTCGGCTTTCGTGGCTTGACGGGCGGTGTGTACAAGGCTCAGGAACATATTCACCGCGGCATGGCTGATCCGCGATTACTAGCGATTCCGACTTCATGCCGGCGAGTTGCAGCCGACAATCCGAACTGGGGACAGGTTTGTGGGATTTGCTTGACCTTGCGGTTTTGCGGCCCTTTGTCCTGCCCATTGTAGCACGTGTGTAGCCCCAGCCGTAAGGGCCATGATGACTTGACGTCATCCCCACCTTCCTCCGTTTTGACAACGGCAGTCCCACTAGAGTCCTCGGCATGACCCGCTAGCAACTAGTGGCAAGGGTTTCGCTCGTTAAGGGACTTAACCCGACATCTCACGACACGAGCTGACGACAGCCATGCAACACCTGCACAGGTTACACCCGAAGGCAATCCCCAGGCTTTCACCCGGGTTATCCCTGCATGTCAAGGCTGGGTAAGGTTCTTCGCGTTGCTTCGAATTAAACCACATGCTCCACCGCTTGTGTGAGCCCCCGTCAATTCCTTTGAGTTTCAGCCTTGCGACCATACTCCCCAGGCGGGGTACTTAACACATTTGCTTCGCCAGTGACCCCACAGGTAGGGCCACAAGCTAGTACCCATCGTTTACGGCTAGGACTACCGGGGTATCTAATCCCGTTCGCTACCCTAGCTTTCGCACCTCAGCGTCAGAAACGGACCAGAGAGCTGCCTTCGCCTTTGGTGTTCCTCTTGATATCTACGCATTTCACCGCTCCACCAAGAGTTCCGCTCTCCTCTACCGTCCTCGAGCTATCCAGTATGCAAAGCAGTTCCACGGGTAAGCCGTGGGATTTCACCCTGCACTTGAAAAGCCGCCTACGTGCGCTTTATGCCCAGTGATTCCGAACAACGTTTGCACCCTCTGTATTACCGCGGCTGCTGGCACAGAGTTAGCCGGTGCTTCCTCTCGAACTTACGTCAAATACGCAGCTGTTAACTACGCACCATTCATAATTCGTGACAGGAGTTTACAACCCTAAGGCCTTCTCCTCCACGCGGCGTCGCTCCGTCAGGCTTTCGCCCATTGCGGAAGATTCTCGACTGCAGCCTCCCGTAGGAGTCTGGGCAGTGTCTCAGTCCCAGTGTGACAGACCACCCTCTCAGGCCTGCTACCCGTCGTTGCCTTGGTGGGCCGTTACCCCGCCAACTAGCTGATAGGCCGCAATCGCCTCCTCAAGCGGAAGGTCCCGTAGGATCCCAACCTTTACTCTTCAGGCCAATCGACCCGAAAAGACCATCCGGTATTAGCAAGGGTTTCCCCCTGTTATCCCAGGCTCGAGGGCAGCTTGATTACGTGTTACTCACCCGTCCGCCGCTGTACTCACACCCGAAGGTGCTTTCTCGCTCGACTTGCATGCCTCATCCACGCCGCCAACGTTCGTTCTGAGCCAGGATCAAACCCTTCACTTTGATTTTGTTCAAACAGAAGAGAAAGGCTGCCCGGCGTCCAGATTCATCGGATCAAGCCCAGGCTGTGGGCTCGATCCTGGTCGCGCTCGTGACCCGTAATGGGTCACGGCTCGATCTCGCCGACCCAAGGGCCTGCTCGATCGAAGACTTCAGTTTCTGGACCCGTGCACCTTCGCACGGGTCCGTTGGGCTGTCCAGAATGTCAAAGAACCGCGTCTGGAGGCCATTTCTGGCCTCCCGGCGGCCCGGAGCAGCGCTCCGTTTCGCGTTTCCTCGCCGTGCGAGGGGCGGGGAACTCTAGCGACTCGACCGGAGACCGCAAGCCTCTGGTCGAGATTTCTTCGGACCGCTTCGTTCACCGCCCGGCATGCGGGCGAGCAGCGCTCATCGGCGGCCGGGCTACCGCGCCTGAAGGATGCTTCTCGAACCTCGTGCTGGGTCGTCCCAGTCCGGCTCTGGACGATCGTCGCCCGGAGCTACGGAGCCTCCGAGAGCCCCTCGGGCCGGGCCATCTTCTCCCGGACGTCCATCGCCAGAGATCGGCACAGGAGCTGAACTTTCGGCCCACGCTCCCACTCCGGGGCTCGTCGAGCGATCATGCTCGCGCTCCGTGCACGGAGCTCCGCTGGACTTCCTCCCCCTCGCGCACGCACGACCCCCGGACGGGCGCCCCTCAGAGTTCCGGATGACCGACCCCCAAGCTTCTCCCTCCACTCCGCCACCCGTTGTCGGCGTCGTCATGGGCAGCCAGTCGGACTGGCCGACGATGTCCGAATCGGTCGCCGTCCTCGAAGAGCTCGGGGTACCCCACGAGTGCCGCATCGTGTCGGCTCACCGCACTCCCGATCGGCTCGCCCGGTATGCGCGCGACGCCGAGGGCCGGGGGCTGCGGGTGATCATCGCCGGAGCCGGCGGTGCGGCACACCTCCCCGGCATGCTCGCTGCCCAGACGCTGGTCCCGATCCTCGGGGTTCCCGTCCAGAGCCGGGCGCTCCAGGGGGTCGACTCGCTCTATTCGATCGTCCAGATGCCTGCAGGCATCCCGGTCGGGACGCTTGCGATCGGTGCAGCAGGAGCCAGGAACGCCGGCCTGCTCGCTGCGCAGATCCTCGCCGCCTGTGGCGATGAACCGCTTCGCGGCCGCCTGCACGCCTACCGCGAACGCATGTCCGCCGCCGTCGCCGAGGAGCCGAGCCGGTGATCCTCCCCGGCGCCACGCTGGGCGTGCTGGGCTCCGGGCAGCTCGGCAGGATGTTCGTGATCGCGGCTTGCCGACTGGGCTACCGCACGGCGGTCCTGGCCGACCATCCTGACGATCCGGCCGCGCAGGTCGCGAACGAGGTGTTCCTCGCCGCCGACCAGCCCGTGGCAGCGGCGGCTGAACTCGCACGGGCCTGCGAAGCAGTGACCCTCGAGTTCGAGAACATCGACCTCGCGGTCGCCGAAGCCGTCGCGCAGCACGTGCCGCTGCATCCCGGGCCTCGCGTGCTCCACATCGCACAGGACCGCGGCGAGGAGCGGATCTTCCTCGATTCGATCGGCGCCCCGACAGCGCGCCACCGCATCCTCGAGTCGGAGGCCGATGCCGTCGCCGCGCACGCCGAGCTCGGGTCCGACCTGATCTTCAAGACCTGCCGCTCCGGATACGACGGTCGCGGCCAGGCGCGCCTGCACGCCGGCAGCGACGCCGCGGAGGCGTTCCGCAGCCTGGGCGGCGCTCGCTGCCTCGCCGAAGCGGTGGTTCCGTTCGAACGCGAACTCTCGGTCATCCTCGCCCGACGCGAGTCCGGGGAGACCGCGGTCTACCCCCCGTTCCACAACGTCCACCGGCGGCACATCCTGGATGTCACCGAGTGGCCTGCGCCGGATCTGCCGGCAGGGGCCGCCGAACGAGCCGAGGAGCTGGCTCGATCGATCGCGGAGGGCCTCGGCATGGTCGGGGTGCTCTGCGTCGAGATGTTCCTCGAGGCCGACGGAAACCTACTGGTCAACGAACTCGCGCCGCGTCCGCACAACTCCGGTCACGTGACGATCGAAGCCGCATGGACCGACCAGTTCGAGCAGCAGGTCCGTGCGGTGGCAGGTCTCCCCCTCGGAGCCACCGGACCACGCCAGCCGGGCGCCATGGTCAACCTGCTCGGAGACGTGTTCGAGCAGGGGACGCCGGACTGGGCGCGCGCGCTCGCCCACCCGCAGGCCAAGCTGCATCTCTACGGCAAGAGAGAGCCGCGCCCTGGCCGGAAGATGGGGCACCTGACCGTGCTCGACACCGATCCGAAGCGCGCGGCATCCGCCGCTCTCGTTCTCCGCGAGCAGCTGAACTGACGGGGCAGCCAGGGGGTCACTCCCTGGCCTGAACCGTCACCGAACGACGCGGACCTCGGTCCCCCGGGGAACGAGGAGGAAGTACTCCTCGATGGAAGGCTGGTCGAGCCGGACGCAGCCGAGCGAGGCCATCGTGCCGATCGATGCGGGATCGCTGGTCCCGTGGATCCCGAGACCCGAGTAGGCGGGGTTCTCGAACCGGACGAAGCGCGTCCCCAGCGGGTTGTCCGGGTGACCGAAAGGCACGACCTGTCCGCCGTAGTGCCAATCGGGGTTCTCGATCTTCTCGCCGATCGTGAAGCTCGCCTCCGGAGTCTCCGTCCGGTGCCCGGGGCTGTCCTGCTTGCCGTGCGCGCACCAGTAGGTGCGGACCAGGATGTCCCCGACGTAGACCGCGACGACGAAGCTCTCCTTGTGCACCACGGTCCGGATCGGATCGACGGGGCACTTGAGGACCTGGCCTTCACGCAGCCGACGCGGATCGATCCCGTTGACCACCTGCAGCGTGCCGGCCTCGACCCGCACACCGAGCTTCTCCCGCAGACGCTTGGCGATCCGGATCAGGAAGTCGCCGGACTGGACTTCGTAGCTGCGTGCGCCGGTCAGATCCCCTGGGTGGAACACGGTGGCGACCACCAGCCGGTTGTGGCGCAGCGCGAGCTCGTCGAACGCCGCGATGGCCTCGGGGTGATCCCGGCCGATCGCCCCCCGCATCGCCGCCTCCATCAGCCGAGTCGACGCCCGGACCGCATCCCAGGCGGGCAGCTGCTCGATCCGGCCCGCGACTTCGATCGCGAGCTGTCGTCCTTCTCGCATCCGGAGGAACGCGTTGTCCGAGCCGAGCGCGGCGAGCGCGTCTTCGATCCCTTCGGCGGCGCGCACGGCCCTCACGACCGAAGCCACCGCGGCGTCCCGGGCGGCACCCGAGAGACGCTCCGCCGCCGCGAGGTCCGCGGTCGAGCCCACCGACGGGCTGGCAACCGCCTCTGGGGGCTTCGCGGGCTGGATCTCGGCACGCTCGTCCGGATTCGCCGGCGTTCCGCCGCCGCCGGCGTTCCCGGCGCCCAGGAAGGCCGACGCACCCAGGCTATGCCCGGCCGCATCGACCGGGGTTTCGACAAAGCGCTCGTAGCCCCACCAGAGACCGAACGCGAACAGGACACCGAGCAGGAAACGAACCATGGTTGCTGCGCGAGACTCCGTCGATGCGTCCGCGCAACCGCCCTCGTGCCGGAGAGCAGCGCGCCAGGGACCGCCTCCCGGAGGACACGGTCGCCACCCCTCCCGACCCCGAACAGGAACCGCCCCGAGGATCGCACAGGTGACCGGCGGGATCGTAGCGGCCGGGGGCCGGAGCGGTGACGATTTCTCCGCGGGGCAGCGGGTCGGTAGAGGCGGGCGAGGCGCGTCGATCCCTCTCGGGGCCCCGGCGGCCGCGGCGCCCCGGAACGTCTACGCCCCTCGCCCGGCCAGAGACCGGACGAGGGGCGCAGGATCGGAGTACCAGAGCCACGTTGCGGCGTGCGGAACGGGAGCTGGTTGAACCTCGAGACCCCAGGTGGGGACCCCCATCCGGAAGATTGGACGCCGGGCGGGCAGATGCCTCCCGGTGTCGCCTCGTTCCGGGGGTCGGCCCCCGTGAGAAAGGCATTGGTTCACCTCTTGCTCGCGGCCGATCACGGACGCTGCAGCCGATTGGCGACTCGCGGAGAAGAGTAGCCCACCACCGACGCGCGGCAACTCCGGACGCAGACGGACTCGGGACCCGGGACGCCGACGCGGAACCCCCGGCGACATCGCGGCCACCCGCCCACCGATGCGCGACGGGGCGAACCCGCTACCAGGGATGCTGGCGGATCGCCGCCAGGATCCGGTCCGCGAGCTCGACGGCAGCCGCACCCGCCTCACCCGGGACGACCGGCTCCCCGCGATCACGGACGACCTCGACGAACGATGCGAGCTCGTCGCGGAGCGGGTTCGCGTTCTCCGCGGCGTAGCGGTCGACGCGGAGGAGCCCCTCGAAGACGAACTTCCACAGGTCGTCGATCTTCGACGGATCGATGCGTGACATGTCGAGCTGTCCGAAGTCCCAGCCCGCGTTCTTGCGGATCAGCACGCCGTTCTGCTCGGCGAAGTCGATGCTCGCGTAGGCGTCCCGCGAGAACGTCCGCATGCGCCGCAGCGGCTTGAGCGCCACGCGACTCGCCGTCAGCTGCGCGACCGCTCCGCTGCCGAACCGGAGCGTCGCACTCGCCATGTCCTCCGACGGCGTGAACACCGACCCCCCGAACGCCTGCACGTCGACGACGTCGTCCCCGAACAGCGACAGAACGAGGTCCAGGTCGTGGATCATCAGGTCCAGCACGACCCCGACGTCGACGCTGCGGAACGTGAACGGCGCGAGCCGCTGGGCCTCGACGTAGCGGGGCTCGATCCCCTGTTCGCGGAGCGCGCGGAACGCAGGGTTGAAGCGCTCGATGTGCCCCACCTGGAGGATGCGCCCGTGCCGGCGCGCGATCTCGACGAGCTCGCGCCCCTCGGCAGCCGTCGGGGTGATCGGCTTCTCGACGAGCACGTCCACGCCGTTCTCGAGGAAGAAGCCAGCGACCTCGCGATGCCCCTGTGTGGGCACGACCACCGACACGGCATCGACGCGACCGATCAGGTCACGGTAGTCCGCGAAGACCTCGACGCCGGTCTTGGCGCGGGCCTCGTCCGCGGCCTCGGCCCTGGATTCGGCCACCGCCACCAGGTCGGCGTCGCCGATCTCGGCGAGGAGCCGAGCGTGGTGCTTGCCGAGGTGGCCGTATCCGACCACGGCGACGCGGACGCTCATCGGGTGACCTCCAGCCGCGCGCGGCGGCGCGCGACACACGGGGCGCGGTCCGAGCAGACGATCTGGGCCAGGGCGCTCACGCGTCGATCAGCGTGAACTTGAGCTGGGCCTCGGCCATCAGCTTGTGGCCGACCTTGCACCGCGCCTGGACGTGCCCGAGCGTCGGCTTCGCGCGGATCGTGTCGACCTCGATGCGCAGCTGGTCACCCGGAACCACGGCCCCGCGCAGCTTCACCTTGTCGATGCTCCAGAGGACCGCCAGCTTGCCCGTGTTCTCCAGCTTGCGGAGCAGCAGCACGCCCGCGAGCTGGGCCATCGCCTCGAGCTGCAGCACGCCCGGCATGATGGGCTGACCGGGCCAGTGCCCCTGGAAGAACGGCTCGTTGATCGACACGTTCTTGATCGCCACCGCACGCCGGAAGCCGTCGAGCTCGATCACGCGATCGATCAGCAGGAACGGGTAGCGGTGCGGGAGCAGGTTCAGGATCTCGCGGATCTCGAGCCCGCTGTCGTGGGCGAATTCGCCCGCGTTCTCGCGCGCCTCGATCTCTTCGACGAGGCGCTGCACCAGCTTCATGTTCAGCGAGTGCCCGGAGCGCGACGCGATCACGTGCGCGTCCAGATCGACGCCGACCAGCGACAGGTCGCCGATGACGTCGAGGAGCTTGTGGCGGGCCAGCTCGTCCGGCCAGCGGAGCGCGTTCTCCTTCGGCCCTTCGGAGCCCATGACCAGCGTGTTCTGGTAGTTGGCGCCCTTGCCCAGGCCGGCCGCGACCAGGTGCTCGACCTCGTGCTCGAAGACGAAGGTCCGTGCCGGAGCGATCTGCTCGGTGAACACCTCGGGGGTGACGTGGAACGACACAGCCTGGCGACGTGCGCCGCCGACCGGGACCGACTCCGGGAAGTCGAGGTTGTAGTCGATCGTGAACCCACCCTCGCCCGGCAGGACCGCGATCGAGGCGTCGCCCTCACGGAGGTAGATCGGCTCCTCGACGCGGAACACGCTGCGCGACGCACGCTGCTCGACCGCTCCCGCGTCGAGGATCGCCTCGACGAAATCCTTCGCCGATCCGTCCATGCCCGGCATCTCCTCCGAGTCGACGTGGACCTCGACGTTGTCGATCCGCATCGCGTAGAGAGCCGCCAGCAGGTGCTCGACCGTGAACACCTCGGCCTGGCCGTGGTGCAGGCATGTGCGACGCTCGCGCGTCTTCAGGTAGGCGCCGGAAGCGCGGACCGTGGGCTCGTCGGCGAGGTCGGTGCGGACGAACTCGATGCCCGTCCCAGCCTCGGCCGGCTTGAGGACCATCCGCGCTTCCTGCCCGGTGTGCAGTCCGACACCGCGAAACTCGATCTCGCGCGCCAGGGTCCGCTGGGGTCTCGTCAAGAGTGCCTCGCCGTCCTCGAAGGTGTTGTTCGGGCCTCGTCGTCGGTCAGGGCAGCGATCACTTGCCGCCTTCGGGCTTCCACGTCTTCATGAAGCGGATCACGTCCTCGGTGACGTCGATCGACGCGTCGTGGAAGAGCACGTCCCGCTGCTGGTTCGTGTCGAGGCGGGACGTGACCGGCATCGCGGCGTTGTCCGCCCGGGCGCGCAGCACCGCGGCGATGCCCTTCTCCTTCGCGAACTCGGCGATCCCGCGGCGGATCTCGCCGTAGAGATCCAGCGCGATCTTGGCGCGGAACTCGTCCGCCTGCGCGGAGAAGATCTTCAGCGTCTCGTCGTACTGGAGCCGCTTCAGCTGGTACTGGAGGTCCGCGGTGGCACGTTCCTTCGTGCCTTCGTCGAAGCCGTCCCGCTGGGCACCGGCCTCCTGGGCCTCGGCCTTGAGCCCGTCCATCTGCCGCTGGAAGCCGGCCTCCATCGTCTTCCACTCCTCCTGGCGCGTCTCGGCTCCGGGGTAGGCCTTCAGGACGCGATCGATGTCGACGACGGCCGTCTTCGGGGCGGGGTCCTGCGTCGGGGCGAGGACGGGGTCCGCCGTCAGGCCGGCGAGGAACGCCGCGGGAAGACCGAGGGCCAGGGGCAGCTTGCGGAGGTTCAGCATGGTCGGCAGAGGGGGTCGGAGCCCCCGTCGGGCCGGGCGATCTTAGCCACACCGCGCCTCCATTCCACGCCGACGGAGGCGATCGGTGCCGGGTTCACGCTGGACCGAGGGCCTGCAGGAGGTCGGCCACGATCCGGTCGGCCCCCTCCAACCCGACCGAGATCCGGACGAGACCCGGGGCGATCCCTCGCGCCGCGCGCTCCTCCGGGGTGAGGCTGGCATGGGTCGAATGGGCAGGGAGGCTCGCCAGCGACTCGACGCCGCCGAGTGAGGGCGCACGCGCGACGAGACGCAGGCGATCGAACATCCGGATCGCGGCATCGAGACCGCCCCGGACCTCGAAGCTGCACAGCGCCCCTCCCCCCGCCATCTGGCGGCGCGCGACCACGGCGTCCGGGTGACCGACCAGGAACGGATAGTGCACCGCGTCGATCGGCGCGTCCCCGGCCTCCGCTGCGCTCAGGAGCTGGGCCGCGACCGCCGCCGCCGATTCCTGTTGGGCCGCGAGCCGGAGCGCGAGCGTCGCAGCGGATCGGCAGAGGAGCCATGCGGAGTCGGGGGCGAGGATGCCTCCGGACCGGGCGCGAAACGCCTCGATCGGCCGGAGGAGCCGGTGTGGACCGGCGACGACGCCCGCCAGCACATCGGAGTGCCCGCCCAGGAACTTGGTCGCCGAGTGCAGCACGAGGTCGACGCCGTGGTCGAGGCTCCGCTGGACCGGGGGCGGCGCGAAGGTCGCGTCCACGAGGGTCGTCGTCCCGGCCTCGCGGCAAGCCGCGGCGACCGCCTGCAGATCCACCACACGCAGGGTCGGGTTCACCGGCGTCTCGACCACACAGAGCCGTGCGGGACGGGACAGCGCGGCGTGCAGCGCGCGCGGGTCGAACGCATCGAACCACTCGACCTCGATGCCGAACCGGGGCAGGTCGGCGGTCGCCAACCCCACCGTGCCGCCGTAGACCTGCTCGGCGATCAGCACTCGCTCACCCTGCGAGACCAGCCCGCAGAGCACCGCGTGCATCGCGGCCATGCCGCTCGCGAACGACACCGCGCCCTCAGCCCCCTCGAGCGCAGCGATCGACGACTCGAACGCGCGGGCGTTCGGGTGTCCGTAGCGCGAGTAGAACTCGTCGTGGCGCTCGCGCACGCCGAGCGCCCGGACCGTCTCCGCGTCGGGGGACGCAGAGGTCGTCGCCCGGAACAGAGGCGAGGAGAGGGGACCGTCCGGAGCGCGGTCGTGGGGGTCCGGAGTGCCGTAGGGATACATCGAGGGCGCCCGGGCTTGGCCGCGGGCCACTGACGCGGCAGCATCGCGGGCGTGAGCCCCCGCGTCGAGCCCGGCGTCCTGCGCGCGATGACCGCCCACGCCCGGGAAGCACATCCCATGGAGGCGGTCGGCGCAGTCCTGGGTGCGGGGGGCGTTGCCGTCGACTACGTCCGGCTGGAGAACGTCAGCCCGACCCCGGCGTCGGCGTTCTCGGTCGACCCGCTGGACTTCGTCCGCATCGACGGCGAAGCACGGGACCGCGGGCTCACGCTGCTGGGGCTCTTCCACTCCCATCCCGGGGGGGCGGCAGAGCCGAGCGACGCCGACCGACGCGGCGCGTGGCCGGGCCAGTGCTGCTGGATCGGCGCGCTGCGCGCCGACGGATCGATCGAACTCGGAGCGTTCCCACTGAACGGGGGTAGCCTGGCGGCGGGCCAGGCCGACCGTCAGAAGCGGATCGTGTAGACCAGCTTCACCGCGACTTCCTGGTCGCCGGGGACCAGCGGGCCGTCGACGCCCTCCGGACGATCCCAACCCAGCACCCCGACGAGGAAGAGCTCGCGCCCGGGCTCGAGGATCCAACGGAGCCGACTCTGCAGGCTCAGGTCCTTCGACGCGGTGTCGTACTGGACGAGGTTGCGGAACGCGAGCCACGGGCTCGGCGTCACGTCGATGCGGGCCTCGGTCACACGCGTCGTGAACGAACCCGACGGCAGGCGCACGTCGTACTCGTCGTAGCTGCCCGAGAGCTCGATCAGGCTGGACGGGAGCCAGGTCGCCGACCAGCGCAGCCGCGCGACTTCGCCGTCGTAGAAGTCCCCCACCTCGCCGCGGAGCGCCGCCCGCAGCGCACGGCGCTCCGAGGATTCGAGCGTGAAGAAGTGCCGCGTCATCTCGTAGTCGCCGACCGGGACCTCGCGCCCGCGCAGCGAGAACGGCGTCGGGATCCGCTCGAAGATGCGGTGCGTCTCGAACTCCACCGCGTCGTTCGTGTCGAACACCAGCTCGAACCAGCGCCACGGAACCGACCATGAATCCAGCCGGTCCTCGTCGGTGGTCGTGAACGTCGGCGACAGGCGCCACGTCGCGCGGCGCAGGAGCCCCGCATCCTCGGTGCGCCACGTGTAGCGGGAGTCGACGCGGTAGCGCCGGATGCCCGTCCGCTGCACGAAGCCGAGCTCGGGACGGAACCCATCGTCGACGTGGTGGGCGTAAGCGGTGTGGCTCCAGTTCGTGCTCCGGTAGTTCGCCTCGAAGCCGTAGCTCGCACCCTCACCACCCTCTCCGTCGACCTGGGTCCCCATCCCGTAGACCCAGAGGCTGCCGCTGCGACCGGCACCGAACGCTCGTGTGTCGTTCAAACGGTAGTCGATGCCGAGAGTCGACGCGCCGCCGCGCGCATCGGGACGCCCGCCCGTGTAGATCGCCCCGACCGAGCTGCCGCCACCGAGGTTCCGGGTCACACGCGCCACCCCGACGCCCCGCTCCGGCACGCCGTTCTCCTCGTCGAGCACGACCTGCAGCATGCCGATGCCCCAGTCGTCGACCCGCCCCGCGACGCGCGAGCCCATCAAGATCGGCACCGGATCGCCGCCGTTCGAGAGCCCGATCTGCCGGGAGAAGTAGGGGACCGTGTCGCGGCGCCGGGACGGTGCACCGAACTCGAACAACCCGGAGTCCTCGAGGAAGAACGAACGCTTCTCGGGGAAGAAGAGCGGGAATCGCGTCAGGTTGACCTGCCGCTGGTCGACCTCCGTCTCGGCGAAGTCGGTGTTCCAAGTCAGCTGGAAGCCGAGCGAGGGCGTCAGCCGGTAGCGGAGATCCGAGCCGAAGTCGAAGTCCGGCTCGGGTTCGTCGTCGCTGCCGGAAGCCTTCACGTAGGGGATGACGTCGAGCCCCACGCCCTGCTGCATCCCGTGCATGCCGACGAGCGCCCCGCCCTCGGCGAGGTTGAAGAAGCTGTAGGCGACGCGCCCCGCCGCGAACCGGAGTTCCTCGTCGTTCGCCTTGCGGAAGCGGCGGACGTTGAAGCCCCAGCGGGAGTGCCCGGGTCGGAACGCGAGCGTCTTGAACGGCAGCTCGACCTCGGCTATCCAGCCGGTCTCGGTCTGACGGGCGGCGGCGTTCCAGATGCCGTCCCAGCTCTTGTTGAACGAGTCGCCGCCGTCGGCGAGCAGCGCATCCCCCAGGCTGCCCGCCGCACCGATCTGGAACCAGTAGCCGAACCGCTGGTCGTCGAAGGTGTCGAACCAGAACTCGACCCGGTCGTCCGGATCGAGCCGGGCGTCGCGCTGGTTCAGCCTCGCCCGCACCTTCGAGGGGTCGTCGAGACACTCCAGAGCCAGGTAGAGCGCGTCGTCGTCGTAGACGACCCGGAGCCGCGTGGCGACGCTCGGCGGGCCTCCCTCGATCGGCACGACCTGGGTGAACTCCGTGATCGGCACCGCGGCCGACCACGCAGGCTCGTCGAGCACCGCGTCGATCTGGATCGCGTCGCCCGCGCCCAGCCGCTCCGGAGCGTGCTCCGGCCGCTGGGTCTTCGACGCAGCGGCGAGGGCCAGCGCGATCAGGGCAGTGCACAGGGGGCGGGGCAAGGGGCGAGCAGGTTAGCGAAGGCACGCCCTGGGTTCTGCATCGCGCATCGACGTCCCAAGGCGAGACCGTTGCTGTCGGGACTTTGGACAAGTGCCTTCCGTGAGGCTGTGGACGCGTCGGCTCTCGCGACGACGAGGCGGACGAGGAGAGCTGGATGTCGAAGATCGCCACGTGTGCCGGGGCGAGGGCCATGGTCCTCGCCGCAACCGCAGCCCTCGCCGGCTGCGCGCTCGGGCCGCGCAGCCATACAGGCCTCGAGCATCGGGCGCAGGGCGTCGATACCGCGACCGTCGCGTGGGCGATGGCCGAGCTCTGCCGCGACGAACATCCTGCGACCGATCCCCGAGCCGGCGGACCCGTCCCCGTGCTCGCGCACGCCGACGGCTCGTTCACGATCCAGATCGCGCGCCTGGGAATCGGCTCCCCCTACCGATGCGCGATGGACGGCAGGCTCACCGAGCCCACGCCCGAGCTGCGCGCCGACGGCGCGCTGGTGCTCGCCCCACCGACTTTCCTGGCGGCAGGAACGAGGACGCGCGCGCCGGGGTCGGGCGACTTCCTGGAGATCGTCGTCCGACCGGCCGCGGGAGAATCCCGCTCTCCTCACGTCCACATCGAGACCGCGGGCGACGCCGCGTCTCCGACGCTTCGGGCCCGCCTCGAGGCCGCCATGGACGCGAAGCCGCAGATTGGCTCGCGGCCGGGAATCCGAAGGCAGCCGCCGCTGCGACCGCCGCACTGCTCGAAGAGCTCGACCGGCGCGGGGTCACGGGGCTCGGCGTGCTGCTGGCACCGATCCACGCGCAGCTCGCCGCGGCCCGGACGGCGCAGGGCGACCTCGCGCGCGCGCGACAGTCTCTGTCTATCGCGATGCGGGCCGCGCCGCAGTGCGCGGCTCTCGGCCAGAGGGTCGCAGCCCTCGACGAGCGCCTCGCACGCACGGA
This sequence comes from Planctomycetota bacterium, assembly GCA_027621295.1. Lineage (GTDB taxonomy): Bacteria > Planctomycetota > UBA1135 > UBA1135 > UBA2386 > JAQCBR01. Next base: position 17,526 of record JAQCBR010000081.1, read on the forward strand.
CGCATCGAACGCGCTGCTCGGCCAGCTCGCGTCGGACCCCCGCGGCGGCGCAGCAACACGGATTGCCGCCGGCACACCGGACCGCGTGGGCGATCCCAGCCGAGGCAGGTCGACGACAGCCCGCATCGCACATCGGGAGGCTCGACGGAGGCTCCACGGCGGCGACGTCGAGGGCGCAGCCGCATGGGCCAGCCGGGCGCTCGAGCACGCCGGCGATCCGACGCTCGGACTCGACCTGGAACTCGCGCGCGCGCGGGGCGACCACCGGTCGGCGTTCGTGCTCGGCGTCGAACAGCTCGCACGCTTCGGCTTCGACCCGGAACTCGTGCTCGGGATGGCCGACGACGCCGCCGCCTACGGGGACCCGGCGGCCGGTGTCCGACTCCTCGCCCGACACTGGAACGAACTCGAGCGCGAAGCGCCCAGGGCACTACGTAGCTCCGCCGACAGGCTGGCGGCGCACACCGGCATCGACCTCACCGCGCGCATCGCGATGACCGAGCGTTGCCGGGCGCTCTCGACCCGCGTGCTCGACCCCCTGGCCCGGACCGACACCCCGCGGGAGCTGGCTCGCAATCGACTCGCCTCACTGCGACGCAGGGTCACTGCTCCAGCACCTTGGCCCATGCGCCTGGACGCCGGATTCGAGAACGCACCCGGCGTCACGCCCGCGCGCTGAGAGAACCGCTCCCGGCACGCCGGCTCGGCTCAACCGCCAACCGAGGTCGCATCGACGACGACGTGACGGATCTCGATCGGTCCGAGCGCTCGAAGGCTGAGGGCGCCTGCCGGCTCCCGTGGGCTGAACCGGCCCGATGCGAGCAGAGCCCCCTCCACTCCGCCCCACCGGATCTCGGCCTCGACGGCCTCGCCACGCCGCTTCGCCCACTGGATCTGGAGCCTGTGCCACGCCCCGTGCGTCACCTGCGGCGCCAGGTCCACTGCGGACGCGAGCGGACCGGCCAGGGCCCGGCGCAGCGTGTCGTCGTCGGTGAGGACGTCCACCGAACCCTGCGCCATCACGGCGGCGACCTGCCCATCCGGGAGGACGGCCAGGGACACGGCAACGCCGCCGAGCTGCATCGCCAACCCCGAGGCGAGTCGATCTGCCCTCGGGAACCGGACCTCGATCTCGACGCGGACCGCATCCGGGCGCGCGAACGGCACCGGAACTTCGCGCACGGGCGACGCGGACTGGACCCGGAGGTCCAGGTCACCTTCGGCGCGCAACGCGTCTTCGTCCAGCAGCCGCAGCTCGAAGCCGTCCGGCACGCGCTTCCGCGCCGCAGCCATGAGCTCCTGACGACGCTCCTGGGCTGCGAGCCAGAGCCGGAGCTCCGCGCGGAGGCCGGCAGTCGGCGCAGTCGGTTCGAACGGGAACCTCGCGTCGATGTCGTCGAGCGCGGCGCGGAGACCCGCCGCGTCGCCGGCCGCCCGCCGCTCGACGGCGAGCGACAGAGCCGCGTCGGCGGTGCGAACCGTTGCGGACCGCTCGGCTGCGCGGGCAGCCCGGAGCAGCGGCCACACCTGCGTCTCGACGAAGGTGCGCCCCTCGACAGAGAGTCCGTCCGCGGCGTCCGCATGACGCCCGGCCGCGAGCAGCAGGACCGCCCGCCCGAGCGGTTCGTCTCCTCGGGAGCGCATTCCCGCGGCCGAGAGCTGCGCGGCCCAGTCGACGTCACCGAACGAGATGGGGCGGCCGGTCGCGTCCACCCATCCGTCCCCGACGCCGGGACGGATACGGGCTTCGTCGACCCGTGCCCTCGCCGCGGCCGCGAGTGACATCGCCAAGACCTGCGAGGACTCGAGTGCTGCGCGGTGCTCGGCGAGCCCAGCCAGCGTGGCAGCAGGATCTCCGCCTGCGTCCAGTGCGGCGATGGCCGCCGCCGGACCTGCTTCGAGCAGGCAGCGGTAGGAGAACGCGAGCGCTTCCGCAGCGGCGGCCTCGCGCACGCCCGCGCGCAGCGCGTCCACTTCGAGCCCGACGGCGGACAGTCGGGCCGACGCGGCATCCCAATCGGCACGCAGCTCGGGATCGAACGGGCCGAGCTCCTGCTCGGCGGCGGTCGCTTCGACCTGGAGCCTCGCCGCCACCCGGCCCAGCGCGGCGAGGCGAGCCGGCACGGACGCATCGAGCTCACGCACGCGGTCGAGCGCCGCCAGGCCCGCCTCCACTTCCACGAGCACCTGTCGCTGCGCAGCTCGACGCGCACCCGCGACCTCGGCGAGAAGCTCGGCCTGGACCAGGCTCTCGAGCTCGGCGAGTCGCGCGCCGGCGGCCTGCATGAGTTGATCCCGTGCGGGGCGACCCTCCCGCCCCAAGAAGTCATCGACGCCACCCTCCACGACCTGCGTCGCCGCGTCGAAGTCTCTCGCGCGCGCGAGAGCCGCCGCCGAATCGCGCACCGGACCGCGAAGGTGCCGCTCGACGCGGCGGAGGAACCCGTCCACGAGACCTTCGCACCACGCGTCCAGCGAGGTCCGCAGCTCGGCCAACCCTTGCGACGCATCGCGGCGAAGCCCCGCCGACGGCAGCGCCTCCGGCTCGAACCCGAGCTGGTCGACGAGATCCGGTACCACGCGCTCGCCGACGAAGGCACCCGCGTCCGCGAAGTGATCGGCAGCACCGAGCCATGCCGCGGCCTCGCTCCGGCGGACACCTCGCCACGACGCCAG
>JAQCBR010000082.1 GCA_027621295.1 Planctomycetota bacterium
CGCGGCGTCCGGTCGCGCGGCCGGGTCGCCGGCGAGGCAGTCGTCGACGAGCGCGATCACCTCGGCCGGACATCCGTCCAGCAGCCATCGGCGCCGGGCTCCGTGGCGCGCGCGCGCGACGAGGCGGGCGGGCTCGTCGTCGTGGAACGGCCCGGCGCCGGTCAGCAGCTCGTGAAGCACGCAGCCGAGGCCGAACACGTCGAACGAAGGGCGCGGACACGCGCCCCGGTAGGCCTCGGGGGGCGCGTAGCCGTGGGTGCCGCCGGTGAAGCCGGGTGCGTCCGTCGCGTCTCCCGCCGGCGCTTCGAGCGCGTGCTCGAGATCGATCAGCGTCACGCGCCCCTCCGCCTCGTCCGCGACGACGTTGGCTGGCTTGACGTCACCGTGCACGAAGCCGGCGGGTGCCCGCGGATCGCGGATCGCAGCGATGCGCGCGAGGACCGCGGCGAGGGCCCGCGTGATCCGCAACGCTCGCGCGGCGTCGAGCGCGCCCTCGCGTGCGAGGATGCGATCGAGCGAGCGGCCGGAGACCAGGAGCTGGGTGACCGCTGGTCGGCCCGAGTCCGGATCCGGCCCCGCTCCGAGGTGCTTGGCGATCCCCTCTCCCTCGAGCCGCATGCCGACGTCGTGCTCGCGGGCCGCGTCGGCGGGAGAGCCCGATTCGTAGACCTTCGTCACGACGATCGCCCCGCCCGGTTCGCGGCGCGCGGTCAACGTCCGCGTCGCGGAGGCGCTGATCAGCCACCGCTGCTGCGTGTCCTGGTCCGGGCGGTGAGTCATGGGGGCGGGTGGGGCCGGTCGGAGTCTACGGTCTACCGCACGAACGCGGACCTCTTCGATCGCTGCGGGGGTGGGCGCAGCGCCTGCCGCGGAGAAGAACCCCGCTCCACCTCTTCGGTCTCGCGCTAAGTGCGACTTTAGAACTGACTTAGGGGCCCGCTCCGGTGTCGGGGTGTCCGCTCTGGAGTCCCGGATGACGACAAACCGACGGCCCGGGGGGTCGCCAGGGGCGGCCGGGGTGACGAGAATCCGACAACATGCCCGTGCACGTCGAAGTCACCGGAGCCGATGGCCGCCGCGAGAGCAGCGTCGACGCCCCGTCGTTCTGGATCGGTGGAGCTCCCGGATGCGAGATCCGGGTCGAGGTGCCCGGGTGCCGATCCCGCATCCTCGAGGTTCGCGTCGAGAACGAGGGGCGGCTCTCGGTCCGCGCCGAGCCCGGTCTGCCGTTCCCGGTCCGCAGCGCGACCGGCAACGTCGGCAACCGCTTCGAGCCGCTGATCGATGGCGACGTGCTGAACGTCGGGCCGCTCCTGCTGAAGATGCGGCCCTTCGGGGGGGGCGAAGACGCGGCCCAGGAGCTCGATCTCGCCACCGTGCGTGGTCCCGGTGCCCCGATCGGTTCCTGGTACGAGACGTTCATGGACGTCGCCGACCACCTGGAGGCGATGCGTGACCCCGAGAAGATGGTCGCGGCGGCGATGGACGCGGTGCTCGGAGCCACCGCTGCGGATCGCGTCCACGTGCGCGTGCAGGCTCCGGACCGCGAGCGCGACGAACCCCGACTCTACTTCCGTGGTCGTGACGGTGCGGGAGCACCGTTCGGCGTGTCGAGCTCGATCGTCGAACGCGTGCTCGCGAGCGGTCGCGCGGTGCACGTGCCGATCGCCGCTGCGGACCCGGTCGCCTCTCGCTTCGTGTCGGTGCGTCGCGAGGGGATCAGCTCGGGGATCGCGCTGCCGCTGACCGCGCTCGGCCGACAGGTGGGCTGCCTGTACGCGGACTGCATCCGCGAAGGGGCTGTGTTGACGGCCGAAGACCTGCAGCGCGTGGCGTTCATCGGCAGGCTGCTCGCCCAGTCGCTCGGCAACCGCGCGCTGGTCGCATCGCTCGTGCGGCGAGATTCCAGCCCGGCGCGGGCCGCGCACCCGTCGCTGCAGACGGAATCGCCAGCCTGTGCGGACATGGTCGAGCGCGTGAAGCTGTACGCGCCGACCGACTACACGGTGCTGATCCGTGGCGAGACCGGCAGCGGCAAGGAGGTGATGGCCCGCTGCATCCACGATCTGTCGCGCCGCAGCTCGGGACCCTTCGTGCCGGTCAACTGCGCGGCGATCCCCGAACAGCTGATGGAGAGCATGCTGTTCGGGCACGAGAAGGGCGCGTTCACCGGCGCGGTCGACCGGCGACGGGGCCACTTCGAGGAGGCCGACTCGGGCACGCTGTTCCTGGACGAGATCGGGGACATGGCGCTGGATCTCCAGGCCAAGATCCTCCGCGCGCTCCAGGACCGCGTCGTCACTCCCGTCGGGTCGAGTCGCCAGGTGAAGGTCGACGTGCGGATCCTCGCGGCCACGCACCAGGACCTCGAGGCGATGGTCCAGGAGCGGACGTTCCGCGAGGACCTCTACTACCGTCTCCGTGAGCTCGAGATCCTGCTCCCGCCGCTCCGCGAGCGCCGCGAGGACATCCTGATGCTGACGCAGCGATTCCTCGCCGAGGCGGCCGAGGATCTCGGCCTGCCGGAGGTCCCGGAGCTCGCGTCGGACACGTTGGACCAGCTCCAGCGTCGCGCGTGGCGAGGCAACGTCCGCGAGCTGCGACACACGGTGAAGGGTGCTGCGCTGCGCGCCGCGGGTGGGGTGATCCGCGCCGAGCACCTGGACCCGGGGCCCGGTCTCGTGCGCCCCACGCTGTCCCAGGTCCCCGTGGGCGAGGACGTGTCGACCGGCTCCGGCACGTGGAAGGAGCGGCTCGAGCTCCAGGAGCGCGCGGCGCTCGAGGAGACGCTTCGGGAAGCTGGCGGCAACCTGACCAAGGCCGCGCGGATGTTCGGCGTGCCGCGCACCACCTACCGCGAGAAACTCGTGAAGGCCGGGCTGCTCGGCGCGGACGAGGACTGACGGGCTCTGGACTCCATCGGGAAGGTGCAGTCGCGGGCGACGTCGTCATGCCTGCCGCCGTGCGCGTCCCGAGCGCTGGTCCGACGGATTCGAAGGCACGGTCCGACCGGGCATCGGGCCGTGCAGAATCCGCTTTTTCTCGGGGACTGCCGGCGACCTCGCACTAAGAGGTGGTCCGGTCGAGCCGATGCCTGACGCGCCCCGAAATCCGTTCCGCATCTACTTCGTAGGCGACGTCCACGGTCAGTTCGACTCCGTCGACGCGCGGTTCCTGGCCGAGGAACGCCCCGACCTGACCGTCTTCGTCGGTGACCTCGGCGACGAGGATCCGCAGATCGTGCGCGACGTGGTGTCGGTCGATGCGCCGGTCGCCGTGCTGCTCGGCAACCACGACGCGTGGCAGAGCTTCTCGACGAAGCGCATCACCGCGCCGCTGCGGGAGAGCCTCGACGTCCTCGGTGACGCCCACCTCGCCTACCAGGTGCGCGAGCTGCCGCGTGCGGGCGTGTCGCTGATCGGCGCGCGCCCGTTCTCGTGGGGAGGCAAGGATCTGCGGAGCCCCGAGGTCTACCACGAGCTCTACGGGGTCTCTTCGCACGAGGACTCGGCCGAGAAGATCGCCGAACTCGCATCGCGCGCCCGCCACGAAGACGTCGTGCTCGTCGCGCACAACGGCCCGAAGGGTCTCGGCGGCGCGCCGGCCGACCTCTGGGGCAAGGACTTCGGCAAGCGTCCGGGCGGGGACTGGGGCGATCGGGACCTGCAGCTCGCGCTGCGCGCGATCCAGGAGATGGGCAAGCGGGTGCGCGCGGTCATCGCCGGGCACATGCACGACCGTCTGTTCGCGCCGCGCGGAGCGGTCCGCCGCCGTTTCCTCCGCCGCGGTTCCACGCACTTCCTCAACTGTGCGGTCGTGCCTCGGCTGCGCCGGCTGGAGTCGGGCGTGGCCGCACGTCACTACCTGCGGACCGAGTGGTCGGGCGGTCGGCTGCTCCAGTCCGAGGAGATCTGGGTCGACGCGTTCGGACAGGTGATCCAGGTCGATCCCGTCGAGTTCCTGGACGCGAACCGACCGAAGTCGACCGAAGGCTGAAGACGCCGGGTCGCCGGGCTTAGACTCCGGACCGATGTCGCGACGGCTCCGCAAGATCGGCCTGGTCCTGGTCGGGACCCTCGGCGCGCTGGTCGCCCTGGAGCTCGTGCTCCAGGTGGGAGCGTTCCTGCTCCGTCGGAGCGCGGCGGCGCCCGCCGGAGCCGGGGCGGATGTGACCGTGCTCTGCGTCGGCGACTCGTTCACCTACGGCCTGGGTGCAGCCGACCCCTCCCAGTCCTACCCGTCGGTGATGGCGCGGAGCCCTAGGCTCGCGGGCGTGCAGGTGATCAACCTGGGCTGGCCCGGTCAGGACTCGGGGCGCGTCCTCGGCCGTCTGCCCGACCAGCTGGCGACGACGCGTCCGTCCGCGGTCTGCGTGCTCGCCGGCTACAACGACTTCTGGAGTGGGGGAGAGGTCGACGTGGCGCACGGCGGGTTCGAGCTTCGGACGGTCCGACTCGCCAGGCTGATTCTCGCCGCGCTGCGCGGTGGGCCGGACGAGGCTGCCACCGAGGCGATGCGGGCGGCGAGGGACGCGCCCTTCCTCGGCGCATGGCATGCGGGTTCGTCCTACTTCGAGTTCCTGCCGGACGGCTCGATCGACACGCACGAAGGACCGTTGGACGGCGTGTTCAGCTGGTCGGGCGACAGGATCCGGATCGAGCTCCGGAGCGCCGACGAGCCTCTCGAGCTCGGCTTCCGCATCGAAGGTGCAGTGACCGACCGGACGCTGTTCCTTTCCGGGGGACCGTTCCCGCAGCCGCTCCCGTGGCAGGAAGGCCTGCCCGGAGCCACCCTGGTCGACCGCGCGCGCATCCACGTGCGGAATGGTGACCTGGAGGCGGCCGAACGGGACTGGCGGGCTGCGCTCGGAGACGCGGCGCTCCGCGGACCTGCGGCGTTGGCGCTGGCCACGCATCTGACCGCTTCCGACCGTGCAGCCGAGGCTGTGGAGCTGCTGCGCGCGCTGCGCGACGACGGGACCCGACAGCCCGCCGAGCTGTTCCGGATCGGCGACGCGCTGCTGGCGGCGGGGGCCGCGGCCGAGGCGGAGGAAGTGGTCCTCGCGGTCGCGGCATCGGCCGAGGTGACCGACGAGGTCGTGCGCTTCCTGGTCCGGACCGCGCTCCAGCTCCCCGACATCTCGCGCCTGGACGCAGCGATCCGAGAGTCGCTGGCGACGCGAACGATGACGGACGCGCAGCGGATCGGTCTTCTCGGTCTTCGCGCTTCGATCGTCGACGACGATGCGGCGGCGACCGGCGTGTTGTTCGAGGTCGCGCGCCTCGATCCGGATGCAGACGTGCTGCGCCGCACGCTGCGCTGGCATCGGGACCGTCATCCGCGCTCGGCGTTCGAGAAGCTCGCGGCCGGGCTCGACGCCGGCGAGCGGGCCCGCGTCCTCGATGCCTACGACCGCGCGCTGGGCGGAGAGGACGCGACCGGCGAGGTGCTGGGGGCCAACCTCGAGGCCGCCGTGCGGCAGATCCGGGATGCGGGCGCGCTGCCCGTCCTGCTCACCTATCCGGGCGGTCGCGCGGACCTCGCGGCGACGATCCGGGAGGTCGCCGAGCGCACCGGTGCCGACCTCGTCGACGCGTACGCTGCGTTCGCCACGCTGCTCCGGTCGCGACCGCGCGCAGACCTGTTCGTCGCCGACGGTCACTGCAACGACGCGGGCTACGCGGAGCTCGGTCGCATGGTGGCCGCGCGCGTCGGGGAGCTGCTGGATCGTCGATGAGGCGCGCGCTGCGTAGTCTGTTCGCAGTGGCGGTCCCGCCGTTCGTCGTCGCGACCACGGCGGCGCAGGACTTCGGAGCCGGCCGCGAGGTTGCGTTCGGTCTGGTTCGGACGGCGACCGGCACGCCGTGGGGCGGTGCGCGCGTGGTGCTCGTCGGGCGCGTCCACCCCGATTGGGGTGACGTCGGCCCCGTCGATCGGGTCGAGGTCGACGCGGACGAGCAGGGCCGCTTCCGTGCAGGCGTGCTGCCGGAGCTCGGCTACGCCGCCTGGGCCTACGAACAGCTCGAGGGCGGCGCGCGGCAGCGTGTCAGTGACGCGATCGGGGGGGTCGTCCCGCGTCGGCCGGTGTTCCTCACCGGCTCGCGTTTCCTCCAGGCCCGCCGACACCTACGCCTCGATCTGGGCGAGGGTGTGGACGTGCCGCTCCGCGTCGAGGTCGAGAGCGCGGCTCCCGTCGGCTACCTCCAGGAACTGGCCGTCGCTGCCGACGGAACGTTCCCGATGCCGGTGCTGGCGCCGGGACCGTTCGAGGTCCGCGTCTACGATCGGAACGGCGTGCAGCTGGTCGAGCACGTCGAGCGGGGATGGGAGTCGTGGTTGGCACGCGAGTTCGTCGTGGCGGTGCCGTCCCGCAAGCCGACCAGGGTCAGCGTGCGTGATGCGGAGACGGGCGGTGGTGCGGGCGGCGCGCGGATCTGCGTCGCACAGCGCGGTGAGCTCGTGCCGATCGGCGAGGTCGACGCAGACGGGTGCGCGACGCTCGCGCTGCCGGCGACCGGTTCGTTCGTCGTGTTGGCAGACGGCTACGCACCGTCGCCGCTCGATCCCGGGGAGGAGTCCCCGGCGCCGGGCGGTGCACCATGGCCGACGCTGCGCGAGGACTTCGTCGCCGAGCGACACGCGCGCATCGGCAGGGGCAGCCGGCTCGAAGGCCGGTTCGTGGTCGGTGACGGCGTGCCGCTCGTCGACGCTTGGCTGCGCACGGACGAGCATGGCCTCTACTTCCACGACGAGCGGACGAGGAGCCTCTCGCACTTCGTCCGCGTCAGCCGTCTCGACGCCGGCGGCCGGTTCCTGCGCGCTCCGGTGCTCCTCGAGTTCGCGCCCGAGATGAGCCTCGTGCTGGGTGCAGGAGCGATCGCGCAGCTGCCAGCGGGCTGGCGCAGCGGCCTCGTTCCGGTGGTGCCCTCGCCGTTGGCGCAGCAGCGCATCCGGGAGGGCACGGACCTCGACGTCGGGCAGATCGATCTCCTCGAGGCGCTGCCGATCCGGTTCCGGGTCCGCTCCTCGGGGGGCGTGCCGGTGCTCGACGCGATCGTCGAGGTCGTCCCCATCCCACCGAGCTTCGGCAAGTTGGCGGAAGGTCCGAAGGCGAGCGTCGATCGACGGGGCGAGGTCCTGTTCCTGCTCCCGCGCGGTCGGGAGTACCTGCTCCTCGTCCTGCAGCGCGGTGGGATCGTCGACGCGCGTGTCGTCTCCACGGTCGCTGGCCCCGCTCTCGCCGAGCCTTTCGGCGTCGACATCCGGATCCCGGAGCCGACGACCGTCGTCGGGCGGGTGGTGGACGGGGACCGGAAGCCTACCGATCGCGGGCGGGTGCGCTGGTCCTGGCAGGGCGCTGGTGCCGCCGCGGAACCCGAGGTCCGCGAGCCTGGTGCGGCGCCGGTCGGCCTCGCCTCGGTCCTGCCCGAGGCGATCGCGTCGTCCCTCGCGCGTCGGTTCCTGCCGGAGACCGTGCCTCTCGAGGAGGACGGACAGTTCCGCTTCGAGGTGCCCGGCATCAGGGGCGTCGTCGTCGTGTCGGCCGGCCGCGACCGCGTCGAGGTCCCGGTGTCGCCGGGCGTCCCGGTCGAGCCCCTGCTGCTGCGCATCGAGCGGTGACACAGCGTGGCCGCCCGTGCGCGATGCGGCCCAGCGTGTCGCCGGAACGGTGCCGCGGACGTCGTTCCCAGCCTGATACCGCGCGATCGCCGTTGGCGGACCGAGGTTGCACGGTCGGGGTAGGTTTCCCAAGGCCCGCCCGACCCGCTGCTGGCCCCCTCGCCCCATGGCCGTCCCTCCACAACGCGTCGTCTCTCTCGTCCCAAGCCTGACGGAGACTGTCTGCGATCTCGGTGCCGCAGAGAGAATCTCGGGCGCCACGCGGTTCTGCATCACGACCCACCTGCCGCTCGGCCGCATCACGCGGGTCGGGGGCACGAAGAATCCGGACCTCGAGAAGATCGCCTCCCTCAAACCCCACCTGGTTCTCGTGAACGGAGAGGAGAACCGACAGGAAGACATCGCCTGGCTCCGCGACCGGTTCGAGGTCTTCGAGTCGATGCCACGCGGCGTTGCCGACGCGGCGATGGTCGTGAAGAGGCTGGGGCGCCTGATCGAGCTCGAGCAGGAGGCCGAGTCGATCACTCTCGAGATCGAAGCCCACCTGACGCGGGCCGAGGTGATGGGGATCGGGCTGCGACGGATCCGGGTCTTCTACCCCATCTGGAAGCAGCCGTGGATCAGCGTCAACCGCGCGACCTACCTCCACGACGTGCTGGAGCGCGCTGGCGCGATCAACGTCTGCGCCGACCGCGAGTCCCGCTACCCGGTCGTCGCCTCGTCCGATCTGGACGCGCTCCGTGCCGAACTCGTGCTCCTGCCGTCCGAACCGTTCGCGTTCTCGGAGTCGCACCGGCGCCGGTTCCTCTCCGAGTCGGTCTTCGGCCCCGACGTTCCGATCCTGATGGTGGATGGGCGGAACTTCTGCTGGCACGGCTCCCGCTCCGGTCGGGGCCTCGGTGCCGCGGTCAACATGATGCGGCCCTTCCGACGCCGGCGGCGCGCGGCCTGAGCCCGAGGCTTAGGATGGAGGAACGATGCGAGGTCCCGTCGTCGCCGCCTCCTGCCCCCAGTGCGCCGCGCCGCTGCCGCCCTTCGGCGGTCGGAAAGCGCAGGTCTGCGGTCACTGCGGAGCGACCGTGCAGCCACGCGAGGAGCCCGGGTCGGCCGATCTCGAGAGACGCGTGTCGGCGCTCGAACGGCTGCGGGCGCCGATCCGACGTCGCTACGGCCGTCGCTACGGGTCGTCCGGCGATGCAACGCTCTCGACCAGCCGGGCATTCGCGCTCGAGCTGGCGGCGGTCGTCGGCATGTCCGCCGCCGGAGCTGTCGTCGATGGCGACGCCCCGCTGTCGGGGGCGCTCGCCTTCGGTGCCGTGACCGGCATCTTCGTGCTCGGGCTGGTGCTCGCGGGCCGCTCCGGCCCGCCACTGCGCCGGCGCGGCCGGACGCTACAGCAGCGGTGAGAACAGGCGGGCGACCGCCGACAGGAAGCGAACCAAGAGGTTGTCCCGCTCGAGCGTCGCGAGCGTCAGCTCTTCGGCGTCGGCGATGTCGGTCTCGAACTCCCCGGCCAGCGTCCGTGCGAAGTCTGCGTCGACGAGGAACGGGTTGAGCTCGAAGTTCAGCTGGAACGAGCGCATGTCCATGTTCGCCGAGCCGACGGTGGCCGCCCAGGAGTCGACGACCATCGTCTTCGCGTGGACGAACCCGCGGCGGTAGCGGAACACGCGCGCCCCGGCCTCGATGAGCCGCGGGAAGTAGGACCTCGACGCGAGCTGGACGATCAGGTTGTCGCTGCGGGCGGGCACGAGCAGCCGGACGTCCACGCCGCGCAGCGCCGCGCCGATCAGCGCGGACTCGATCGTCGGGGATGGGACGAAGTAGGGGTTGGTGATCCAGATCCGCTCCCGCGAGCCGACGATCGCCGACGCGTACATCATCTCGATCGGCGACCACTTCGAGTCCGGGCCGGAGTCGACGACCTGGACCAGAGCTCCTGGCTCGAAGCAGGTCGGCTCGGGGAAGTGTGCGTCGCCGTCGAGCGTGTTGCCGGTGGCGAGGAACCAGTCCTCGGCGAAGGCCGACTGCAGGCTCAGCGTGGCTGGCCCCTCGATCTCGACGTGCGTGTCGCGCCAGCGCCCCATCTCCGGGTCGAGCCCGAGGTACTCCCGGCCGATGTTGATGCCGCCGGTGAACCCCAGCCGTCCGTCGACGACCACGATCTTGCGGTGGTTCCGGAAGTCGATGCGGTCGCGCTGGCGGAACAGGGCCAGCACCCGACGGAGCACGCGGAGCACCGGCCGGAATGCCGCGACCTGACCGCCCTCGGCGACGAGGTCCGCGAAGTAGTCGTGCGGGAGGCGGGACGAGCCGACCGCGTCGTAGAGGACGCGCACCTCGACGCCGCGCCGCGCGGCGCGAATCAGCCGCTCACGAAGGCTGTGGCCCGAGGCGTCCGGCTGGATGATGTAGAACTCGACGTGGACGTGGTGGACCGCCGCGTCGATCGCACGGAGGATCGCGCGGTAGGTCGCCGCGCCGTCGACGAGCAGGTGCGCCCGGTTGGCCGGGCTCGCCGGAGTCGATGACAGCGCCGCGCCCAGGTCCAGCAGTGCGCGGGTTCGCGGGTCGATCTCGGGGCGGTCGGCGTCGGGATCGAGCTTGCGTCGCACCTCGAGCCGCTCGCGGACGCCGCGGATGCGTCGAGCGGCCAGCTCACTGTGTCGCACCGCGCGCCGGAAGCGTGTGGTCCCGATCAGCAGGTAGGCGACGAGGCCGATGCCCGGCAGCAGCGCGAGCGTGAGCAGCCATGCCAACGTCGCCGCCGGCTGCCGGCGCTCGTAGAGGAGGAGGATCGAGATCGCTGCGGCGTGGGCGACGAACAGGCCCAGCGTGATCGCCAGGTCGGTCACGGCGCTACTCGCCCTCGTCCGGATGCGCGTCGCCCGCGCTCGCCCGCCCGGCGAACAGGTCGGCGATCGGCTGCGTGTAGCCGAGTTCCTCGAACACGATCTTGAGTCCGGACGTCAGCGGCACCGCGAGGAACACGCCGACGATGCCCCAGAGCATGCCCCAGGCCAGGAGCCCGAGCAGCACGGCCACCGGGTGCAGGTCGAGTGAGCGGCCCATCAACCGTGGCTCCAGCACGTTGCCGATCACGAAGTGGATCGTCGACGGGATCGCGATCGCGGCGACCTTCGTGCCCGGACCGAACGCATCGTGCATCAGCACGACCGGCACCGGCAGCACCATCGCGATCATCGAGCCTACGTTCGGCACGAAGTTCAGCGCGAACGTCAGCAGGCCGAAGACGACCGCGAGCGGGACGCCGAGCGTCGCGAGCGTCGCCCAGACGAGGATGGCCGTCGCCGCGGAGATGCCGACCTTCAGCGAGATGTACTGGGCGATGGTCCGCCGGATGCGGTGCCAGGTGCCGTGGCTCTCGCCGAACGTCGAGTGGCTCGCCAGCAGGAAGAACAGGTAGATGAGCACGACCGCGCCGTCGGAAGCGATCTGCAGCAGTTCGGTGAGCACGAGGCTGATCAGGCTCAGACCCTGGCGCGGTTCCAGGCTCTCGACGACCGCCAGCGGATCCTCGATGCCGAGTCGGCCGAGGAAAGGAACCAGGAAGTCCTGCTGGAGCCGGTCGATCTGCAGCGCATAGGCGTCGCGGTCGGCCTGGAGCTCCGAGACCGCCTGCGCGCAGATCGCCGCGAGCAGGATCAGCACCGTCAGTCCGATCAGGAGCGTTGCGACGATCGCCAGGATCTGCGGGATGCGCGCGCGGCGGTGCAGGATCTCGACGACCGGCGTCACGCAGATCGACAGGAAGACCGCCAGGACGAACGGAACCAGCACCGGGCGGAGCCAGTAGACCGAGCCAGCGATCGCGAGGCCGGTCAGGACGGTCAGACAGACCGCGGTGATCGTCGGCGCCTGCTTGCGGAGGTCCATGCGTGCGGCCGAATCTAACCGCAGGCGGCTCGGGGCCCGCTCTCGTTCCCTGGGCTCCAGAAGAACGACCGGGCCAGAAAAACAGCCGGCCGGGACATCTGTCCCGGCCGACCGACCCTCTTTGGCTCGCCCCTCCCGGGGCTTGCCCTCGCTCTCTCTCTCTCCCCTCAAGCCAAGGATCGGCACGAGGGCGGGGCGACTTGAGCGAGGTTCTGGAATCCATGCATCGCGATGCCGACGGGCCGGACGGTGTCCGCGACCGTCGCGGTGGATCGGATCTGCCGGTGGGGCGGAGAGCTCGAGGACAGGAGCGGAGGCGACCGCCCCGGCGGTCGCAGCGAGTCGGCACAGGTGCGGCGCCGAGCGGGGCCGCCGGACACCCGGCGTGAACCCCCAAGGCCACCTCCGCTCGTGCGCTGCCGCCCGGGTCCTGGTGAGGCCCCCTGGGCGGCGGGTCAGGTCTTGATGGCGATCTTCTTCGGGGCCTCCTTCTGCGTCTTCGCGAGCTTCTTGAAGTGGATCTTCAGGATGCCCTTCTCGAACGAGGCCTCGGCGTTCTCGAGGTCAACGTCTGCCGGCAGCGGAATGTTGCGGCGGAACTGACCGAAACTGCGCTCCAGCCGGTAGCAGCCCTTCTCGCGCTTCTCGGTGCGGTGCTTCTTCTCGCCCTTCAGCACGAGGACGCCCTCGTCGACCGAGATCTCGATGTCCGACTTGTCCATGCCGGGCATCTCGGCCGTCACTTCGAGCGTGTCGCCCTCGTCGGTCACGTCGAGCACCGGCCGGAACAGCGACGGGCGGAAGTCGCCGAACCACGGCGAGAGGTCCGCGAAGCCGGGCAGCGGCTCCTTCCAGAACTTCTCGACCATCCGGTTGAACTCGTCCTCCATCGCGCGGATCGGGCGGTAGAGCGTCTCGGTGTTGGGATTGGACTCGGCCACCGCGGTCGAGGGCTTGGTCGCAGAGCGTTCGAATCGGAAGGGGTTCCACTTCTCGAGCACGTTCATCGGGCACTCCTGGAGTTCGCTGTCGGGGAGCAGGGGGCCACCGTCGGCCTCCTCGCGCGTTCCGCGGAACGGGACGGTGGATCCGCTGTTTTCACGTCGGGCGGACACGGGCAGGTCGCGCGCCAGCGTGCGCGGCGTGGTGCTCCCCGCTAACCTGCCGCGCTCCCCGAAGCCCCCCCGAACCGATGCGCCTCAGCCAAGTCCTGATCACGACCCTCCGGGAAGACCCGGCCGACGCCGAGATCCCCAGCCACAAGCTGCTCGTGCGCGGCGGCTACATCGTCAAGATCGCGTCCGGCATCTACACCTACGGACCGCTGATGTGGCGGACCCTGAAGAAGGTGACCGCGATCGTCCGCGAGGAGCTCGACCGCGAGTCGGCCCAGGAAGTGATGATGCCGATGATGCACCCGAAGGAGCTGTGGGTGAGCTCGGGTCGCTGGGAGCGCTACGTCGCCGACGGGATCATGTTCACGCTGAAGGACCAGAAGGGCACGGAGTACTGCCTCGGTCCCACGCACGAGGAGGTGATCACCGCCTACGCCGACCAGGCGATCAACTCCTACAAGCAGCTCCCGGTGAACCTCTACCAGATCCAGGACAAGTTCCGGGACGAGATCCGGCCGCGCTACGGCCTGATGCGCGGGCGGGAGTTCATCATGATGGACGCCTACTCGTTCGACGTGGACGAGGCGGGACTCGACGTCTCCTACGCGGCAATGGACCGCGCCTACCGGCGGATCTTCGAGCGCTGCGGCCTGCAGTTCCGCTCGGTCCAGGCCGACGCGGGCGCGATCGGCGGCAGCGGCAGCGAGGAGTTCATGGTCCTCGCCGAGGCGGGTGAGGACACGATCCTCTACTGCGAGGAGTCGGGCTACGCGGCCAACGTCGAGAAGGCCGACAGCGTGCCCGCGGCGGCTCCGGCCGATCCCGGGAGCGCTCCGCTCGATCGGCGCGAGACCCCGGACGTCCGGACCGTCGAGCAGCTCGAGGCGTTCTTCGGGATGCCCGCGGCCGCGATGGCCAAGACCGTGCTCTACGAGGTCACGTGGACCGACCGTGAGGGTGTGGCCGCGGTGATGATGCGCGGCGACCTCGACATCAACGAGGTCAAGCTCGTCAACGCGCTCGACTGCCTCGCGGTCACGCTCGCCAGCGACGAGACGATCCAGAAGGTGACCGGGGCCGAGGTCGGCTTCGCCGGACCGATCGGGCTCCCGGAGGACGTGGTGCTCCTCGCCGACAAGACGCTCGAGGGTCGTCAGAACCTGCTGACCGGCTGCAACGAGACCGGCTACCACTGCCTGAACGTGCAGATGGGGCGGGACTGCCGGATGCCGGAGTTCCGCGACCTGCGCGTCGCGAAGGCCGGCGAGATGTCGCCCGACGGAGCCGGTCCGCTGCGTCAGGCGCGCGGCATCGAGGTCGGGCACATCTTCAAGCTCGGCACCAAGTACTCGACCAACATGGACGCGACGTTCATGGCCGAGAGCGGCAAGCCGACCCCGTTCGTCATGGGCTGCTACGGCATCGGCGTCAGCCGGACCGCGCAGGCCGCGGTCGAGCAGAACCACGACGAGCGCGGCATCTGCTGGCCGGCGCCGATCGCGCCGTTCGAGTGCGCGGTGGTCTGCGTCGACGTGAAGAAGCCGGAGCAGGTCGAGCTCGCGGAGAAGCTCTACGCCGAGCTGCGGGATCTGGGCATCGACGCGTGCCTCGACGACCGGCCGCTGCGCCCCGGCCCGAAGTTCAAGGACCTCGAGCTCCTCGGCTTCCCGTTCTCGATCACCGTCGGGCGTGGCGCCGTCGACGGCATGGTCGAGTACGGCGTCCGCAGGACCGGCGAGAAGACCGACGTGGCCGCGGCCGACGCCGTGACCGCAGTGCGCGCGGCGCTCGGCCGCTGACGGCCCCGGGCGGTCGCCCGGTGCCGCCCGCGGGGTTCGTCATCGGGCTCGTCAGAACGGTCGGGGGGACAGCGCGAGGATCGCCTTCGCTACTTCGTCCGCGATCGCCTTCGCGTTCGCTTCCATCGCGGCCCGTTCGTCGCCGCGCACCGTCACCCCGACGACGGCGATCGCCGTGCCGTTCTCGAGGACCGGTGCCGTGTAGTCGAGGAATCCACCCTCGTCGAGGATGACCGGCTGACCGGACTCGAGGGCCCTCTCGTCCTCCTCGTCCGACCAACGGTTCCTCTTCTCGGGGGCGGTGGATGCCAGGACCCGGGACCTCGACTCGTCTTCGAGCTTCGCGTGGACCGTCAGACGGACCACGAGCTCGTCGTAGGAGGCTGCGGTGTCGCTGACGATCTTGTCGACGGCCGGGAAGCTCCGCACTTCGGGGGCTGCGGGGCTGCAGGCGACCAGGGGGAGCAGGAGAAGCAGGGCGTGGATGCGCATGGTGTGCTCGGGGACGGAGGTCGAGGACAGGGCGGGCCGCGGTCGATGCGGCCCGGTCGCCGGATCGACGACTCGGGACCGACAATTTCAGCGGGTCGATCGCCGAGGGTGCGTCCTGCGTCGGAGGGCGCCCACGTGGAGCCCGCTGCTAAGCTCTGGGGTCACCGCTGATGCCAGGAGCCTCGGACAGCCCCGCACGTGCTTCCCTCGAGGAACTGCTCGCCGACCTGGAGCGCCCTTCCGCGGATCTGGTGGCGGAACTCAGTCGCGCGCGGGAAGAACTCGGCGTCGATGGAGCGGATCTCCAGGACGCGGAACTGGCCTTCCTGGAGCGGCGGGTCGCGGATCGCCGCACTGGAGCGGAAGTCGGCGCTGCGGTGGCGAAGGCTCGCGAAGCGGTCCTGGCGTCCCGGCTGGAAGTGCTGCTCGCCGGCGAAGCCCGGGATCCGGTCGCGCTCTTCGACCTGGCGGTCGTGGGCGCCGAGCTCGGGCTGGTCGGACTCGACGCAGAGGCGGCTCGCGCCCGCGCAGAAGTCGCGCGCCGGACGGCGATGGTCGACGGCATCGACCCGCCGCTGCGGTTCGCGGCCGGCGAGCGCTGGGCAGAACTCGCGACGGCCGAGGAGGACCTCGATCTCGAGCGGCGCATCGCGCTCCTCCATGCGACCGGAGACGTCTACGCCGCGCTGGCGACACGGACCGGGGACCGCGCGCTCCGTCGGCTCGCGCGTCGTGCGCGCAATGCCGCCCACGATCGCCGCCTGCAGGCGCGCGTCGAACGCGTGCTGACCAAGACCGGCACTGCAGCGCTCGAGAACCTGAGTCTGGGGCTGCTGCTGGCCGTGTTCTCGCTGCTCGCGTACGAGGCCTGGGCCGGCCCGGCACGCTGGATCGAGATCGCGGACGCTTCGATCTGCCTGTTCTTCGTCGCCGAGTTCCTGTTCCGTCTCGCGCTCGCCCCGGCGCGCGGATCCTGGTTCGTGCGCAACGCGCTGACCGACCTGCTGCCCGCGCTGCCCGCGGCCGCGTTCTTCGTCGACGTGGGGGTCGCCGACGCGACGATCCTCGCGCGCTCACTGCGCTTCTTCCGGGTCGTCTACCTGGCGCGGTACGTCCACGCGCTCCGGCCTGTGTTCGCGGTGGTCCGGCTCGTCCTGTTCCTGGTCCGGGGACTCGACGCCGTCGTCCGCCGGTTCTCGACGCTTCTGAACCGGGACTTCGTGTTCTTCGAGCGGGTCGTCGTGCCGTTCGAGCCGGGTGGACGGGACGACCCACGCGCGCTCGCGTTCCGGGCGCTGCGTCGCGAGCACGTGCTGCTCGACGAGATGCCGCCCGAGGAAGCGGGACCGCTCCTGGAGCTCCGGGCCCAGGTCCTGGCTGCGGGCTGCACGGATCGGGCGCGCGAGGGCTCACGCGGCGAGCGGACCACGAGGCTCGGGATCGGCCGCCGCGAGTTCCCCGTCGAGCACGCGATCGCATTCCTCTGGTCGCTGTCGCCGGCCGAGCTCAGGCTCTGGCTCCCGCACCGGGATGTGACCGCGCTGGATCGCATCGTGCGGATCGCCAACGCACCGGTGGTGCGCTCGCTGCCGATCGTCCGATGGTTCCGGAGCCCCGAGCGGCTGACGACGCCGGAGGCGCGCGTCGTCGACTTCGGCCGCCGCGTCGCGCTGGTGTTCGAGGCGTGGCGCGAACGCGTGCTCCACGTCGCGGACATGCACGGGATCGTGACGGGCCCGCAGGTCCTGGATCGGGTCGCCTCCGCGATCGTCAAGTTCAGCCAGCGCCCCGCCGTCCGGCTGCTCCTGTTCGGCGGATTGTTCACGCTGGTGCGGCTGCTCGTCGGCGCGGACTCGGCCGTCGGCGCCTTCCTGTCGCGATTCGTCGCCACGCCGCTCGTCGTGCTCGGCGTCGTCTGCCTCGCGTTCCTCGCGCTCGGCCGCTGGCTCAAGGCGTTGGCCGGCGAGGCATCGGACGCGTTCAAGCTGACCAGCGAGGCGCAGTTCATCGGCCTCGTCGAGATGGTCAAGCGCCGTCACCAGGACGAGGACCTCGCGTTCCTCGGTCAGCGGGTGTTCGGCGGAGTGCTGCCCGACTGGGAGGCTTCCGGGCACCTGGCTGCGCAGATCCGCGCGGCGCGGACGGGTCGGATCGACAACCTGCCGGTGATGCGGGGTCCGAGCCTGGACGGGGAGCTCTACCGCGTCGCGCTGCTGTATCTGCACTTCCTGGACGGGGCGACGCTGCACGAGACCGACCTGAAGACCACCGAGCAGCTGCTCGCCAACCTCTCGCTGCAGAACATCCGCAACGTGCACCTCGGCTGGTCACGGCGCGAGCATCGAGCCCTCCGCAAGCTGTCCCTGACCGAGGGGTCGTTCTTCCGCGGTCCGTTCGTCTGGTTCCGATTCGTGACCGAGAGCGTCGCCGTCGAGACCGCGAAGCTCGTCACCGACTACAACCGGAACTGCCTGAGCCTCGCCCAGCGTCGTGCAGCGGACCCGGACGCCCGCCGTGGCTTCGTCGCGTGGCGGCGCCGACGCGCCGAGCCGAGCGGCGTGCGCGGCAACGTCCCCGCCGACGAGCGCGGCGTGTTCCGGACGACGGAGTTCAACGCTCTCGACTTCCTGACCATCGACCTGCAGCGGGAGCGGCACATCGAGCGGGTGTTCGGACGGCGGGTCCTCCGCCAGATCCGCATGGATCGCGAGCGGACGATCCGCGAGATCTTCGGCACCCGCCCGCTGCACGAGCTGCCGCGCTCGCGTCGCACGCTGAACCTGCTGCGCTTCTACGAACAGCGGCTGTCCCGCGGGCGGGTCCTGCTCGCGCCGCTCTACGCGCTGATGTCGGCCGGGACCGCGGTCCGACTGACGGTCCAGAAGGTCGTCCAGATCGTCCGGGAGATCCTGTCGAGCGACCACGGCGCATCTCGGCGAGCGAGCGGGCGTGCTCCGTTCGCGGTGGCGCTCCGGAAGATCCAGCGGATGAAGGGGCCGACCGTGCTGGAGGCGATGCGGCTCCGCGTGTGCTTCGACCCAGGCTACTCCGGTGCGCCCGAGGGATGGTCGAGCGCGGACAGCTCGATGCGCGACGTCGCCGAGGTCGAGCGCGACATGGACTACTTCGGGATGCAGGACCGGGAGCGCGACGGCATCCGTCGGGCGGCGACGGAGAACCGGCGACGGGTCCGCGAAGTCCACCGCCTCGCGGCCCGTGGATGGCTCGAACTCGACGCCTCGGTCCATGGGCCAGCCGACGCGCTCCGCGCCGAGCGGGCCGTGACCATTGCCTACATGACCGACCGCGACGACGTGCGGACGTTGATCCGAGCCGAGGAGTGGTTCGAGCGTCGGCTCCAGCTTGCCGAGGACCGGGAGACGAGCCTGCCCGGCGCATTCGTGCGCCGAGGTCTCGGTCGGATCCTGAGGCTGGGGCGGCCGCACCCGGTGTCACGCTGGTTGCGCGAACACCACGGCGATCGCCGCATCGGGCGTCGCGGTCGCGGCAACCTGATCCGGGCGTGGCACGCCGGCGATGCGGAACTCCGTCGGATCGTCGGTCTCTGGTCGATTCTCGGGCCCGGCGTGCGCCCCCGCGATGAAGGTCTCCGCCGCCTGCGGAGGGCCGCCCACGAGCGCGACGACCTGTCGCGGGAACTCGCGGCGCTTCGCGCGGTGCAGTCGCTGACGATCCTCGACGTCGGCAACTACCGTGCGCTGGTGTTCGGGCTCGGCGGCTACGCTGCCGACGGCGAAGACCCGGCGCTGGCCCGGAGGATGCCCTGAACGAACCGCTGCCACGCCGCCGTCTCCTGCACTTCGTGCTCGCTGCGTTCGGGCTGCGCGCGTTCGCGTCCGCGCTCGCACCGATCCCTGCCGAGGACGCGGCGAACTACCTTTGGATGGCGCAGCGGTTCGCCTCGGGCGACGCGGCCGCCGCGCTGTCGGAGGTGTTCCCGCCGCTCCTGCCGCTGCTGACGGCCCCGCTCGTCGCGCTCTCCCTCGACCCGTTCCGCGCCGGTCAGCTCGTGACCGCGGTCTGCGGGGCGCTGGCGATCTGGCCTCTCGTCCGGCTCGTCGAGCGCACGAGCCCGGGGCAGGGTGTGCCTGCAGCGGTGCTCGCGACGCTGGCTCCGCTCGTCGTCCGCTACGGCGCAGAGGTCTACACCGAGCCGGTGTTCCTGCTGGCGGCGAGCGGCTCGTTCTGGGCCGCGCTGTCCGGCCGATCGCTCGCTGCTGGCGTACTCGCCGGCGCCGCTTTCTGGGCGAGGCCCGAGGCGCTGGCGCTCGGCATAGCGCCGCTGCTGGTCTCGGGTCGGCGAGGCCTGGTTGCGCTGGTCCCAGTTGGCGTTGCAGCCGTCGGCCTGGCCGCGTGGCGGAGTTCGCTCGGGATGCCGTTCGAACTCCTGCCCAAGCTCGGCCTCCACGCGGTCCGAGGCGACGGCGCGTTCGATGGCGACGTCCTGCACGTCGGGCGCTTCCTGGAGCACGTGATCGCGCTGCCGGCCATCTGGCTCGAGGCGTTCCAGGTGGCGGGGGCGCTCGCGCTGTTCGGGCTCTGGAAGACCCGCCGCGACCCGTCCCTGCGCGCGCACCGCGTCGTGCTCCTGGTCGGGCTGGTCGCGATCCTGCTGTTCCTGCCGCGTCGCCGCTTCCTGATCTCCTGGTTCTTCCTGGCGCTGCCGTTCGCGGTCCGGGGACTGTCGTCCCTGCCCGAACGCGGCCGCTGGCCGACCCTGTTCCTCGCCGGCCTGACCGGGCTGTTCGCGAGCCTGAAGATCGGCGAGACGGACCGCATCGGCGAGCGTCAGGTCGGCGACTACCTCGGCGCCCGCCTCGAGGACGGTCAGACCGTCGCCGGCGACATGACCCGCGTGATCTGGTTCGCAGGCTCGCGCCCGCTGCCCCCGCGGCCGTTTGCTCCCGAAGAACTCATCGAGCGGGCCCGCCGGCCGGGGGTCCGTTTCGTTATTCTTGGCGCGCGTCGCCCCAACACCGCCGCCGTGGAGCAGGCGCTCGCCCCGACGTTCCGGCGCTACGTCCTCCCCGAGGTCGAGCAGCGTGCCGCGTATCTACGCGACATCCTCGTGTTGGAGCGCGCTCCGAACTGACCGCAAGGGCGCCTGGAGTTCGGGAGGTGCTGAGGAGGCATGGGTCTTTCGCTCGCGCTTCACGGCTTACCGAGCGCCGGCCCGATGAACTAGGCGGATGTCTCGGATGGATCGATCGCGATCCAGCCC
>JAQCBR010000251.1 GCA_027621295.1 Planctomycetota bacterium
CACGGTCACGGTGCCCCCGCCGGTGCGTCCGCAGGTCGTCATCCCGCAGGGGATGGACCCGAACTACCCGGGCAGCACGAGCTTCATCTGGCGGAACACGGCGTTCCGCTACCAGATGCTCTACGCCCCGGATCACTTCCTGAACCAGGGGATCGACTACCCGGTCACGATCACGCGCCTGCAGTTCCGCGCCATCAACGGTGCGACCTCGGTCGGCGGTGAGACCTACACCGGCACGACGATCGCGATGTCGACGAGCCCGCTGACCTACGCGACGATGGCGACCAACTTCGCGTCGAACACCGGCGCCGACGTCACCACCGTCTTCAGCGGTGACGTGGTCTGCACGCCCGCCTCGGGCAGCACGCCGAACGACTGGATCATCGACCTCGTGCTCCAGACGCCGTTCGTCTACGACCCGACCAGCGGTCAGGACCTCTGCCTCGATGTGACGGCGCCGTTCGCGCCGGCCCCGACGGGTGTGCCGAACATCGCTGCGTCGTCGAGCTTCACGCGCGACCTCGCCCGTCGCCTGTCGACGACCAACCCGGCATCGCTCACCGGCGGTCTCTCGAGCTTCGCTGCGGTCCTCAAGATGGACTACATCGCGCCGGGTGACCTGGCTGCCGCGACGCCGTTCGGCGCGGGCTGCAACGACACGTCGCTGTCGTTCTACGAGGACCTCGGCGTGCAGCTGTGGGACCTGTCGGGTACCGCCGGTGCTCCGAACAGCATCCGCATGACGCCGACGGGCACGGGCTACACCGTGTCGCAGGGCAGCAACGGCTGGTTCACGCCGGCTTTAGGGGACCTCGGGCTCGGTGACGACGCGCTGTCGGCGGCCCAGGCCCTGGGCTTCTCGTTCCCGTACCCGGGCGGCAGCACGACGGACATCCTCGTCTGCTCGAACGGCTTCGCGTGGCTCGACACGACGCAGACGGCGGCGACCTTCGCCGGCAACCCGACGCGCCTGCTCGGCGAAGCGCCGCGCCTCGCGCCGCTGTGGCACGACATGAACCCGACGACGGGTGGCTCGGTCCACTTCGACGTCGATCCGTCGGGCGCGGCTGCCTACGTGACCTGGCTCGCGGTGCCGCGCTTCGGTGTGGCGACGTCGCTGAACACCTTCCAGCTGGCGCTGTTCGCCGACGGTTCGGTCGAGTACCGCTACGAAGTCTGTGACGTCGGCCCGGGCCTCGTCGGCTTCAGCATCGGTGGCGGTGCGAACGATCCGGGCAACACCGACATCTCGGGCGCGATCCCGTTCACCACGGAGGCGGACCAGTATCCGCTGACGCTGACGAACATGAACCGTCCGAAGATCAACTCGACGTTCGACGTCGAGATCCGCAACATCGTTGCGACGGCTGGCGCGGCTGGCCTCAACTTCGGGCTGATCCAGCAGACCCCGGCGTTGGACCTCGCGTTCATCGGTGCGCCGACCTGCGAGCTCTACACGGGCATCGCGCTGTCGGTCCCGGTGGCGGTCACCGGCTCGACGACCCCGCTGTCGTTCACCATCCCGAACGACCCGACGATGAACGGTGCGAACCTGTACTCGCAGGCCTACACCTTCGCGACCGGCGTGAACCAGGGCGGCATCCTGCTGTCCAACGGCCTCGAGCTGACGTTCGGGCTGAACTGATCGTTCGCGATCCTGCCCTCTCCGCGACGGTGATGCCGTCGCGGAGTCCGGGCACCGACCGGGCCGGTCCCACGCGGGGCTGGCCCGGTTTGCGTTGGTGTCCTCCCGTTGCCGAACTCCGCTGGCTGGTCTCGGCCGTGAACGACGGAACACGGGGCTTGCACTCGCCCGCGCGGATCGGCATCGTTCCGCGCCGACCGATGCTCCGGCCCTCGCTCCAGAACCAGCTCAGCCCGCTATCCGGCGTGCGCCTTGCTTCGCTAGCCAGCGGGCGGGGTCTGGGTTCTGCGGTGCAGATCGGCCGGAAGCAGGTCGACTGAGCCCGAGAAGGACCCGCCCCCACCGCACGGGGAGCGCAGGTCCACGGCCGCGAGATTCGGGATTCCGAGCTCTGCAGGCGACGGCGGCGAGCCCCGGGCGGCTCCCCTGTCCATTGCCCACAGAAGAGCCGATGACCGAGATCCCCCCAGAAAGCGATCGCCTGATCGTCTTCGACACGACGCTGCGCGACGGCGAACAGGCACCCGGCTGCAGCATGACCCTGGCCGAGAAGCTGCAGGTGGCTCGTGCCCTGGAGCGCCTCGGCGTGGACGTGATCGAGGCGGGGTTCCCGGCAGCCTCGCCCGGTGACGCCGAGGCCGTCGCGGCGATCGCGCGTGCGGTGCGCGAGCCGGTCGTCGCAGCGCTGGCGCGCTGCCGCGAGCAGGACATCGACACAGCGGCCGCCTCGCTCGCACAGGCGTCGCGGCCAAGGCTTCACGTGTTCCTCGCAACGAGCCCGATCCACCGTGTCCACAAGCTGCGGATGGGGCGCGGCGCGGTGCTCGAGGCGATCCGGCGGGGCGTGGCGCACGCGCGCTCGATCTACCCGGACGTCGAGTTCTCGGCGGAGGACGCGGCGCGGACCGAGCAGGATTTCCTCGCCGAGGCGGTCGCGGCTGCGATCGAGGCGGGGGCGACGACCATCAACATCCCGGACACGGTCGGGCACGCCGAGCCCGACGAGTTCTTCGAGCGGATCGCGGGCCTCGTCGAGGTGGCATCCGGACACCAGGGCGTGGTGATCAGCGCGCACTGCCACGATGACCTCGGGCTGGCGCTCGCCAATTCGCTGGCCGCCGTCCGGGCGGGCGCGCGCCAGGTCGAGTGCACGGTGAACGGTCTGGGCGAGAGGGCCGGCAACTGCGCGCTCGAGGAGCTGGTCATGGCGGTGCGGCACCGCGCCGACCGATACGGCGTCCACACGGGGGTCCGGACCGAGCACCTCTGCGCGACGAGCCGTCTCGTCAGCGGCGTGACCGGGGTGACGGTTCCGCCGAACAAGGCCGTCGTCGGCGCGAACGCGTTCGCGCACGAGGCGGGGATCCACCAGCACGGAGTCCTCGCCGACGCGAGCACCTACGAGATCCTGAAGCCGGACGAAGTTGGCGCGGGCCGTTCGGCGCTGGTGCTGGGAAAGCACAGCGGGCGTCACGCGGTGCGAGCGCGACTCGTCGAGCTCGGGCATTTCCTGGACGAGGAGGCGCTCGAAGCGGTGTTCACAGGCTTCAAGGAGCTGGCCGACCGGAAGAAGCAGGTCGACGACGACGATCTCGAGGCGCTCGCGGTTGGTACCGCGCGCGCCAGCGGACCCTGGCAGCTCGTCGAGATGTCCGCGACCGCAGGCAGCGGCTCGGCTTCGCACGCTGCGGTCCGGGTCCGCGACGAGGCGGGCGAGATCATCGCCGAGGCGGCCGTCGGCGACGGTCCGATCGATGCCGCGTTCCGGGCGATCACCCGGGCAGTCGGCAGGCTCGGCATCGAGTTCCGCGCACTGGACATCCGTAGCCTGACGGTGGGTGAGGACGCGCAGGGTCGCGTCGTGGTCACCTGCAGCGACGGGGAGCGGGTCGTCCGCGGCCATGGCTGC
>JAQCBR010000083.1 GCA_027621295.1 Planctomycetota bacterium
GGCCCTGCCAGTAGCCCTCCGGGCGCTGGGTGCCGGCGAGCCAGGCGAGCGCCCGCTCGGCCGCGTCGTCCGCAGCGGCGCGGAGCGCGTCGTCGAGGGTGGGCTCGGGCTCGGGGGCGGCGACGCTGGGCTGGACCGGTCCGTCCGCCGGGCCGGGCAGCCGGGGCCCATTTCCTCGCGGGTCCTGGGGGCAGGCGGCCAGGGCCAGGGTGACGGCGAGGGCGAGCATCGTGGCGCGGATGCTATCCGCTGCCCGGGAACCGCGTGCCTCGGTTCGGTGCCCGGACCGCGCGGCCGGGGGCGCGGGAAGGGGCCCGGGCCAGGTGCCCGGGGCCCCTGTGGTTCCGGGAGCCGGGCTCTGTGGACAAGCGCTGGCCGCCGGGGACGGCGTGGGAAGGGCCCGGGCCGGCGTTCTCGATGCCAGCGGACCGTCGGCGATCTCCCCACAGCTCTCCACAAACGTGGAGTGTTCTCCACAGCTCAGGGAGGCCCGGCGGACCCTGGAGGCCCGCCCGGGTGTGGTTCGCTACCCGCCCGCCGCGGCGCGGCCTTTCCGGCTCACGCGTAGTAGCGGCCGAAGCGGTTCTGGATGAACCGCTCGTAGCCGATGTCTTCCTGCCGGACGAAACCGCGCTGCGGCAGTTCGCCCTGGCAGAGCAGGTCGAGGACGCCGCAGACGCCGGCCGCGGTCGTGATCTGGATCCCGCTCCACGCGTGGCCGTCGATCTCCTGGTGGTAGATCGTCTTCGCGTAGGTCCGCTCGGTCAGGCGGCCCTGGTAGGTCCCGGTCGCGCTGACGAAGACGACGATCTGGTCCTGGAGGGTCGCCGGCAGCGCGCGCTCGAAGATGGCGCGGAGCTCGTCCTGGTGGTCCTTCAGCTGGAGGTCCTGGAGGAGGACCTTCAGCAGGTAGTTGTGACCCGGGTAGCGGATCGACTTG
The DNA here is from genome assembly GCA_027621295.1 of Planctomycetota bacterium. Lineage (GTDB taxonomy): Bacteria > Planctomycetota > UBA1135 > UBA1135 > UBA2386 > JAQCBR01. Next base: position 941 of record JAQCBR010000083.1, read on the forward strand.
TAGTTCACGTTGCGGACGCGGCCGTCGAGGCTCGTCGCCAGCGTGCCGAGGCCGCCGGACGTGTTGAAGGCCTCGTACTCGACCCCGTCGACGACGAGGGACTCGAGGTTCTCGAGCGGCTGGACCAGGCGGAGTTCGCCGTCGAGGACGACCTCACAGAGCTGGCAGTACTCGTTGATCAGTCCCTCGGTGCTCCAGGTCAGGTTGTAGCGGAGCAGGTTGCTCGGGTAGCGCGGGAGCGCGCCGACGCGCATCCGGAGATCGCGGATGTCGGTCATTCCCTCGAGCAGGTCGACCGCGCAGATCGTGATGAAGCCGGGGGCGAGGCCGCACTGGGGGATGAACGCCGACTCTGCGTCGGCGGCCAGCTCCTGGACCTTGCGCGTGACCGCGACGTCCTCGGTCAGATCCAGGTAGTGGACCTTGGCGAGCTTCGCGCGCTCGGCGATCAGCGGGTTGCAGTGGAAAGGCGCGCAGGAGATCACCGCGGTCGCGCCGTCGAGGATCCGATCGAGGTCGGACTCGCTCGAGAAGTCGACCGTCTGGCCCTCGCAGGCCTGCACGTTCTGGACGATCTGGTCGACGGCAACCTGCTGGGCGTCGCCGACGCGGACGCGGTAGTCACCGCTGTGGCCGAGGAAGTGGGCGACCATCCGGCCAATCTTGCCGGCGCCGAGGACGACGATCGTGTTCATGGGGGCGAACAGTGTCGGGATCGGCTGCCCGGGGGTCAACGGGCGTGAGGGGCGGTCGTCCCTGGCTGGCTCCGCCACGCACGGGTTACCGCGACACCAGCGACGATTCCGGGAGGCAGCGAGCGCTCCCGGAACGGGTCAGGCTCGCCCGACCACGTAGGCGATCCAGGCAGGGTCGGCCTCGCCGCGCTTGACGCGCTTGAACTTGCCGTCGCCTTCCATGGTCTTCTTGTCGGTGCCTTCCCAGAGCACGTGGGGGTCCTCGTAGCCCGCCTCGGCCATCAGCTCGAGGAGCTCCGGAAGCGTCCACTGCCTCCACTTGTAGCGGAACGCGTTGCGGATCTCGGTGCCGTCCTTGAAGCGGAAGTGGATGCGGCAGTCGCTGTGGTAGGTCAGCGGGTCGAACTTGTGCTGGTCCCAGACGTAGTAGAAGTCCTCGACCTCGCGCTCCTCTTCCTGTTCCACCTGGGTATCCCCACCGCCCCAGGCGTCGAGGATCAGCAGCCCGCCGGGACGGATGTCCTGCTTGACGTGGGTCATGTAGGCGCGGAGTTCGTCGCGCGTCTCGAAGAACGAGTAGCTGAAGTTCAGCGCGGCGAGGACGTCACAGGGTGCGGTGCGCACGGTGCGGACGTCGTGCTCGATCAGCTCGATCCGTTCCCGCTCGTGGTCGGCCAGCGGCCCGATGTTGTTCGTGCGGCCCCAGTCGAGCGTCGGAGCGTCGAGGTCCACGCCGATCGCGCGGTTGTCGCGGTGACGGGTCACCCAGTGGGACGCGAGGTAGCCGGTTCCGCAGAAGTCCTCGCGCAGCACGCGGGCCGGCTCGCCGGTGATCTTGCGGAAGTACTTCGCGAAGAACGTCGCGTCGACCTCGGGGGCTTGGACGCTCAGCTGATACAGCTCGTGGCGGTCGGAGGAGGCCGCGGTGCGCTTGGCCTTCTTCTTGCCCTTCTTCTGCTTCTTGTCCTTCTTCTTGGCTTTCGGCTCCTTCTTCGCCTTCGCGCCTTCTTCCGCGCGCTTCCGCTTCTTCGGCGCGTCGACCGTGGCCTCGGGTGCCGCAGGTTTGCGGCGCGGACGCTCCGGCTTCGCGGGAGCAGGTTCGGCGGCGAGCTCGAGTTCGTGCGAGGACATGGCCCGATGGCTTAGCGCATGGATGCCTGCGAGGAAAGGCGGCGAGACTCGCGCTAGGCTGCGGCGCGATGGGTGACTCGCCGCGCTGCGTGATCGTCGGGCCCGGCCGCACGAGGAACGGTCTCGGCCCGTTCTTCGCCCGGTACCTCGCGGAGGCCGGTGTCGAAGTCCAGGGAGGCGTCGGTCGCGACCTCGATCGGACCCGCGCGGCGTGCGAGGGTATCGAACGGATCACCGGGACCCACGTCGCACCGTACGACGACCTCGAAGAAGCGATCCGCGACTCGGGTGCCACGATCGTGGTGATCGCGTCTCCAGCGCCGTTCCACGAGGCTCACCTCGAGGTCGCGATGCGCCATCCGGTCGACGTGCTCTGCGAGAAGCCGTTCATCGCGCCGGGGGCCACACCCGATCGCGCCGACGCGCTCGTCGACGCACTGGCCGCGGACGGCCGACTTCTCGTCGAGAACTGCCAGTGGACCTGGGTGTTGCCCGGGTTCACCGCTCTGGCGGGGCGGACGAGAGCCTTGCCCGCGCAGGTTTCGATGCGGCTGTCGCCATCCGGGATCGGGCGCGCGATGCTCGACGACAGCGCGTCTCACCTGGTCAGCGTCCTCCAGGAGCTGGCCGAGCCCGCTGGTTCCCTCGAACTCGACGAGATCGGGATCGAGACCGCGAGCGACGAAGCCGTCGACGTCCGCTGCGTCGGCCGGCACCCGTCGGGGTGCATCGACGTCGCGTTCGAACTCAGACGCGTCCGGACCCAACCGCGTCCGGCGTGGATCGAGGTCGACGGCTTCCGCGCCGAGCGCGTGGTCGATCCCTCGACCTACGCGATGCGTCTCCGCGCCCAGGACGGGCGGGAGGTTCCGCTCGAAGATCCGCTCCGGGCCCTCGTGTATGGTTTCGTCGCCGACCACAGGGCACGAGACCTTGACCGCTTCCGAACCCACGCCGACCGGATCCGCGCGCGAGCCCGGCTCTACGCAGACCTCGTCGACGCCTGGCCGTCGTCGCGCTGAGGCGATCCACGATTTCTCGGCCAAGCTCCGCCAACCCGCACTCCGACCGCAGGTCGAGGCCTACGTCGCATGGCAGAGGGAGCTGCGTGCGGCGCGCCGCGACGGGCGCGCCGAGCCCGCAGTCCCGGAGCTCGTGCCGATGTCGATCAACCTGGACCTGACGACCGCGTGCAACTACCGCTGCGACCACTGCATCGACTGGGAGATCCTCAACTCGAAGGTCCGGCACGCCGACGAGACGCTGCGGCGCCAGATGGTGGAGATGGCAGCGCGGGGGATGCGCAGCGTGATCCTGATCGGCGGCGGTGAGCCGACGCTCTATCCGGGCTTCGCGTCGTTCGTCGCGCACCTCAAGGCCCTGGGGCTCCAGGTCGCCGTCGTGTCGAACGGGAGCCGCAACGACCGCATCCTCGAGGCCGCTCCGCACCTCGGCGACGGGGACTGGGTCCGCCTCTCCCTCGACGCGGCGAGCGACGCGGTGTTCCGCGCGATGCACAAGCCGACGCCGAGCACGCTCGGGTTGGACGAGATCTGCGGCTACGTGCGGCGGATCAAGGAAGTGAACTCGACGTTCCAGGTCGGGTTCTCGTTCGTGATCACCTGGCGCGGCGGGACGCGGGACGACGTCGCGGTCGTCGAGAACATCGGCGAGATCGAGGCGGCCGCGCGGCGCGCCTCCGAGGCGGGCTTCGACTACATCTCGTTCAAGCCGTTCCTCGAACGCGCGGACACCGGCTCGGAGATCATGGACCCGTCGAAGATCGAGGGGGCGATGTCGGACGTGCTCCGGCGGATCCGCCAGGGCATCGACGCGGCGCGCGCCTACGAAGGCCCCGGCTTCTCGGTCCGGGAGAGCACGAACCTCCGGATGCTGATGGAGAACTCGTGGCGCGAGTACACGCGGCAGCCGAAGACCTGCCACATGCAGGCGCTGCGGCAGGTGCTGAGCCCGCACGGGACGTTCAACTGCCCGGCGTACCGCGGCGTCGCTGCCGCACGGCTCGGCGAGTCCGACGCGTACTGCGACGTGGACTCCGTGGCCTCGACGTCGAACAGCACCGCGGCGCTGCTCGACCGCTTCGACGCGAGCGCGAACTGCCGGGACGTGACCTGCCTGTACCACGAGACCAACTGGTGGCTCGAGCATCGCATCGAGGACGGCGAGTCGCTCGGCGCGGTGACCGAGGACCGCGGTGACACGTTCCTCTGAGCCGTTCGTGGGATCGGGTCACGGGGGTGCGCTGGAGCGGCCCCCACACGATGCGATCCTCGACCGTGTGGATGCGCCGGTCACCGCGTTCGCGGGCGACGGCGCGCGCGCGTTCCTCCGCGGCGCGAACCCATCCGGATACGTCTGCGTCGACGGCGCGGCGAGACCTTCCCGGCTCCGCGTCGGCACCCTGCTCCGGATCGCGCGGCTCGGTGCCTTCGTCCGCCGACGGCAGACGGCGTTGGCCGGCGACCCGCTCGGGCTCGATGGACTCCACGGCGAGCGCTGCTGCGATCTCGGGCCGGAGGAACGTCGCCGCGTCGCGATCGGCGTAGCGCTGGCCGCGGGTGCGACGGGCCTCGTCGTGGTTCCGGCCGAGGCGGAGTCGAGGAATCTGCGCCGCGAGACTTGGACGCTGCTCCGCTGGGTTCGCGATGCGGCGAAGGTCCGCGTGCTCTACGTCGCCGACGGGACCGCCGAGCTCGATGATCTCGCGGACGAGCTGGTCGTCCTCCAGGGCGGTCTGTCGTTCGGCCCGGACGAACCGTGGGGGCTCCTCGGCCGCACGCTGCGCGGTTCGTTCGCCGAGACGTTCCTCGTCGAGAGCCTGCTCGGTGCTGCCGTCGACTACCTCGACGAGGACGGTCGCTGGCTGAGGGTCGCCCTCGACGCCGCGGGGCAGGAGGTCTACCTGCCGTTCGTCCGGCTCTCACCCGGCTGGCGCGGCCGGATCGCGGTGCGCCCCGACGCGGTCCTCGTGCTCCGCGAGCCGCTGCGAGATCGCCCCGGGACGAACCAGCTGCGCGGGCGGATCGCGGAGGTTGGCGACCTCTACGGGAGGCGAAGGGTCGACGTCGATCTCGGCGGAGGGGAGTTCCTGCGTGCCGCGGTCGAGGAGGACACGGTGCGCGAACTCGGGATCCGGCCCGGCGTCGAGGTCGTCTGTGCGTTCGAGCCCGCTGCGGTTCGTTGGGCAGGGCAGGCGCCCTACGGTTCGGGAGCCTAGGGTGTCTGGCATGCAGTCCCCTGCGCCCGCAGATCTCGAGTCGATGCTGCGCCGCTTCGAGCACGTGCGCCGCACGACCGAACGGCTCGTCGCGCCTCTCGCGGTCGAGGACACGGTCGTCCAGTCGATGCCCGACGTCAGCCCGACCAAGTGGCACCTCGCGCACACGACGTGGTTCTTCGAGGCCTTCATCCTCGTGCCGCACGCGCCTGGCTACCGCGCCTTCGACGCTGCATATCACCACCTGTTCAACTCTTACTACGAGACGGCGGGCCGGATGCATCCACGGACCCAGCGAGGACTGCTCTCGCGGCCGACTCTCGAGGACGTGTTGCGCTACCGCCACCACGTCGAGGACGCGGTCGGTGAGCTCATGTCGGGCGCGACCGCTGAGCCGGAAGTCCTCCGCCGCGTCGAGCTCGGCCTGCAGCACGAGCAGCAGCACCAGGAGCTGATCCTGATGGACATCCTGCACGTGCTGTCGTGCAACCCGACGGAGCCATCGTACCGCACCGACCTGGATGCGGGCGACGGCGGGCGCGAGGGGGCCGCAGGTGACCCCGCGTTCCTCGAGTTCGAAGGAGGTCTCGTCTCCTGCGGTGTCGACCCGGCCCGTCCCGGCTTCGCGTTCGACAACGAGACGCCCAGGCACCAGGCGTTCGTCCTTCCGTTCGTGCTCGCCGACCGGTTGGTGACGAACGGGGACTGGATGCGCTTCTGCGCCGAGGGGGGCTACGAGAGACCGGAGCTCTGGTTGGCCGACGGGCTGGCTTGGGTCCGGGCGCACGGGATCCGCGGTCCGCTGCACTGGCGGTTCGAAGGAGATGCTCCGGTCGCCGAATACACGCTCGGCGGCCGTGTGCCGCTCGATCCCTGGCGCCCGGTCGCGCACGTCTCGTTCTACGAAGCCGACGCGTTCGCGCGCTTCTCCGGCGCTCGGCTGCCGACCGAGTGGGAGTGGGAGCTCGCGGCCGCCTCGGTGGACCCCGACGCGGGCAACTTCCTCGACGACGATCGGCTGCGCGCGCAGCCAGCGTCCGGTCGCGGTCTACGCCAGCTGTTCGGCGACGTTTGGGAATGGACGGGCAGTGCGTATCTGCCCTACCCAGGCTTCCGGCCGCTGCCGGGCACTCTCGGCGAGTACAACGGCAAGTTCATGAGCGGCCAGCAGGTGCTGCGCGGGGGTGCGTGCGTGACCCCTCGCGGGCACGTGCGCGCGACCTACCGCAACTTCTTCCAGTCCTCGCAGCGGTGGATGTTCGCGGGGCTCCGGCTCGCGAAGGACCTGGGCTGATCCCGCTGCCGTTCGTGCGCACCTCCCGTGCGAGTCGCGTCAGGGGAACCACGCGTGGCCCGGGCCGCCGGGTCGGGTTATGGTCCCCGCCGCATGAACGTCCTCGTCGTTGGCGGAGGTGGGCGCGAGCACGCGCTGGCCTGGAAGATCGCGCAGTCGCCCCTGGTCGAGAAGGTGCACTGCGCGCCCGGCAACGCCGGGATCGCGCAGGTCGCCCAGACCTGGCCGGTCCAGGCCGAGGACATCCCCGGCATCGTCGCGCTGGCGAAGGAGATCGGCGCCGGTCTCGTCGTCGTCGGTCCCGAGGCCCCGCTCTGCGCCGGGATCGTCGACGCGGTGCAGGCGGCTGGCATTCCGTGTTTCGGACCCGATCGACGCGCTGCGGCCATCGAGGGTGACAAGGCCTTCGCCAGGGAGCTCTGTCGACGGCACCGGATTCCGGGACCGGGATTCTGGACGTTCGACGATCTGCGGAAGGCGTTGGCGTTCCTCGACAATCGCTCCGACGATCCGATCGTCGTCAAGGCGAGCGGTCTCGCCGCCGGCAAGGGCGTGACCGTCGCCAAGAACCGCGCGCAGGCCGCCGCAGCCGTGCGCGAGTGCCTCGAACAGGGGCGGTTCGGCGCAGCCGGGGCGACCGTCGTGCTGGAGGAGTGCCTCGAGGGTCCCGAGGTCTCCGTGATGGCGCTCACCGACGGCAAGACGATCGTCCCGCTGGATGCCGCCCAGGACCACAAGCAGGTCCTCGACGGCGACGAGGGACCGAACACGGGCGGGATGGGGGCCTTCACTCCGGTCTCGTTCGTCCGCGGCCGCTCGTGGGGGCAGATCGAGAACCAGGTGATCATCCCGGCGGTCCACGCGATGAACCGCGAGTCACGACCGTTCCGCGGGTTCCTCTACGCCGGCCTGATGATGACCAACAACGGGCCCCGCGTGCTCGAGTTCAACTGCAGGCTCGGCGACCCCGAGACCCAGCCGCTGCTGATGCGGATGCAGAGCGACCTGGTGCCCTACCTGTTGGCGACCGCCGAGGGTCGGCTCGAGGAGTGTGAGCCGATGGCCTGGGACCCGCGGACGGCCGTGTGCGTGATGGCGACCAGCGAGGGCTACCCCGGGTCCTATCCGAAGGGCCTGCCGATCCACGGGCTCGATGAGGTCGAGACCGGTCCGGACCTCCAGGTCTTCCACAGCGGGACCTCCCGACGCGGAAGCGACGTCGTGACCGCCGGCGGGCGGGTGCTGTCGGTCTGTGCGCTCGGCGCGGACATCCCGAAGGCGCGGGCGCGTGCCTACGAGGCGCTGGAGCGCATCCAGTTCCGCGGTATGCACTTCCGCCGCGACATCGGCTGTCGCTGACCGCCGCTCCTCCGGTCGGGTCATCGGCCCCGACCGCTGGCCCGGGTGTTGCGCCGTCACCCCGATCCCTCGCCTCGGCGCGTGGCGCCGAGCGCGGATGAGGCTAGGATCGGATCCCGACGGAATCCTGCCGGCCGAGCGGCGTTGCGCGGTTTTGCCCGGATCCACCCCAAGCAGGAGGTCCTGACATGAACGCAGCCGAAGAACTCGAAACCGTCGAGCGCTACATGCGCCAGCGTGGCTACCGCTGGACCTCACAGCGCAAGCTCATCGCCGAAGTGGTCTTCGGCACGCACGAGCACTTCAACGCCGAGGAGCTCCTCGAGATGTGCCGGGGCGTCGACAACCAGGTGTCGCGCGCGACCGTCTACCGGACGCTGGCGATGCTGGAGTCGGCGGGTTTCGTCGAGGGGCTCGACACCGGGGAGGGCGGCAAGCGTTTCGAGCACATCCTCGGCCACGCCCACCACGACCACATGCTGTGTCAGGTCTGCGGCAAGATCCTCGAGTTCCAGGACGCGGAGCTCGAGAAGCGGAAGGAGGCCATCGCCCGCGCCCAGGGCTTCCGGTTGCTTTCCCACTCGCTGAAGCTCAACGTGGAGTGCCTCGACCCCGGCTGTGAGGGTCGATTCGGGCGGACGAGGCCCGAAGAGCCCTCTGCGCATGAGTGAACGGGAAGACACCGCAGCGACTGCTCGCATCCTGATCGTCGACGACGAGCGGGACCTCGCGGATTCCTGCGCGTTCTTCGTCGAGCGTTCCGGTCACAGTGCCACGGTCGTGGCGTCGGCGGAGGACGCGCTGGAGCGGCTCCGGCAGGAGCGGTTCGACCTCCTGGTCAGCGACATCCGGATGCCGCGGATGTCCGGGCTCAGCCTGCTCGAGGCTGTCCGCACCGCGGACCCCGATCTCGAGGTGATCCTGATGACCGGGTTTCCCGAGGTCGAAGCGGCGGTGCGGGCGATCAAGCTCGGCGCGTTCGACTACATCCAGAAGCCGTTCGACGAGTGTCAGCTGATGGAGCGCGTCGAGAAGGCGCTCGCCCATCGAGGCTTGAGGGCCCGCAACGTCGGATTTCGCGAACGGGTCGACGGGCTGACAGGACCGCTCGTCTACCGCGCCCCGACCTTCGCACGCACCGTCGAGTTGATCGAGCGCGCTGCGCGCACCGACGCGTCGGTTCTGATCCAGGGTGAGAGCGGCACCGGCAAGGAGCTGCTCGCGCATCACCTCCACGACTCGAGTGGGCGAGCCGCTCGGCCATTCGTGCCGGTCGACTGCACGACGATGCCCGAGAGCCTGATCGAGAGCGAGCTGTTCGGTCACGTGAAGGGTGCGTTCAGCGGGGCCGCGGGCGCGAAGATGGGGCTGTTCCAACTCGCGGACGGAGGAACGCTGTTCCTGGACGAGATCGGTGAGCTGCCGCTGGCGTTCCAGGCCAAGTTCCTGCGCGCGATCCAGGAACGTCAGATCCGTCGCGTGGGCGGCACGGAGACGATCCAGGTGGACGTGCGCATCGTCTGCGCGACGAACCGGAACCTCGCCCATGAAGTGGACGCGGGCCGGTTCCGACAGGACCTCTTCTACCGCCTCGACGTGGTCCGCATCGACGTGCCGCCGCTGCGCGATCGGAGGGAGGACGTCGAGCTCCTGTCCCAGCACTTCCTCGACGCGTTCCGGCGAGCCAATCCGTCCTGCGCCGTGCACGCGATCGACGCGGGCGCTCGTGCGGCGCTCCGCGCACACACGTGGCCGGGAAACGTCCGCCAACTCCGCAATGCGATCCAGCGTGCCTGCGCGCTCGGGAGCGGAGCGATGATCCGGGCCGAGGACCTTCCGTCGGAGATCTTCGACGGGGTGCGCGAGGTCGTTGCACCGGCGACGGACGGCACGGCCAGCACGTTCCAGGAGATGAAGGCCCGCAAGGTCGCGGCCATCGAGAGCTCGTACGTCCAGGAGCTGCTCCGGCGCAACGACGGCAACGTGACCCGCAGCGCCGAGGAGGCTGGGATGTCCCGGTCGGCCCTGCAGAAGCTGATGCAGCGCTACGGGATCAAGTCCGGTGACTTCCGACTGCACGGCCCCGGATGAGGGAGCGAGGCCGAACGGGATGCCCTTCGCGACGGTGCACCCGGGTTCGGGCGTGATTGGTTGGTGCGCCGCCGTGCAGGCAAGACGAGACTCTTCTGCAGCGGACGTCCGTGTGTGTCCGCGCGGCCGTTCGCCCTGACCCTGGACTCGATCCGTCGATGCCGACGCTCCGCCTCCTCGCTCTCTTCCTCCTGCTCCTCGGTTCCGTCGTCGCCGCCCAGGGCACGCAGGACCTCCCGGCGACCCGCACCGTCCCACCGGTCGAGACGAAGGCCTCCGACCTCGTCTCCGTCGACGTGCTGCGCGCGCGTCTCAAGCCGCTGACGAAGGCTGCGCTGACCGCCGAACTCGAGGGTTGGTTCACGTTGCTCCAGGCCCGCGTGGAGACTGTGTCGGTGGCAGACGTCGAGGTCATCGAGACCTCCGGAGCTGCGCAAGCCGACGCAGGGGATCGCGCTGCCGCGGCCCGCGCAGAGCGCGACGCAGTGGTGCGCCGCGTACGGGTCGTCGTCGACGAGCTCGGCGCGAAGGGAGGCGAGACGGGGGAGGTCGAGTCCTACGTCACCGCCGTCGTCGGACTACCTCCGGTCACCGGACTGCAGGCGACCTGGACCACGGTGCTCGCATGGCTCCGTTCGCCGGACGGAGGCGTTGCGCTAGCGATCGACGTCGGGCTCGCGCTGCTGATCCTGGTCGCTGCGCGGATCGTCTCCGGCATCCTCGGCGGGCTCCTCTCGCGTGCGCTGGGGCAGCTCAGTCAGACGTCCGACCTGCTGCGGAGCTTCCTCGTGCACACGGCGCGACGGGTCGTGTTCCTGATAGGTGTCGTCGTCGCGCTGAGCCAGGTCGGCATCGACGTCACCCCGTTCGTGGCCGCGATCGGGGCCGCCGGCTTCGTGATCGGCTTCGCGCTCCAGGGCACGCTCAGCAACTTCGCCGCGGGCGTGATGATCCTGATCTATCGCCCCTACGACATCGGCGACGTCGTGACGGCCGCGGGCATCACCGGCAAGGTCGACTCGATGACCTTGGTCTCGACGACCATCAAGACCGGGGACAACCAGAGCATCGTCGTTCCCAACGGATCGATCTGGGGTGGAGTGATCACCAACATCACGGCCAACCCGACGCGGCGCATCGACATGACGTTCGGCATCGGCTATCGCGACGACATCGGGCGTGCGAAGCAGATCCTCCAGGAGCTGTGCGCGCAGCACGAGCTGGTGCTCGGCGATCCTGCACCCGTGATCGAGGTGAGCGCGCTCGGGGCGTCCTCGGTGGACCTGATCTGCCGACCCTGGGCGAAGACCGGTGACTACTGGACGGTGTTCTGGGACCTGACGCGCCAGGTCAAGGAGCGCTTCGACCGGGAGGGGATCTCGATCCCGTTCCCGCAGCAGGATGTCCACATCTACCGTCATGAGCCGGCGTGACGCCGAGCCCGTCCCGGGCGACCGTCAGAACTTCTCGTAGCCCTCTTCGCCCGCGAGTTCGGGGTTCGGGTAGATCAGGTAGCAGGTCCGACAGGGGCCGTGGGGCTCGTCGGTGAAGACCTTGCGGCGGTAGGTCTGGTAGGTCTCGCCGTTCCAGATCGCCCAGAACCCCTCGTCCATCATGTTGCCGAAGTCCGGAATCCCGGCGAGGCAGCACGGCACGACGCGGCCGTCGTGGGTGATGTAGCAGCGCTTCCACAGGAACCAGCACTTCACCGGCGGGGGACCGCAGGGACGGGCCTTCGGCTTCGGCGGCGCGTCCCCGGCGTCGGCAACGGCTGCGGGCTGTGCTCTCGGCGCGTCGGTCGTCGCGAAGTTGGGCGGCATCGTGACCCGGACGCCGAGTGCCTTCGCTGCATACCGCGTGTGGTCCATCCACTCGTTCGCGTACGCGCGGTGGTTGCCGAGCGACTCGTCGCGCAGCGTCGGGTGGAACTCGACGAGATGGTTGAACACGATCTCGTCGCCGCCCAGCTCGTGGACGATCTCGACGAAGCGGGGCGCCTCGGCGACCGTCCGCTTCATCATGATGAAGTTGAAGTTCATCCGCGGGCGGGCCTCCGCCGGCATCTCCTGCCGGCGTGCCGCGAACGCGCGGATGTTGTCCATCACCTGGTCGTAGTCCGCCCCGGTGCGGATCGAGTTGTAGGTCTGCGCCGACGCGCCATCGACGGAGAACGTGACGAGCTCGAGCGTCTCGAGCAGCTTCTCGCGGAAGCGGCTCTCCCGCATCATCAGCGTCGCGTTGGTGACGATCTCGAGCTTGGTGTTCGTCCGGATCAGATCGTCGAGCTTCTGCTCCATCTTCGGAGTCATCAGCGGCTCGCCGAACGCCGAGAACTGCACGGTCTTCGCGAACGGGTACAGCTCGGCGACGACCTTGTCGTAGACCTCGTCCGACATGAACCACTTCGGGCTGTTCGGATCGAGGAACTGGTTGCACATGAAGCACTTCAGGTTGCAGACCGTGGTCCCCGTGAGGTTGATCCAGGTCGGCATCGCCCGCACCGTCGGCGCGCACGCGTCCTCGTCCTGCTGAGCGAGCTGCGCGTTGCGCTCCTTGAACTCCGGGCTGCCGAACGGCAGCTCCTGGAGCTCGGGCGGCAGCTTGTCGAGGATCGAGGGATCGGCGGGCGTCAGGCTCATGGGGGCTCCAGTTCGGCTCTCAGGATCCTATCGGACCCCGGGGGCTCCCGGCCCGAGCGCGGGCGGTGTGCTTCAGCCGTCGCCGCGCGCGGTACGGACCATCGCGTCGAAGATCACCATGCCCTCGGCGCGCTCGGCGAGGCCCGCCCGGCGCCAATCCGGCGCGTGGAACGGCAGGTACGCCCGGTCCGGGTGGGGCATCAGGCCGAGCACGCGTCCGGTCACATCGGTCAGCCCGGCGACCCCGCCCGGCGAGCCGTTCGGGTTCGCTGGGTAGGACTCGGTCGCCGCGCCATCCTCGTCGACGTAGACGAACGCGGTGTAGCCGTCGCGCTGCAGCGTCTCGGCGAGCGCGGCGTCCTTCGGCGTCAGGCGGCCCTCGCCGTGGGCGGCGGGAACCGTCAGGGTGAGGCCCTCGTCGAGGAACACGCAGCGGTTGGCCGGGGTCTTCAGCGTGACCCAGCGGCACTCGTAGTGGTCGCTGAGGTTGTGGCTGAGCGCGACCTGCTGGGCCAGCGAGCCGCCGTCGGTGCGCGGCAGGAGGCCGAGGCGGACGAGCATCTGGAAGCCGTTGCAGATGCCGAGGGCGAGTCCGCCGCGTTCGACGAAGGCGAGCAGCTGGTCGCCGACCGTCTGTCGGAGCTCGTTCGCGAGGACGCGGCCCGCGGCGATGTCGTCGCCGTAGGCGAAGCCGCCCGGCGCGACGAAGATCGAGAACCCCTCGAGGAGCTCCGGGTGGTGCCGCAGGTGCTTGACGTGCACGTACTCGGGCGCGGCTCCCGCGAGTTCGAACGCGTGGAACGTCTCCCGCTCGCAGTTGATGCCGGGGGCACGCAGGATCAGGGCGCGCGGTGCGTGGGTCATCGGAGGTCCTCCGTCAGCGTGCCGTCGAAGTCGAGCGTGCCCTTGAACGCGCGCAGCAGGTCTGCCATCGGCACGCGGGCGAGCTCGGTGCCGCCGCGCGTGACGACCCAGTCCCGGTGCGCGTCCGTGAACGCGCCGATCCGTGCGAACGGGACGTCGTAGAGGTTGGCCTCGAAGTCGGCGACGCGGTCGACCGGGACCTCGCAGAGGAAGCGGCTCTGGGACTCGCTGAACAGCACTTCCTCGGCGCGCGAGACTCCGTCTGTCTTCACCTCGAGCAGGTCGAGCGTCACGCCGAGCCGGCCCGCGATCGCCATCTCGGCGGCGGCGACCGCGAGGCCGCCTTCGCTGAGGTCGTGGCAGGCGGTGATCGCGCCGGCGGCGATCGCGCGTGCGGTGCCGTCGAGGACCCGCTTGCCCAGGTTGCCGTCGACGCGGGGCACGCTCGCGCCCAGGTGGCCCTTGGTCTTCCAGTAGACGGATCCGCCGAGCTCCCGCCGGGTCACTCCGATCAGGTAGAGGTGGGATCCGGGCGTTCGCGGGCTCGAGGTCAGCGTGCGCGTGACGTCGGGCACGACCGACAGCGCAGTGACCAGGATGCAGCCAGGGATCGCGATCGTCCGGTCTCCGTCGCGGAACTCGTTGTTGAGCGAGTCCTTGCCCGAGATGAACGGGGTCCGGTAGGTGATCGCGAGCTCACACAGCGCCCGGGTCGCGCGGACCAGCTCGCCGAGACGCTCCGGCTTGCTGCAGTTGCCCCAGCAGTAGTTGTCGAGCACGGCGGTGTGCTCGGGGTCGCCGCCGCAGGCGACGACGTTGCGCAGTGCTTCGTCGATCGCACACTCCGCCATCGCTGCGGGGTCGATCTTCGAGTAGCGCGGGTTCAGCCCGCTGCTGACCGCGAAGCCCTTGGTCGAACCGAGCTTGGGAGCGATCACGGCGCCGTTGTTCGGGCCGTCGCGTCGCGGCCCGCACAGCGGCTTGCCGGCGCTGCCGCCCTGCACCTCGTGGTCGTACTGGCGGATGATCCACTCCTTGCTGGCGACGTTCGGGTCGGCCAGACACTGGAGCAGCGCCGCGCCGAGATGGGACTCGTCCGGCAGGTCGGGATCGCGGTGGTCTCCTGGGTTCCAGATCGCCTCGCGCTCGAAGACCGGAAGGCCCTCGTGCATGAACTCGAGCTCCAGCTCACCGTGGACCACGTCGCCGTAGCGGAGCACCAGCTTGCCGGTGTCCGTGAACGTCCCAAGCACCGCGGCCTCGACGTCCTCCTCGTCGCAGATCGCGAGCAGGCGCTCGAGCTTCTCGGGCGGGACGGCGACGACCATCCGCTCCTGGGCCTCGCTGATCCAGATCTCCCAGGGGGCGAGTCCCGCATACTTGAGCGGCGCGGTCGCGAGGTCGACTTCGGCACCGAGGCCCTCGGCCATCTCGCCGACCGCGGACGAGAAGCCGCCCGCACCGCAGTCGGTGACCGCGGAGAACAGGTTCTCGTCGCGCCCGCGGAGCACCGCGTCCATCGCCTTGCGCTCGGTGATCGGGTCGCCGATCTGGACGGCGCCGCTCGACACGGTCTCCGATTCGGTGTGCAGCTCGAGGGAGCTGAACGTCGCGCCGTGGATGCCGTCGCGGCCGGTCCGTCCGCCGATGCTGACGATGTGGTCGCCGGGCCGCGCGCGCTTCTGGATCTTGTCGCGCGGGATGATCCCGATGTTGCCGACGTAGACGAGCGGGTTGCCGATGAAGTCCGGGTCGAAGTGCACCGCGCCGTGCACGGTCGGGATTCCCATCGGGTTGCCGTAGTCACGGACGCCCGCGACGACGCCCTTGAGCACGCGGAGTGGGTGCAGACAGCCCTTCGGCACCTCGCTGTCCGGGGTGTCGGCCGGCGCGAAGCAGAACACGTCCGTGTTCGCGACCGGCCGCGCGGAGAGGCCCGTGCCGAGGATGTCGCGGATCACGCCGCCGACGCCGGTCGCCGCGCCGCCGAACGGCTCGATCGCCGACGGGTGGTTGTGCGTCTCGACCTTGATGCAGAGACAGTCCTCGTCGTCGAACTCGATGACCCCGGCGTTGTCCTCGAACACGCTCACGCAGAAGTCACGGTCCAGCTCGCGCGTGACGCGGGCGATCTCGCTCTTCAGCAGGTTGTGGATCACCTCGTCGCCGAAGCGGATCGTGCCGGTGAGCGTCTTGTGCTTGCAGTGCTCGGACCAGGTCTGCGCGAGCGTCTCCAGCTCGATCTGCGTCGGCTCGCGGCCGAGACCGTCGAAGTGGGCCTGGATCGTCCGCATCTCGCGGACGGTCAGCGCCAGTCCGCCGTCCTGGCTGACCTTCTCCAGCGCCGCGTCGTCGAGTCCGCGGATGGTGACCGAGTGGACCGCGAGGTCGGGCTCGCCGCCGGGGCCCGGCAGGCGGTCCGGGACGACGTCCGCCTCGACGTGTTGGACGACCTCGTTCGCGAGCGAGCTCTCCGCCGCGGCGACGAGCGCTTCGGCGTCGGACCCGGGAACCAGGTAGGCGTGGTAGGTCCCGGTCGGGACCGCGGGGAAGCCCTGGTCGACGAGCGCCTTCTGGACCGAGCGGGCGACCTGGTCGGTCACACCGGGCCGCGGTCGTATGGTCACGCGGCCGGCCTCGGCCGGGACCGTTGCGCCCGGGGCGTGCACCACGAACTCGTCGGTGATCGGGTCGGAGAGCACCGATGCGGCGAATCGTTCGACCGCGTCGGCCGTCAGCTCACGACCGAGCAGGAAACCGCGCCTCGAGCGGACAGTGCCCGCAATCGGGAGTCCTGCACCGATCAGAGCGGACCGAGCCGCTTCGCCCGCGGGGTCGGGTAGACCCTCGCGGACGCTCACCTCCACACGCCAAGCGTCCATTCCGGAACGATGCCGGGACGTCCGCCCGGATTCCAGCGGGCCGTCGGCGTGCTGAGCGCAGCGTGAGGGGGGATCGCGGAGTGCGTTCGGCTATGCTGCGCGCGATCCTCTCGCGGAGAACCACGAAGTGACCGAGACCAAGACCGTCGAGCTCCAGGCTGGCCTGGGCTTCGAGCGCCCCCTGCTCGAGATGGAGCAGAAGATCGAGGAGCTGAAGCGACTCGCGCAGAACACACACCTCGACCTGTCCGGCGAGATCGAGGCCCTCGAGGCCCGGCTCGCGCGTCAGACCGAGGAGGTCTACGCAGCGCTGACGCCTTGGGAGAAGGTCAACGTGGCGCGCCACGCGGATCGGCCGCTGACGTCCGACTACATCCAGATGATGCTCGACGATTTCGCCGAGCTGCACGGCGATCGTCAGTTCGGGGACGACCGCGCGATGGTCACCGGACTCGCCCAGATGGACGGCGTCCGGTTCATGCTCGTCGGCCACCGGAAAGGGAAGACGGTCAAGGATCGGCTCGCGTGCAACTTCGGCTGCGCGCACCCCGAGGGCTACCGGAAGGCGCTGCTGAAGATGCGTCTCGCCGAACGGATGAAGCTGCCGATCGTCACGTTCATCAACACGCCGGGGGCGTACCCCGGTATCGGTGCCGAAGAGCGCGGCCAGGCCGGAGCGATCGCGCTGAACATCCTCGAGATGTTCAAGCTGCGGGTGCCGATCCTGGCGATCGTCATCGGCGAGGGTGGCTCGGGCGGTGCGCTGGGCATCGGCATCGGGGACAAGGTCGGCATCCTCGAACACGCCTACTACTCGGTGATCTCGCCCGAGGGCTGCGCCGCGATCCTGTGGAAGAGCGGCGAGAAGGCTCCGGACGCGGCGGCGGCCCTCAAGCTCACCAGCTCGGACCTGCTCGCCAACGGCCTCGTCGACGAGGTCATCCCCGAGCCGCTCGGCGGTGCTCACCGGGACCCGCAGGGCACGGTCCAGCAGGTCAAGGCGACGATCCTGCGTTGGCTCGGCGAGCTGTCGGCGCTGGGCACGGAGGAGCTGCTGGCCCGTCGCCACCAGAAGTTCCGGCAGATGGGCCTGCCGCTCGGCGTCTGAGGACGCGACGGGAGCCTGAGCGAGCACGGGCCGCAGCGCTCGCTCCGGGAGTCTTCGTGGGCGCGCCGCGTCGAGGGCCGCCGATGGGGGCCGGCGGTGAGCCGGTCGGCCCGAGATCGGAGTCAGACCGAAGATGATCCAGAACCGCACGAAGGCGGGCACCGCCCGCTCCACTTCCTCCCGCCTGACCCACGCGACGACCTGGGTCCTGCTCGCGCTGGGTGTCCCCGTGGCGTCGCTCGCCGCACAGGAGCCCGAGTCGCCGGCCCGCGTCGTTCCCGAACGAGCGGAGCGTCCGATCGCCTCCCTGGTCGAGGAGCTCGGCGCCGACGACGTCGAGGTCCGCAAGGCGGCCGAAGAGGCGCTCGCCGCCCGCGGCAAGGCGGCGATCGAGAGTCTCCAGGCGGCGGCCGAAGGCCACCAGGATCCGGAGGTCCAGTGGCGTGCGCGGCGCGTTCTCCGGCGTATCCGCTCGGGAGGCGACGGCGCAGGCCTGACGCCGCGCGATGCCGAAGCGCCGCGCGACGGCGGGGACCGCAGCGCTCGTCCGGTCCAGCCCCGGGGCGACGCGTCCCGGATGCTCGAGGAGATGCGTGCGCAGATGGAGGAGATGCGTCGTCGGATCGAAGAGATGTCCGGCGGGCTCGGACGCGATCTCGTCGACCGCATCTCGAAGTCGCACCAGAGCTCGACGTCGGTGCAGATCGGCCCGGACGGCGTGCGCGTCGAGGTGAAGGAGACGGGAGAGGACGGCGAGCCCGTCACCCGTGTCTACGAGGCCGAGAGCATGGAAGCACTCAGGGAGAAGCACCCCGAGATCGGCGACCGCACGGGCTTCGGCATTCGGGAGCTGGAAGGGTTCCCGATTCCCGGCGTGAAGATCGACTTCGACGTGTTCGGGCCCGAAGAGATCGAGGTCGGACCCGGCGGCGTCGAGGTTCGTCCGTTCGGCGGTCGCATCCTGCGGCCGGGCCAGCTGCGTCCTCGGACCGGGGGAGGCATCGACGTGATCGAGAGCGTGCCGCCGGCGGACGGCGAGCGTCTCGGGATCTACGTCGGTGACCTCGCTCCCGAGGTGCGCGACTTCCTCGAGATCGAGGCGGGCCTCGGCCTGCTCGTGTCCTCCGTCGAAGACGGCTCGCTCGGCAGCGACCTCGGTCTCCGGGCCAAGGATGTGGTCTTGCGGATCGCCGGCCAGGACATTCGCTCGACCACCGACGTGCGCGCCGCGTTGCGGGGCATCGCGAAGGGCGCAGACGTCGTCGTCGAGGTCAACCGCATGGGCGCCGTGAAGCGCCTGAAGGCTGCGAAGCGCAGCGACGCGCCGACGGCCGAGCTGCGCCGCGGCTGACCGGCCGCGGCTGCTCCCTCG
>JAQCBR010000084.1 GCA_027621295.1 Planctomycetota bacterium
ACAGAGAGGAGCCCGAGCCGCGAGAGCGGTCGGCTCAGGGGAAGCTCGGTAGGGTAGTCTGCCCGACCCCGCGACTCAGCCCGTGCGGGCGAACACCATCCAGCTCCACCGAGACCGGACCACACCGTAGATGAGCACCGAGTTCTTCGCCTTCGAGGAAGCCGAGACGACGCAGGCCGAGCCTGCCGTCACCCAGCACGCCGGGGTCGCCGCACCCGCGATCGCGACCGCCGCCGCCGCCGCCGCCGAACCGCAGGCGATCCCGGGCACATGGGACGGGGACATCGAATCGCTGCAGGCTCGCTTCCCCGGCACGCGCCTCGGCACGCTGTTCTGCATCCACAAGCTCGAGCAGGACGCCGACCTGCAGCTCCGTGACTTCAAGGCCGAGGCCGAGCTCCGCGGCGTGCCGCTGAGTGGCCGGAGCTTCCACGGCGCGCGCGTGCTGCTGGGACTCGAAGTCGCGAAGCCTCGCCGCGCACGCGCCGTCGCGGCTGAAGAGGAGGAGCCTGTGGGCATCACCTCCTCCGACAGCATCGACTCCGGCGACGACTCCGACGGCGGGTTCGACAGCGGTCTCGACGAGTTCGTCCTCCCGACCTCGGGCGGCTCCGACCTCGAGTCAGCGCTCCGGACCGCGATCGAAGCGGCAACGGACCAGCGCACCGCGGGGATGCGCGACGCGATCCGGCGGGCGATCGCAATCCTCGAGGAAGCCATCGAGGACTGACGACGGCCCGAGCCCGTCAGAACCTCGTCTCGAGCGTCACGATGAGGTTCCGCCCCGGCATGTTCGTGCCGGAACCGTGCACGCGGTAGTCGACGTTCGTGACGTTCTCCAGCCGGACGTTCAGCACGGACGCATCGTCGAAGCGGTAGCCCATGCCGAGGTCCCAGACCGCGTAGCCCGGCGTGCCGCCCGGCGGGATCCGCTGCGTGTCCCGCAGGTCCGAGCCCGACAGCTTGTCCGCGTCGTCGGCGATCCGCACGAGGGTTTCGCCCCAGAACCGGCCCGTCTCCGGCTCTTCGTACCGCGCGCCGGCGAGGACCGTCAGCGGCATAAGCCGCGTCATGTAGGCGTCCGACGGCGTGCCGCCGAGCAGCTCGTAGTTGGACACGCGCCCCTCCATGTAGGTCGCGTTGCCGAACAGCACGGTGCCCGGCATGACCCGGTAGGACGCAGCGAGCTCGAGGCCCCAGATCCGTCCGTCGCCGGCGTTCGTCTTGGTGACCTCGCTGTCGCCGTTGGCGTCGACGTTGCCCGTCGGCGTGCGGACGATCTGGTCGGCGATGTCCGTCCAGAAGTACGCGGTCTCCCACGAAGCGTCCGCCGAGCGCCCCTTGAGCCCGGCCTCGTAGGTCACGTAGTTCTCCGAGTCGAGGCCGGGCGCCGGGATCTCGAACTCGTTGCTGCGCGCCGTGTCGAAGCGCGTCAGGTCGGAGAGGTTCGGCGCACGGAAGCCTTGGCTCACGCCCGCGTAGGCGGCGACCGCATCGGGCTCCAGTTCGTAGCGGACGCGCGCGCTGAAGACGACGTCGCTCCAGTCGTCGCTCAGCTCGATCGCATTGCCGGACGCGGGATCCTGGACACTCTTCGAGTCCGCCGCCGCGTAGTTGAAGCGACCGCCGCCGACGACCGTGAGCCTGTCGGAGATCCGATACTCGTCCTGCAGGTAGAACGCCGCCAGGTCGTAGGTCGAGTCGTCGCCGACCGGACCCTGGATCGGATTGCCGGACGAGAACGAGTCCACGTCGTCGTGGTACCACTCGGCGCCGTAGCTCAGTCTTCCGAGCGGCGTGGCCGACTCGAACTGGATCCACGCGCCGTAGGTGTCGACCGCGAAGCCGGACTCATCGATCCCCCGGCCGCTGCGCTCGCGCTCTCGGGTCTCGGACTGGCTGTGCAGCGAGAGGTTCGCATGGACCGCATCGAAGAAGCCGCCCAGGTCCTCGGCGTGGATCTGGCCGTAGGTCAGCACCCGCTCCTGGTCGAACTCATGGAGCAGGTCGCTGCCGACTCCCGTGCCCCTCCAGCTCTGCGCGAAGATCGTGCGGTGCGTCCGCGGGGCGTCGTACTGGCGGAACTGCTGGTGCGCGAAGACGAGACGGGTCCGCTCGTCGAATCGATGCACGAGCTTGATGTCGAGCGCAGCGTCGTCGAACGCCGTGTAGGGCAGCTCCCCGGTGTCGGCCCCACCGCGCAGATTGCCGAAGTGCTTCCGGCCGCCGGCCACGAGCAGGGAGGTGTGCGAACCATCCTCGTGGGACACGCCGAACGACAGCTCTCCCCGCCCCCAGACGGACTCGTCCGCGGTCGCGAAGCGCGCGAGCACGCCGCCGCCGACCTGGAAGCCAGGCCCCGTGGTCCAGGGAGCCTTGGTCAGCACCTGCACGGTGCCGCCGATGGCGTCCGACCCGTAGAGGACCGAGCTCGGCCCCTTGACGATCTCGAGCCGGTCGATGCCGAGCGGATCGATCGTCGACCAGTACTGGTTCGGCCCGGAACGGAACACGCTGTTGTTCAACCGGACCCCGTCGATCATCAACAGGTTCTGGTAGCCGGTGAAGCCACGGATGTAGGGAGAACCCTGGCTGACGGAGGTCTCCTGGACCATCACGCCGGGCACGTCACGCAGCGCCTGGGGGACGGTGCGGTACGACCTCTGGAACAGGTCGTCGGCCAGCAGAACGTCGGTGGCGAACGGCGCGTCGAACTCGGTCTGCGGTCCGCGCGACGCTGTGACGACGATCCGGTCGGAAGCCGGGCCCTGGACGGGCTCCTGGACCGGTGCACCGGGCTCTGGTCCGGACTCGGGCTGCGCTGCCCCCGCGGGCGTCGACTGCCCGGCCGCTCCCGCGGAAGGCAGGCCTCCCTGCGCGGAAGCCACGGAAGGCAGCAGCAGCGGGAGGGAGAGAGACAGGGAGAGGGAGATCGCCGAGGGTGCGAGTCGGTCGGAATTCATCGGAGTCGAGGAAGCCCCTGAGAGCGGGCGCGCGCGGAACGGACCGGTCCCAGGAAAGGTTCAGTCGAGGAACATCAAGATCAACCCGATCCGATCCGGGCCTGGTTGTCCTGCAGGCATCCGCCTCCGTAGCCCCCTCGAACCCGCGTGCGGCATCGGGTCGTTCGGACCGAGCCAGAGCCAGAAAGCCGTGTCCGCAAGTTCGACAGCCAAGCCGCGCGTTGCCAAGCTGCAACCGATCTGCTCGAATTCGACCGCGGCTCGTCGCATGTCGATGGAAGAACCGAGCATCCTCCACCAGATCGCCGCGGGCGAGGCGACGGCCATGCAGGCCCTCCTGGACCGCTACAGCGGACTGGTGTGGAGCCTCGCGCGACGCCATTCGCCGACGGTCCACGACGCCGAGGACGTGGTCCAAGAGATCTTCCTCGACATCTGGAAGTCGGCGGCACGCTTCGATCCGTCCGTCGCGGCCGAGCAGACCTTCGTGGCGATGATCGCACGACGGCGCCTGATCGACCGGACGCGACGCATCCGTCGGCACCCGAAGCCCGATGCGCTCCCCGAGGCGGAGATCATCCCGGCGGACCGCGAGCCCGACCGCGTCGAGATCGCGGACGAAGCCCAGCGGGTCTCCGCCGTGCTCCGCACGCTCCGTCCCGAGCAGCAGAAGGTGCTCGAGCTGTCCCTGGTCCACGGCCGTTCCCACAGCCAGATCAGCGAGCAGACCGGGATGCCGCTCGGCACGGTGAAGAGCCTCGCACGCCGCGGCCTGATGAAGGTGCGCCGCGCGCTCGGCGTCGACCCTCTCGGCTCGGGCGCCGAGCTCTCGCCGGACGACAACGGCACGGACGCGGGGGGGCAGCGATGACCGCCGCGCCGTCGCGCCTCGAAGAGCTGATCGCCGACCGGGTCCTCTGGGGACTCGACGAGTCCGAGGACCGTGAACTCGCGGAGTTCGGCGACGTCGCCCGTGCCGAACTCGTCGCCTACGAGATCGCGGGCGCCGAGATCATCCAGGCGTTCCTGCCCTCCGCCCGCGAGGACGTGCCGGAGCACGTGCTCGCGAAGCTCGAGTTGGGGGCCCACGAGTTCCTGAGCGGAGCTCGGGCGACCCGTGGCAGCACGCCTCCGGTCAGGGGAACCGCCAGGGACGTCTGGTCTTCCCCTCGCGAACTCGACCCGTCCACGCTGTTCGCGTGGTCGGGATGGCTCGCGGCTGCCGCGCTGCTGCTGGCGTGGCTCTTCGGGTCCGACCTCGACTCCGCGACGCCCGAGGCGCAGCCCTCTGCACGGGTCTCCGAGCAGCTGGCTATTCTCCGCAGCTCCGCGGGCGTCCAGCGGCTCGACTGGAACTCGGGACCAGAAGGAGAGGTCGTCTGGGACGGGCGCGAACAGCGTGGGTTCCTCGTGCTGCGAGGACTGACCGCGAACGATCCGACCGAGGCCCAGTACCAGCTCTGGATCTTCGACCGCACGCGCAGCGACGCGCACCCGATCGACGGAGGCGTGTTCGACGTCGACGCCGACGGCGAGGTCATCGTCCCGATCGACGCGAGGGTCCCGGTGCGAGAGGCGTTCGGGTTCGCGATCACGCGGGAAGTCCCGGGCGGCGTCGTGGTTTCAGCACGGGGCGCCGACGGCACGGGACAGATCGTCGCGGCAGCAGGGCTCTAGCCAGGCTGGGTATCCGGCCAGGCTGGGTCTCCGGCAAGGCTGGGTCTCCGGCAAGGCTGGGTCTCCGGCAAGGCTGGGTCTCCGGCGAGGCTGGGTCCCAGGCCCGCTCCGCGCGCGCACCGAGCGACCGCGTGGGGCTGCGCGCGAGGAGGGGCACGCTCTCAGGCTTCGGGCTTGGCGCTGTCGCCCGGACGACTGCCCGGCTGTTCCCACTGGTACTCCGGCTCACCGAGAGCCTTGGCAGCCCAGCGCGACAGCACGAAGAGCAGATCCGAGAGGCGGTTCAGGTAGACGAGGCAACCATCACCGACCTCTGACTCGATCTCCATCAGCGCGACGAGGCGGCGCTCCGAGCGCCGGCAGACGGTGCGAGCCTGGTGGAGGAACGCTCCGACCGGGCCACCGCCCGGGATCACGAACTCCTCGAGCGGCGGCAGGTCCCCGTTGAGGCGATCGCACCAACTCTCGAGCCGCGCGACGTCGGCCTCGCCGACGCGGTACATCCCCTCCCAGCGGTCAGCTGGCTGGGTCGCGAGATCCGCCCCGACGCTGAACAGGTCGTTCTGCACCGCCTTCAGGATCTTGCTGACCTCGGCGACCGCCTCGGCCGGGCCGGGGCTCTGCTCGCAGAAGGTCCGAGCGACGCCGAGAACCGCGTTCAGCTCGTCGACGGTCCCGTAGGCCTCGATCCGCGGCGCGTTCTTGGCGAGTTCCTGGCCGCCGACGAGCCGCGTCGAGCCCTTGTCGCCAGTGCGGGTGTAGACCCTGGTGATGCGCATGATGGTTGGGCGAAGATCGAAGTTCGGACGCCGGCGGATGCATACTTCGGAGTGCGCCGCCCCGCGGCAGCGGGGCCGGCGCGCCGTTGGTCAGTCCGAACCCATGTACGGGTAGCGGTACTCGGTCGGCGGCACGAACGTCTCCTTGATCGTCCGAACCGACGTCCAGCGCATCAGGTTCAGCTTGGAGCCGGCCTTGTCGTTGGTGCCCGACGCGCGACCGCCGCCGAACGGCTGCTGACCGACCACGGCGCCCGTGGGCTTGTCGTTGATGTAGAAGTTGCCCGCCGTGTTCCGCAGCGCGTCGGCGATCCGGACGATCGCGCGGCGATCCTGGGCGAAGACAGCGCCGGTCAGCGCGTAGGCGGAAGCCGTATCGCAGGACCGGAGCGCGTCGTCGATGCGTTCGTCCTCGTAGACGAAGATCGTCAGCACTGGCCCGAAGATCTCCTCGACCATCGTCTTGAACGACGGGTTGGTCGTGACGACCACCGTCGGGCGGATGAAGTAGCCCTCGCTGTCATCGTACTCCCCACCGACCAGGATCTCGGCGTCCGGGGAGGCCTTCGCGTGGTCGATGTAGCCGGTGATGTCGCGGAACGCGCCCTTGTCGATCACCGCGCCCATGAAGTTCCCGAACTCCGTTGGGTCACCCATCTCGATCGAGCCGACGAGGCTGACGAGGCGATCCTTGACCATCGCCCACAGGCTCCTCGGGATGTAGGCGCGACTCGCGGCCGAGCACTTCTGGCCCTGGTACTCGAACGCGCCGCGGACCAGCGCGACGCAGAGCGCGTCGACGTCGGCGCTCGGGTGCGCGAAGACGAAGTCCTTGCCGCCGGTCTCGCCGACGATGCGGGGGTAGCTGCGGTAGTTCCGGATGTTGGCGCCGATCGTCGCCCACATGTCCTGGAACACTCCCGTCGAACCGGTGAAGTGCACGCCCGCGAAGTCCGGGTGCGCGAGCACCGGGTCACCGACCTCGGCACCGGAGCCCGGCACGAAGTTGATCACGCCGGGAGGCAGGCCAGCCTCCTCGAGGAGCTTCATGATCCACCAGGCCGAGTAGACGGCGGACGAAGCCGGCTTCCAGATCGCGGTGTTGCCCATCAGCGCAGGAGCGGTCGGCAGGTTGCCCGCGATCGACGTGAAATTGAACGGCGTCACCGCGAACACGAAGCCCTCGAGCGGGCGCTGCTCGACGCGGTTCCAGCAGCCGGCCGAGCTCAGCGGCTGCTCGGTGTAGAGCTCCTGCATGAACTCCGCGTTGAAGCGGAAGAAGTCGATCAGCTCGCAGGCCGCATCGATCTCCGCCTGGTGCGCGGTCTTGCTCTGACCGAGGACGGTCGCCGCGTTCAGCACCTGGCGCCACGGGCCGGCGAGGAGGTCGGCCGCCTTCAGGAAGATCGAAGCCCGGTGGTCCCAGCTCATCGACGCCCACTCGGCGCTGGCGGCCTTGCAGGCCTCGGCGGCGGCGGCAACCTCGGCAGCGCCGGCCTTGTGCCAAGTGGCCAGGACGTGGCCGTGCCGATGCGGCATCACCGAGGAAGCGGTGCGGCCCGTGCGGACCTCCTTCCCGCCGATGATCAGCGGAATCTCGATCTGCTCGCCGGCGAACGCTCCGCACTGGGTGCGGAGCGCAGCGCGCTCCGGGGTTCCGGGGGCGAAGCTGAGGACGGGCTCGTTGGTGGCCGTCGGGACGCGGAAGCGGGCGTTGGACATCGGCTTTCGGCGGTCGGGAGTGCGGGTGTCCGGGACGGCGTCGCGTTCCGGACGAACCGCGCACGATAGCCCCTCGGTGCCCGCAGAACACCGCGCGGCGTGATTCTCCGGAGCCGACGACACGACGCCGATCGAAGGCATCGGACGAACGCTTCGCTGCGAAAGCTGCGTGGTCCAGAATGCCCGACCCGCCCGAATCGGGTGGACGGCACCCAATCCCACCAAGCCCCCCCCACCAACGACGACCGATGTCGACCAAGCAGCTCATCCTCACCCTGACACTCCCGGCCCTCGTCGCGCTCGCCAGCTGCGGCGGTGACGCAGCCAAGAACGCCGAGCCGGTCTCCCTCGTGGTCGAGGCGACCGACACCCAGGGCGTGAAGGACGCGAAGACCGCGTGGGCGACGCTCTGCGTCACCTGCCACGGCGCGAACGGCCTCGGCGACGGCGCCGCCTCAGCGGCCTTCCCCGTCAAGCCACGCTCCTTCGCCGACAAGACCTGGCAGGCCAGCGTCGACGATGCGCACATCAAGAAGATCATCGTCGAGGGCGGTGCATCGGTCGGGAAGAGCGCGCTGATGACCGGCGCCCCGCACCTGAAGGGCAACGACGAAGCGCTGGGCTACCTCGTCCGCATCGTCCGCTCGTTCGGCAACTGATCGCGAGCACGAAACCTGCCCGCTTCCCAGCAGACTGCGAACCACGAGCGCACGCGCACGTGACCACGAGCCTCCACTTCGGCTACTTCGCCGTCGGGCTCGTGTTCTTCGGGCGCGCGCTCCTGTCCTGCGCTGGACTGCGGCGGGTTCCGTACCTGCCCGAGGACGTCGAACCCGATCGCGATCCGATCGCGGTGACCGTCCTGCTGGCGTCCGACGGCGAGCTCGCCGCGCGCTGTATCGCAGACCTCGAGGACCAACGGGGAGTGCGGGTCGACGTGCGCGTGCACGGAGCTCGGGCCGCTCCGCGGCCACCGGCCGCCGACGCCGGCGAGGCAGCTCCTGAGCCGAGCGTTCCTTGGACGTCCGCCTACCTGGACTCCCTCGACGCGCGGCCAGCCGAGTCCGAGTGGGTGCTGTTGCTCGACGCGCCGATCCGCTTCCCCCACCCGGACGCGCTGCTTCGGGCGGTCCGTCACGCCGAGCGCGAGCGCGCTGGGCTCGTCTGGCTGCTGCCGCGGGTGCGCACCGCCGCCTGGGCGAGCCCGGCGAGGCTCACGTCGCTCGCCGACGCGATCCCGGCGATGGCTGCGACGAACACCGATCGACCTGGCCTGACGCTGCCGGGTATGCCCGGCCTGATCCGGCGCGGCCCGCTGCTCCGGATGCTGCGCGACGAGGACGCGGTCCGGGACCCGAACTTCGAGGGACGGCTCACCGGGTCCGTCGAGGCCGAGCACGGGCGGGCGCGCTACGTGCTGGCTGGTGACGAGCTCGACGCCGGGAGGCTCGACGGGGCACGTCTCCGCGAGTCCATCGAGCGACTGCTGGCGACGATCGAATTCCGGATTCCCGTGCTGCTCGCCGGGCTTGCCGCCTACGCGCTGCTCTGGACGACCGCCTGGTACGGCGCGTTCTCCGACGAGATCTGGGGCCGCTTCGCGGCCGCCAGCGTGGCGAGCCTCGCCGTGCCTGCCTGGCTCGTGGCATCCTCGACCAGGACGAACGCGTTCGCCGGCCTCCTCGCACCGCTCTGGCTGCCGATCGAGGCCGTCTACACGGTGTTCGTGGCGCTCTCGATCGCGCGCAGCCGCGCTGTCCGCTGGAGAGGAACGGAGATCCCGCTCGCCGCGTTCGGGCTGCGAGGACGCTCGACCCGTCCCGACGAGTCGTCGGACGGCGAGTAGCACCAGGTCTCCGGAGCGCACGTCGTCCGCCGACAGTGCGAGGACCGGCGCGCGTCACGCTAGACTGCTCCGCCATGCAGCGACGTCGTTGGACCTCGGCCCTTGCGTGGGTCGCCGCGGCCGCCCCCGCCGCGATCGCGCAGAGCAACCCGAGTCACTGGGCGTACCAACCACCCCGTGAAGTCGCGATCCCCCTGCCGGACGGCGAGGGCTGGGCCCGGAGCCCGATCGACGCGTTCGTGCTCGACCGGATGGAGCGGGATGGTCACGTGCCGGCAGCAGAGGCGGACGCCCGCACGCTGGTGCGCCGCCTCGCCTTCGATCTGACAGGGCTACCGGCCAGCCCCGGACAGGTCGACGCGGTCGCTGCCGATCCGACGGGCAGCGCGTTCGTCGCGCTCGTCGACGAGCTGCTCGCTTCGCCGCAGTTCGCGGAGCGGATGGCGATGCACTGGCTCGACCTCGTGCGCTTCGCGGACACGACGGGCGTGCACGCGGACAACCCCTGGGACATCCACCCCTACCGCGACTGGGTGATCCGTGCGTTCCTCGACAACATGCCGTTCGACAGGTTCACGCGGGAGCAGCTCGCAGGTGACCTGATCCCCGACGCCGACACGTCGCAGCGGGTGGCGGCCGCCTACAACCGGCTGAACCTGATCACGCGGGAGGGCGGCTCGCAGCCGAAGGAGTTCCTCGCACGCTACACCGCGGACCGGGTTCGCAACCTGTCGACCGTCTGGCTCGGCTCGACGGTCGGGTGCGCCGAGTGTCACGACCACAAGTTCGATCCGATCCGGACTCGCGACTTCTACCGACTCGGCGCGTTCTTCGCCGACATCGAGCAGGTCGGCGTCTACTCGCAGGGCGCGCCCAAGGATCGGTACTTCGGGCCGTACGTGAAGGTCCCGACCGCGGAGCAGGAACGCGCCCTCGACGCGCTCGCGGATCGGGCTGCGGCTGCGAGGCTGATCCTCGACACGCAGACCCCGGAGCTCGACGCCGCGCAGGCGGCATGGGAGCGGGCGACGCTCGCCGAACCACCGCTTCCGCCGCGCCTCGGACCCTGGCACGCGGCCGGACCGTTCCGCGGCAAGAGCCTGTCAGACGTACACCGCCAGCGGTTCTGGCCCGAGGACGGCGTCGACCTCGAAGCGTCGGTCGACGGAGCGCCGGCCTGGACCCCACACCCCGAGTGGACCGACGGGGTTCCCCACAACCTGAGCGGCGGCAACTCCGCGTACTACCTGTTCCGGACGATCGACGTCGTGCGGCCGCAGCGGGTGACGCTCCGCTTCGGCAGCGACGACGCGATCCGGGTCTGGGTCGACGGAGAGCTGCTGCTCGACAGGGAGGTCCAGCGGGGCGTCGCACCCGACCAGGAGCGTGTCGACGTGGAGCTCGCGCCGGGTCGGCATCAGCTCGTCGCGAAGATCAGCAACGGCGCGGGAGGCTTCGCGTTCTTCTTCCGCAGCGAGGCGGACCACGTCCCCGAAGACATCCTCGATCGGCTCACCACGGCTGCCGACGCACGCAGCCAGGCGGACAGGGACGCCGTGTCGACGTGGTTCCGTTCCACGACGCCGCTGCTCGAGGCGGCGCGGCTTCAGCTCGCGAGCCTCGAGACCGAGCGTGCTGCTCTCGAGGACCAGGTCGCCGTCTGCATGGCGACGGTCTCGACCGAACCGATGACGACGCGCGTGCTGCGTCGCGGCGATTGGATGGACGAGTCGGGGGAAGTCGTCTCCCCCGGCGTGCCCGCCGCGTTCGGCGCGCTGCCGACGACGGACGGACGCCCGACCCGCCTCGACCTCGCCGACTGGCTGCTCGCGGACGACCACCCGCTGGTCGCGCGCGTGTTCGTCAACCGACTGTGGCGGCTGTTCTTCGGCCGCGGAATCGTCGCCACGCTCGACGACTTCGGGACCCAGGGCGCGAGGCCGACGCATCCCGAGCTGCTCGACTGGCTCGCCCGCCGCTTCGTCGAGTCGGGCTGGGACGTGCGTGCGATGGTGAGGCTCCTCGTGACGAGTTCGACCTACCGCCAGTCGTCGAGCTGCAGCCCCGAGACGGCGCGCAGCGACCCCTACAACGAGTGGTTCGCCCGCCAGGCCCGGTTCCGCGTCGATGCGGAGGTCGTCCGCGACCAGGCGCTCGCGGTGAGCGGGCTCCTCGTTCCAGAGCTCTTCGGCCGCAGCGTGCGCCCCTACCAGCCGGAGGGTTTCTACCAACACCTCAACTTCCCGAGGCGGCGCTACGAACAGGATGCGGGCGAAGCGCTGTGGCGACGCAGCCTCTACACGCACTGGCAGCGCCAGTACCTGCACCCGGCGCTCGCCGCGTTCGACGCGCCGTCGCGCGAGGAGTGCACGGTGGAACGCGGCCGGTCGAACACGCCGCTCCAGGCGCTCGTCCTGCTGAACGACCCGATCCTCGTCGAGGCCGCGCGCGCGCTCGGCGCCCGCGCGATGCGTGAGGGAGGGACGGACGTGACGAGCCGCATCTCGTTCCTGTTCCGGACCGTGCTCGCACGGACGCCGACGGACGAGGAGGCGGCCGTCCTGACCGAACACGTCGCCCGGCTGCTCGCCCAGTACGCGAACGATCGCCCGGCAGCGGACGCGCTGCTGGACGTCGGAGAGCGCGAGGTCTACTCCGATCTCGACCCGGCCGAACTCGCCGCCTGGACCGGTGCAGGCCGCGTGATGCTGAGCCTGCACGAGACCCTGACCCGCTCCTGATGCGACGAGGACAACGCATGCACGACGTGACCGAGCAGACGCGACGCGCCTTCCTCTCCCAGGGGATCGGCGCCATCGCCGCGAGCCAGCTCCTGGGCCGGGCACCGACCGGGAACCAGGGACCTGGGCAGGCTCCGAAGGGCAGACGACACGCGCCCCGCGCGAAGCGCGTGATCCACCTCTACATGGCCGGCGGGCCGTCGCACCTGGAGACGCTCGACGAGAAGCCGGCTCTCGCCGCGCTCGACGGTCAGCCGATGCCCGAGTCGTTCACCCGGGGACAGCCGATCGCCCAGCTCCAGGGGCAGCGCCTGGTCTGCCTCGGGCCGAGATTCCCGTTCGCCTCGTTCGGGCAGAGCGGCCAGCGGATCTGCGCCCGCTTCCCGCACATCGGTTCGGTCGCCGACGAGATCGCGATCATCCGCTCGATGCAGACGGACCAGATCAACCACGATCCGGCGCACACGCTGTTCAACACCGGCAACACGAACCCCGGCCGCCCTTCGATGGGATCGTGGATCAACTACGGGATCGGCAGCGAGTGCGATGACCTGCCGGGCTTCGTCGTGCTCTCCTCCGTCGGCCGCGGCGGTCAGGCCCAGCCGATCGCCGCGCGCCAGTGGAGCGCAGGGTTCCTGCCGTCCCGCTTCCAGGGCGTCGAGTTCCGCAGCAAGGGCGACCCGGTGCTGTACGTGAACAACCCCCCGGGCGTGACCCGACAGCAGCAGCGCGAGGCGGTCGACACGATCGGCAGGCTGAACTCGCTGCACGACGGCGTCGTCGCGGACCCCGAGATCGCGACGCGGATCGCACAGTTCGAGATGGCGTTCCGCATGCAGCGCTCGGTCCCCGAGCTCACCGATCTCGGGAACGAACCCAGCGAAGTCCTGGACCTGTACGGCGTCGAGGGTCAGGACGGGTCGTTCGCCTCGAACTGCCTGCTGGCACGACGCCTCGCGGAGCGCGGCGTGCGGTTCATCCAGGTGTACCACCGCGCCTGGGACCACCACGGCGGCATCGAGCGGGCGATCGGGCTGACGGCGGACGAAGTCGACCGCGCGACCGCCGCGCTGATCCTCGACCTGAAGCGCCGCGGCATGCTCGACGACACGCTGGTCCTCTGGGGCGGCGAGTTCGGCCGCACGCCGATGGGGCAGGGCAACGGCCGCGACCACCACATCCGGGGCTTCTCCTACTTCATGGCCGGAGGCGGCGTGCGCGGAGGCGTCAGCCACGGCGCGACCGACGAACTCGGTTATCGCGCGGTCGAGGACGTCGTCCACGTCCGGGACCTGCACGCGACGATCCTCCATCTGTTGGGGATCGACTACGACCGACTCAGCCAGCGGTTCCAGGGGCTGGACGTCCGGCTCACCGGGGTCGAGCACGCTGAGCCGATCTGGCCGATCCTCGCCTGACGCACCGTTCCCCTCCGGAGCAAAGGAAGGGGACGACGTAACGCAAGAAGCCGCTCTGCGGCGCAGAGCGGCTTCGTGTGTAGCGGGCGGGAGGACCCCGTCCTGCTCACCTCTCACCCACCGCGGGACGCGGCAGGCTCGAGAGCGCTGCGGATCACTTCTTCTCTTCGGCGGCCTGGACGGCGACCGGCACCATCACGTGCTGGCTGCCGAAGTGCAGGTGGATGTTGCAGGAGGTCACGTCCTCACCGGCCTGCAGCGAGATCGACAGGCGCTGGGCGTTGGTCGGGGCATCCTTGAGCATCAGCGGCCACTGGATGAGCTGGACATCGCCTTCCGCGTCCTTGTGCGACAGCGTCAGCAGCCAACGGCCCGTCTCGTGGAGCAGGAAGTGGAGGCCGTAGCTACCGGCGTTCAGCGTCCGGCCGGCCGCGGTCAGGCTGCCTTCGAGGGTCACCGTGCCGACCGGGTTGGCCTTGGCGTTCTCGTTGACCATGTTGCGGAAGCGCTCGTTCTTCACGTTCTCCATGAACTTGCCGTCGGCGAAGTTCAGGGCCGTGTAGCTGACCGCGAGGGAGGTGCCGTTGTGGAACGCGATCGACTGCGACACCTTCGGGGCGTTGCGGTTCGCGCTGCCCATCTGCTGGGCGGCGACCGGGAGGGCGAGGGCTGCGATCAGGGCGAGGCTGAGGCTGACGATCTTCATCTGATGGACTCCGGAGAAGGGGTGTGGACTGGTCCGGCGGGCCGCCCAACGGGGGCGGCTTCGGGCTATGACCCCCGGACCCGGATGCGAGAAGGCGGGTAGGTTAGGACCTCCCCCGCGCGACGGGAACCCGATTCGCCGATCCGGCTGGGAGGATCCACCGCGGGCGGAAATCCTCGAGTGGCCGTGAGGAAAAGTGCGCCTGCCGGGCTCCGTCCAGCCCAGCAGGCGCGTCCCTCTCTGCGGGACGACCGCGGCCCAGATCGGGTCACGGTCAGGGGTGAAGGCTCGCCTGCCAAGATCAGGAAAGTGCGAAGATCCGATCAGGCTTCGGCACGAGACGGTGCAACGCATCCTCCCCCCGTGCCGAGGACTCGGCGTATCCTCCCCGGATGCTCTGAACGCTGAACTCGCCCCGGAGGATTGCGGTCGTGGTCCTCGCTGCTGCTGTAGGCAAGCTCGTCGGAGACCAGCTGGGGCTCCGCGACGGGCTCGTCCTCGGGCTGATCGCCGGCATCGTGCTGGCACCGCTCGTCCCCCGCAAACGAGCCTCCTGCCCCACCCCGGGCCCGTCGGCGCCCGCGGACCGGCCCCACTGACTCCAGAACAGCGAGACATGGGATTCCCGGACGCCTCGACCCTGCGATTCCGCCCCGCGACCGACGACGACTCTCCGGGGATCGTCGCGCTGGTGGGCCTTTGCTTCTCGGAGTACCCGGGCTGCGTCCTGCACGTCGACGAGGAGGAGCCGGGCCTGCTGACCCCGTCCAGCTCGTTCGCGAGGTTCTGGGTGCTGACCGACGACGCGGAGCGGGTGTTCGGATGCATCGCCTGCACCGAGCACGACGTCGACGGCGCGCCCGGAGTGGAGCTCAAGAAGTGCTATCTCCATCCGGCGTTCCGAGGCCGGGGCCTCGCCTCGGGCATGGTCCGCCTGGTCGAGACGCACGCACGCGACGCCGACCGGATGCGCATCGAACTCTGGAGCGACACGCGGTTCACCCAGGCCCACGCGGTCTACGAGCACCTCGGCTACCGGCGAACCGGCGGGGAGCGTGACCTGCACGACCTCTCGGCGACCCGCGAGTTCCACTTCCAGAAGGAGCTGGCGTCGTGACCGGAAGTCCGCTGTGCGTGGCCGTCACCGGGGCCACCGGCATGCTCGGCGGTGCCGTGGTCGACGAGCTCCTCGCGCGTGGGCACGACGTGCGGGCGCTGTTCCGTCCGAGGACGGGCCGCCACCTGCCTGAGCGGGACGGCGTCCTCTGGGTGCCCGGGGCGCTCGACGACCCCGCCAGCCTCGACGAACTCGTGCGCGGTGCGGACGCGATCTGCCACCTCGCCTTCTCCCCGTTCGAGGAGCCGCCGCCGGGGCGTTCGGTCGCCGAGCATTTCGTGCAGACGAACGTCGTGGGCACGCTCCGGCTCGTCGAACGGACGCCCGCGACGACGCTCGGACAGCTGCTCTTCGCATCGACTCTCGCGGTGTTCGGCGAGAACCCACACCAGCTGCCGGGAGCCGATCGCTACCCGCTCGACGAGGACTTCCCGATCTGGCCCCAGGAGTTCTACGGCGGGCACAAGGCCGCGCTCGAGAAGCTGGTCCTCGCCGCCGCAGGCGCGCCGGGGATGAACGCGAGCGCTTGGCGGATCGGCTGCGTGCTCGGTGACTACCCCGATCGGAGCCGCGACCCGCTCGCGCCGATCGTCGACGAGGCCAGGACACACGGCGAGATCCGCACGCGGAAGGGCGCCTACGTGGTCACCGCGCGCGACGTCGCTCGATGCCTCGCCGACGCGCTCGGCGATGGGACGACGCGGGGAGGGATCTACCACGTGTTCGACCGCTGGCTCGACTTCTCGACGCTGGCCGGAACGCTCACTGACCTGGTCGGCCTACCGATCACAGCGGTCGCCGAGCCTGCTCCGCCGCCGACCCCAGCGCTGTCGAACGCCCGCCTGCTCGCGCGCGGCGCGCGCCTGGACACCGACGCGGAGCTTCCCGACCTCGTCCGCGCGCTCCTGGACGAGCGAGCCTGACAGCCAGCGACCCTAGGGGTCTGCCCGGCGCAGCCGGTAGGCGTGCACCGTCGCGTCGACCGCTTCCACCTGCGCGCGGTCCCTCCACCACGCGTCCGTGGTCGCCACGAGACGGCCACGCAGCGGTGCGCTCTCCTCGGACGCGAGCCAGACGGCGAGTTCCGCGACCTGCTGCGGACTGACCTCGGCAGTGCCGACGGGACCGGGCTCGATGGCGTTGACCCGGATGGAAGTCTCCCAGAGCTCGGCGGTCAGCTGATCGGTCAGCCGGCAGACCGCCGCCTTCGCGCACGCGTAGGCGAGGAGCGGTGTGCCCATGACCGGCCAGAAAGCACCCCCTCCGGCACAGGTGAGGATCCGCCCCCGGTCCCGCGCGCGCATCGACGGCAGCACCGCTCGGACGAGATGGAAGGTCCCGTGCAGGTTGACGCGGACCACCTCGTCGAACGCTGCTGGCTCCAGTTCGTCGGGAGCTGCCATCGGCGCCCCACCACCCGCGAAGGCGACCGCCACGTCCACCGGGCCACCCCACGCTTCCGCCCGCGCGACGAGGGCTTCGACCTGGGACGCGTCGGTCACATCGGTCGGCACCGCGATCGCTTCTCCGCCCGCCGCGCGGATGCCCGCGGCCGCGGACTCGAGGCGACCGGCATTCCTGGACGCGAGCACGACGCGCGCGCCGGCAGCCGCACAGGCCTCGGCGACCGCGCGACCGAGATTGTGGCCGCCACCCGTGACGATCACGAGCTGGTCGCACAGGCCGGGCCGCATCACCGACCGACCTCGCCGCGGAACGGCTCGGCGTCGACGCCGACCTGGCGCGCCTTACGGTGGAGATGGCCCCGCGAGAGGCCCGCGAGGCGAGCGGCCTCGGTGATGTTGCCCGCCGTCCGCGCGAAGAGCGCGCCGAGGTAGTCCCGCTCGAATCGGAGCAGCGCGTCCGGATAGGAGAGCTGCGTGAGGTCGACCGCGCTCGTGTCGGTAATGTCCGCGAGACCCGCGCGCATATCCTCGGGCAGATCCCCGACGCCGAGCTCCTCGGCTTCCGGATGCAGGACGGCGAGGCGCTCGACGACGTTCTGCAGCTCGCGGACGTTGCCCGGCCACGGCTGCCGCGCGAGCAGGATCATCGCCTCCATGGTCATCGTCTTCCGGCCGACCCCGAGGCGTTCTACGGCGAGCTGGAGGAAGTGATCGACGAGCAGCGGAACGTCCTCCCGCCGGTCGCGCAGCGGCGGAAGGAGGAGCGGCACGACGTTGAGCCGCCAGTACAGCTCCTCGCGGAAGGCGCCGGACCGCACCATCGCTTCGAGGTCACGGTTGGTCGCAGCGAGGACGCGGAAGTCGACCGGGATCGGCGCGGTCCCGCCGAGCCGCACGAGCTCGCGCTCCTGGAGCGCGCGCTCGAGCTTCGCCTGCACGGGCAGCGACAGATCACCGATCTCGTCCACGAAGAGGGTGCCCGAGTCGGCCTTCTCCAGCAGTCCGCGCCGCTGGGCGACCGCGCCGGTGAACGCACCGGACTCGTGGCCGAAGAGCTCGCTCTCGAACAGCGCCTCCGGGATGGCCGCGCACTGGATCGGCACGAACGGACCGCCCGCACGCGAGGATGCGGCGTGCAGCGCGCGTGCGACCAACTCCTTGCCTGTTCCCGACTCTCCGCGGATCAGGACCGTGGCGTCCGACTCACGCAGGCGCTCGACGGTGTCGAACACGGCTCGCATCGCCGGACTCTGGCCGATCAGGCCACCGAGCGCGGTGCGCGTGTCCACGAGGCGGCGCAGCTCGCGGTTCTCGCGCAGCGTGGCGCGGTGCGCGAGCGCACGCTCGACACCGAGCAGCAGCTCGTCGACCTCGAACGGCTTGGTGATGTAGTCGAACGCACCGCCGCGCATCGCGTCGACCGCCGAGCGGATCGTCGCGTGGCCGGTCATCAGGATCACCGCAGCCTCTGGGTCCGCGGCGCGGAGTCGCTCGAGGACGCCGAGTCCGTCGACGCCGGGCATCTTCAGATCCACGACCGCGACGTCGAACGGACGCGCTTCGAAAGCGCGCGCCGCACGGTCCCCGCTGTCGAACGCCTCGACCGTGTAGCCGTCTCGCTCGAGCGCGCGGCGCACGAAGAACCGCATGCTCTCTTCGTCGTCGGCGACGAGGATCCGGCAGCTCCGAGCGGAGGCGGCGGGCGGTGTCATCCCGGGGGCAGGCGCGGCGGCGGAATCCACGCGCGCCATCCTACGCGCGCACTCCCGGCAGCCGGACGATGAACGTGGCTCCCCGACCGACCACGCTCTCGACGTGGATCGACCCGCCGTGGGCCTCGACGAGGCCGTGACTCACCGAGAGACCGAGACCGGTCCCCCGCTGTTCGGGCTCGACCTCGGTTCCGCGGCTGGTCCAGAACGGCTCGAAGATGTGCTCGATGTCCTCGGCACGGATACCGGCGCCGCTGTCCTCGAAGCGGATCGAGACCGAATCTCCGGCTGCATCGAGGTGCACGCGGAGCACGCCTCCGCCGGGCATCGCCTGGATCGCGTTCGTCGCGAGGTTCAAGAAGACCTGGTGCAGCGCATCGGCATCCGCGTCGAGCGACGCCGACGACGCGCCCGACCGGACGAGATCGACGCCGACCTTGCGGGCACGCGGCTCGATCAGGCGCAGCGACTCGTCGAGGACCCTGGAGACGTCGACGAGGCCCGTTCTGTCGACGCGCTGGCGCGCGAAGTGGAGCAGCTGTTCGGTGACCGCGGCGCCACGTTGAGCCGCACGCACGATCACCTCCAGCATCTCGCGGCGTTCGGGGTCCTGCTCGCCGTCGAGGGCCAGGCGCGCACAGCCGTGGATGCCACCGATCACGTTGTTGAACTCGTGTGCGACCCCTCCGGCCAGGGTCCCCACGGACGCCATCTTCGCCGCGTGGACGAGGCGGGACTGCGCGGCGTGCAGGTCAGCCAGCGCGCGCTCGAGGTGCGCGGTCTTGCGCGCGACCTCCGCCTCGAGGTTCCGGTTCCAGGCCTCGAGCTCCCGGTTCTTGCGGTCGATCTCCGCCCGGGACGTGCGGAGCTCTGCGACCATCACCCCGAAGTCCTCGGCGAGGCCACCGACCTCGTCGCGGGAGCGAGGAGCGACGTGTACCTCGAGGTTCCCGTCCGCGACGGCGCGCGCGGCGCGGCGCAGCTCCCGGATCGGTCGAACGACGACGCGCACGGACGCGAAGCCCAGACCGCCGATGGCTGCCGCGAAGATCAGCGCGGTCCAGAGCAGCGTGGTCTGCTGCAGCTCCGAGGCGACCGCGTCCGCGAGCTCCCGCTGGCTGGCGACGAGACCGGCCGTCGAGGCGTCGATCCGTGCGTCCGACCGGCGCTCCATCTCCCGCGCGAGCACCTGGACGTTGCTCCGGAGACGCTCGCTGCGCTGGGCGTCCCGGGTCTTCAGCTGGTCTCTCAGCTTCTCGACGTCTCCGGAACCGCCGACGTAGAGGTCCAGCGGCAGGTCCGCGAGGAGCCGGGCACGCGCGTCCGTCGTGTAGCCGATCAGGTCGACGAGCAGCTCCGTCGACTGCGACGTGCCCGCCGAAGCGAGCTCGTGCATCGCCTTGGCACTCCGTCCGATCAGATCCGTGCCGGCATCGTCGAACGCCCGCCGAGCGCCCGGCCCCACCAGCGCGAACAGCGCGC
>JAQCBR010000085.1 GCA_027621295.1 Planctomycetota bacterium
CGCGAACCCGCCGAGGCCGAGCCCGGCGACCGCCGCCCTCCTGCCGATCGGGCCCGGGCTCGCGGCGGCGAAGACCGCGACGACCCCGGCGCTGAGCGCCCCGAGGTAGTGCGAGCCGCTGGCGATCGCGGTCCCGCAGAGCGTTGCCAGCGCGGCGGCGCGGGAGTGCGCGACTCCGTCGAGCAGCGCAG
Organism: Planctomycetota bacterium; assembly: GCA_027621295.1. Classification (GTDB taxonomy): domain Bacteria; phylum Planctomycetota; class UBA1135; order UBA1135; family UBA2386; genus JAQCBR01. The sequence continues at coordinate 192 of JAQCBR010000085.1, forward strand.
TTGCCCCACGCAGCGCGAGCACGGACCCCAGCTCGACGAAGGGGTACATCCGCACCTCCTGCGCGTGCCAGATCAGGAACGGCGAGAACGCGTAGAGCGCGATCGCGAGGCGGGCTGCGTTCTCGCTCGCGACGAGGCGGCGTGCGGTGCCCGCGAACAGCGCCAGCGCCGCGCACGAGCAGAGCGCGGGGAGCAGGCGGAGCGTCGCGTCTCCGTGCCCGAACGCCGCCGCCCACGCGCGGAACGCGAGGAACGAGACCGGAGGGTGTCGATCGCCGCGGAGGGCGCCCAGCCAGTCGGTCGCCGTGGCCACGTGGACCGTCGCGGCCTCGTCGTACCAGAGCGACTGGTGGCCGAGCCCGGTGAGGCGCCACAGAACGCCCGCTCCGACGAGGAGCACGACGAGGTCGACGCGGCGCGGCGGGGAGTCGGCGGGGCGGTTCGAGAGCATCGCGGTTCCCGGCCTTGGCGTCCGGACGGGTGGCGTGCCAGTGTATGGGGGTGAGCCCGGTTCGTATTCGCCCCGCTGTCCCGTCCGACGTGCCGACCGTTTTCGCGTTCATCGACGCGCTCGCCGAGTTCGAGGAGCTCGCGCACGAGGTCGACCGGGACGGGGCCCTCGAACGGCTCGAGGAACACATGTTCGGCCCGCGGCCGATCTGCGACGTGCTGATCGCCGAGCGCGGGGAGGTCGCGGTGGGCTTCGCGCTGTTCTTCCCGGTCTACTCGACCTTCAAGACCGAAGCCTGCCTGCACCTCGAGGACCTGTTCGTGCTGCCCGAGCATCGGGGAGCGGGGATCGGCGAGGCCCTGCTGCGCGCGGTGGCCGGCGTGGCCGCCGATCGCGGCTGCGCGCGGCTGCAGTGGAACGTCCTCGACTGGAACAAGGGCGCGATCGCGTTCTACGAGCGGATGGGCGCGCGCGTTCTCACCGACTGGTGGCTGTGCCGCGTCGAGGGGCGCGGACCGATCGAGGCACTCGCGGGACGCTGATCGAGACCCGGGCGCGCGCTTCGGATAGGCTCCCGCCGCCCATGCACATCGCCGACATGTTCGGGAGCGACGAGCCCGTCGTCTCCTTCGAGTTCTTCCCTCCCAAGACGGACGAGGGGATCGAGAGCCTCTACCACACGGTCGAGCAGCTCCGCCCGTGTCGACCGTCCTTCGTCTCGATCACCTACGGCGCGGGCGGCAGCACGCGGGACCGTACGCTCGGTCTCGTCGCGCGGATCAAGCGCGAGCTCGGGATCGAGACGATGGCGCACCTGACCTGCGTCGGCAGCACCAGGGACCAGATCCGCGACATCCTGAAGCGCCTCTGCGACTCGGGCGTCGAGAACGTCCTCGCGCTCCGCGGCGACCCGCCGCAGGGCGAGAAGGACTTCAAGCCCGTCGACGGGGGCTTCGCGCACGCGAGCGAGCTGGTGGCGTTCATCCGCGACGAAGGCTTCCCGCTCTGCGTCGGTGCGGCCTGCTACCCGGAGAAGCACGTGGAGGCACAGGACCTCGAGATCGACCTGGAGCACCTGGTGCACAAGGTCGACCAGGGCGTCGACTTCCTGATCTCGCAGCTGTTCTTCGACAACTCCGACTACTTCGCGTTCGTGCGCCGCGCGCGGAGCGCCGGTGTCGACGTTCCGGTCGTGCCGGGGCTGATGCCGGTGACCAACGTAGGGCAGACGGAGCGATTCACTGGGATGTGCGGCGCGCGGATCCCGCAGGAGCTGTACCGCCGTCTGAAGATCGTCGAGGGCGACGCCGCGGCCGTGGTCGCGACCGGCGTCACCTGGACCGCGCAGCAGTGCGAGGACCTCCTCGCCCTCGGCGCGCCCGGACTCCACTTCTACACGCTCAACAAGTCGTCGGCGACGCTCGCGGTCCACGCGGCGCTCGGGCTCTGATTCCCACGCGATGAAGCCGGTCACGACCGTTTCCACGGCGGAGCTCGTCGCGCGCTGCGCGGCTCGTCGCGCCGCCCTCCTCGAGGTGCTGGGCGACGGACTCCTCCTGGTGCCGACCGCCGCGGAGTCGCTCCGGAACGGGGACGTCCACCACACGTTCCGTCCGGGCAGCGACCTCGCGTGGCTGACCGGGTTCCCGGAGCCGGAGTCGATCCTCGCCGCGTGGCGCGAGGCCAAGGGCCGCGTCCGGACCGTGCTGTTCGTCCGTCCGAAGGACAAGGTGCGCGAGATCTGGGACGGGCGCCGCTACGGCGTCCAGGGCGCGAAGCGGACGTTCGGCGTCGACGAGACGCATCCGATCGGCGAGTTCTGGAAGCGTCTGCCCGGGCTGTTGGCTCCACACCGGCGGCTCTTCTGCCGTCTCGGCGCCGACTCCTCGTTCGATCGGCGGCTGTTCGAGGTCTTCGCAGGGCTTGCCGGGCAGCGCGCGCGCTCGAGGGCCGGGTTGCCGGCGCACCCGGACCTGGTCGATCCGAGTCCCGCGCTCGCCGGAGCACGGCTGATCAAGGACGCGGTCGAGATCCGCTGTCTCGAACGCGCCGCGCAGGTGACGGCCGAGGGCCACGTCGCCGCGATGCTGGTCGCACAGCCCGGGATCGGTGAGCACCAGCTCCAGGCGGCGCTCGAGGCGACGTTCCGCAGCCTCGGATCACGGCGCAACGGCTACGACTCGATCGTCGCTGGCGGGGCCAACGCCTGCGTGCTGCACTACCACGAGAACGATCGTCCGGTCCGGCGCGGCGAGCTGGTCCTGATCGACGCGGGTGCGGAGATCGACCATTACACCGCCGACATCACGCGGACCTGGCCGGTCGACGGCCGGTTCTCCGACGCGCAGCGAGCGGTCTACGAGGTTGTTCTCCGCGCGCAGAAGGCCGCGATCCGCGCGGTCAAGCCGGGCGCAGGAACCGACCGCCCGCACCTGGTCGCGCAGCGCGAGCTCACCAAGGGTCTCGTCAAGCTCGGCGTGCTCCGCGGTGATCCGGCCAAGCTGTTCCACGACAAGAAGTTCATGCCGTACTACATGCACGGCACGTCGCACTGGCTCGGCATGGACGTCCACGACGTCGGTGCCTACCAGGACGAGTCGGGCAAGGCGCACGGCTTCCGCGCGGGTCAGGTGCTGACGGTCGAGCCGGGGCTGTACTTCGATCCCAAGGACCGCCACGTGCCGAAGGAGCTGCGCGGGATCGGCATCCGGATCGAGGACGACATCCTCGTGACCGCCGACGGCTGTCGGAACCTCACCGAGGCCTGCCCCAAGGAAGTCCGCGACCTCGAAGCGCTGGTCGGCCGCGACTGGCGCGCGTGACCCGGAGGCCGCTCAGTCGGCCTCTGCTCGCCCCGCGGCCCTGAGGTCGGCGAGCGGGTAGAGCGCACCACGCCAGGTCACGCCACCGTCGCGGAGCGTCCGGAACGTGCTCCACGCCATCGAGGCGAAGATCACCGGGATCGCCAGCGGTGCCGCGACGGCGTGGGCAGGCGACCAGCGGTAGCGCCGGGCGATCGCCGCAGCGCAGAGCGCGAAGGTCGCGAGCCCCGTGAGCCCGATCGGGTGTGTCCAGGCTGCCGCGTAGGCGGTCATGCCGCCGACCACCAGCAGGAGAACGACCGGGAGCCGGAAGCCCAGGAGCGCGAAGTAGTTCTTCTGCAGCACGGTGAACACGCTCCGCAGGTCGGTGATCCAGCGCACCTCGAACGCGTCGACCGCGAACCGGAGTCGGGATCGAAGTCCGCGCTCCCGGATGCGCCGTGCGAGCGCGATGTCCTCCACCACGTCCATGCGCACGGCCCTGTGCCCGCCGATCGCGTCGTACGCATCGGTGCGGAACAGCTGGAACGCCCCGACCCCGACGTAGGCTCCTCTCCGGTCCCTGCCGAGCCCGAGGGCCTGCTGGAACAGCCCGAACGACATCGCCAGCGTGACGGTGCGGCCGGCGAAGGACTGGCCGCCCAGCTGCGGGAGCAGGCAGAGATGGGCGGCGCTCTCTTCGACCGCCGTCTGCACCGCCCGGGCGATGGTGTCCGGTTCGAGCCAGGAGTCCGCGTCGAGGAACAGGAGCCAGTCGGGTCGCGGTCCGGGCTCGGTCACCCCCGCCCAGCACGCGTGGCACTTGCCGAGCCAGCCGGCCGGGAGCGACTCGACGCGGACCGGACGGACCCGCGGATCGGCCGCGGCCGCTTCCGCGAGCAGGGCCGGCGTGTCGTCGGTCGACCGATCGTCGACCACGACGGCCTCGAGCTCGACCCTTCGCTGCGCGCGCAGCCCCGCGAGCGTGCGCCGGAGTGCCTCGACCTCGTCCCGCGCGGCGAGGATGACCCGGACCCGAGGGGGGTGGGTGGCGGCGGGGTCGCGGAGTCCGGGCAGGGGCGGTGCGTCGCGGAGTCCGAACCACCCACGGACCGCGAACGTGGCCCATCCGAGCCCGGAGAGGGCGCCAGGGATCGAGGTGAGGTCGGGCACGACTCGCCGATCGTCGCGCTGCCGCGCGTCGCCGCAAGGCCGAGCGCCGGGCTCCGTGCGTGCATGGCGGGCGCGTCGCGTCGATGATCGCGCGCCGCATGAGGATCGCGTCGATCGGTGGCGGGCCCGCGGGCCTGTTCTTCTCCATCCTGATGAAGAAGGCGTGGCCCCACGTCGAGATCGACGTCTACGAGCGCAATCGCGCCGACGACACGTTCGGCTGGGGGGTCGTGTTCTCGGCCGAGACGCTCGGCAACCTCGAGGAGGCGGACCCGGAGACGCTCGCCCGCATCCGCGAGGAGTTCCGCTACTGGGACGACATCGACACGTTCGTCGACGACCCGGACAACGTGGTCCGCTCCACGGGCCACGGCTTCTGCGGCATGTCGCGGATCCGTCTGCTCCGCATCCTCCAGGAGCGGTGCCGTGCGCTCGGCGTCCGGATGCACTTCGAGCGTGAGGTCGAACTCGACAGCCCCGAGATCGCCGGCGCCGACCTCGTCCTCGCCGTCGACGGGGTCAACAGCCGGGTTCGCGAGAAGCTGGCCCACGTGTTCCGGCCCGAGGTCGACGGGCGACAGTGCCGGTTCGCGTGGTTCGGCACCGACCTGCCGATGGACGCGTTCACGTTCGTGTTCCAGCGGACCGAGTGGGGCCTGTTCCAGGTCCACGCCTACCCGTTCGAGCCGGGGCTCGGCACCTGGATCGTCGAGTGCCAGGACGACGTGTGGAAGCGGGCGGGCCTCGACCGGATGAGCGAGGAGGAGTCGGCCGCGTTCTGCGAGAAGATCTTCGCCGAGCACCTGCGGGGTCACCGCATCCTGATCAACCGCTCGGTCTGGCGGCGCTTCCCGACGGTCCGCTGTGCGACCTGGCATCACGGCAACGTCGTGCTGCTCGGCGATGCGGCCCACACCGCGCACTTCTCGATCGGCTCGGGCACCAAGCTCGCGATGGAGGACGCGATCGTGCTCCGCGACGCGTTCGCCGAGCACGGGCTGGACGACGTGCCTCGCGCGCTCGCCGCCTACGAGAAGGCCCGTTTCGTCGACGTGCTCAAGCTCCAGAAGGCTGCACAGACGAGCCTCGAGTGGTTCGAGAACAGCGAACGCTACGTCGACCAGGACCTGGTGACGTTCACGTTCAACCTGATGACCCGCAGCAAGCGGATCACCTACGAGAACCTGAGGGCGCGGGACCCGGAGCTCGTCCGCCGCGTCGACGAGGTCTTCGCGGAGTCCCACGGCAGCCCGCGCAGGGCCGACGGCTCGGCGGTCCCACCGATGTTCGCGCCGTTCCGCGCCGGTGGGCTGGCTCTGCCGAACCGGGTCGTGGTCTCACCCATGTGTCAGTATCGAGCTGTCGACGGCGTGCCGAACGACTGGCATCTCGTGCACCTGGGCAGCCGCGCGGTCGGCGGTGCGGGCCTCGTCCTGACCGAGATGACGAACGTCAGCCCGGAAGGTCGGATCACGCCGAGCTGCGCGGGGTTGTGGAACGAAGCCCAGGCCGAGGCGTGGGCGCGGATCGTCTCCTTCGTCCACGCCGAGTCCGACGCGAAGATCGGCGTCCAGCTCGCGCACGCGGGCCGGAAGGGTTCCACGCACCATGCGTGGAACGGAGCGGACCGGGCGCTGGGCGCCGACGAGGGCGCGTGGACGACCTTCGGCCCCTCGGCGATCCCGTTCCGCCCGGAATGGCCGGCGCCGAAGGCGATGGACCGCGGCGACATGGACAAGGTGCGCGACGACTTCGTCGCGGCGACGCGTCGCGCGGTCGACGCGGGCTTCGACGTGATCGAACTCCACATGGCTCACGGCTACCTGCTGTCGAGTTTCCTGTCGCCGCTGTCGAACCAGCGACAGGACGAGTACGGCGGAGACCTGGAGCGCCGGATGCGCTTCCCGCTGGAGGTGTTCGCCGCCGTGCGGGCAGCCTGGCCCACGGATCGCGGCCTGATCGTCCGCATCTCCGCGTCGGACTGGGCCGGAGAGCGGGGGATGACCGAGGAGGATTCGGTGGTCCTGGCCCGCGCGCTGAGGGACGGCGGCGTCGACGCGGTCGACGTGTCGTCGGGCGGCAACGTCGCGGACGTGATCCCGGTCTACGGTCGGATGTACCAGGTCCCGTTCGCGGAGCGCATCCGCTACGAGGCCGGTGTCCCGGTGATCGCGGTTGGCGCGATCCAGGGCGAGGACCACTGCAACACGGTGCTCGCCGCGGGCCGCGCGGACCTTTGCGCGCTCGCACGGCCGCACCTCGCGAACCCCTACCTGACCGCCCACGCCGCGGCGCGCTACGGCTACGACGCGGCTCCGTGGCCGAGGCCCTACCTCGCGGGTCGGCCGAGGGCCGACGCCTGACGCCGAGATCGCGCGCCCTCGTGCACGTCGACAGTTCCCGCCGTGCGGCGGCCACGAACGCGCCTCAGATCGGAGAGCCCATGACCAACCATCCCACGCGCCGCTCGTTCCTCGGCGCCTCGCTCGGCGCCGCAGCCAGCATCCGTCCGGCCATCGCCGCTTCGCACGCCGCGCCACGGCGTGCCGCGCCCGCGAAGAAGCGGATCCTCATCCTCGGCGGCACGGGCTTCCTCGGTCCGGCGATCGTCGAGCACGCGTTGGCCCAGGGGCACACGGTGACGCTCTTCAACCGGGGGCGCACCAACGCGGACCTGTTTCCCGAACTCGAGCAGCTGCGCGGCGACCGCAACACCGGGGAGCTCGACGCGCTGCGTGGGCGTGAGTTCGACGCGGTGATCGACACCTCGGCCTACGTGCCGGGTCACGTGACCGCCGCCGCCGAGATCCTGCGTGACCAGGTCGGCCAGTACCTGCTGATCTCGTCGATCTCCGTCTATCCGGGCTTCGGTGAGGAGGGCGGTGTGATGGCCGAGGACGGCGCAGTCGCAACGGTGCCGGACGAGGTCGTCGCCGAGGTGAAGACGATCCAGGATTCGTTCCGTGATGGCGGCCGCTACTACGGCGGCTTCAAGGCGCTCTGCGAGGCGGCAGCGGAGGCCGCGATGCCCGGACGCGTCGCCAACATCCGACCGGGGCTCATCGTCGGACCGCGGGACAACTCGGACCGATTCACGTGGTGGCCAGTGAGGATCGCGAAGGGCGGCGAGGTCCTCGCGCCCGGCGAGCCGGACCAGCCGGTCCAGTTCATCGACGCGCGCGACCTTGCCGAGTGGGTGGTCCACTGCGCGGAGGAAGGGCACGTCGGCGTCTACAACGCGACCGGCTTCGACGGTGTCGTGACGATGGCGCAGGTCCTCTACGGCTGCCGCTGCGCGACCTCCCTGCCGGTGACGATCACCTGGGCGGACGAGGACTTCCTGCGTGAGCAGGACGTCGGGCCCTGGATGCAGATGCCGCTGTGGATTCCGGCGCGGAAGAACACGATCGCCAGCATCGAGCGGGCCCGTGAGAAGGGCCTTCGCTTCCGGCCGGTCGCCGACACGATCCGCGACACGCTCGCGTGGGCGGAGGAGGAGTCGGCGCGGCGTCCGATGTTCCGGCGGACGGGACTTCCGCCCGAGCGTGAGGCGGAAGTGCTGGCCGCCTGGCACGCGCGCTAGGCAGGGTTGGCTCCGACCCGCTCGGATTGCCGCTTGCGGGCAAAAGCCCAGGTCTCGACACTTCGCGCTCCTGGTTCCTCCGGGGCACCAAACCTCATGCCCGACTCCGAAGCGGCCGCAGCCTTCCAGCGAGGTGCCGGCGCCCCGACCTCGAACTCCCCGGAATCCCTGCGTCTCGTCCCGCCGTTGGCCCCGCAGTCGTATCGAACCGCAGCCGACGTGCCGGGAAGGCTCCGCGTCGAGGCCGGACAGACCTGCGTCGCCGCCGACTTCGGCGTGGCGGACGCGCTGGTGCGCGCAGGGGTCGACAGCTCGCAGATCGCGGTGGTGCCGCCCGGCCAGGAAGCGCTGTTCGAAGCAGCCGTCGCAGCGAGGCGTCCCGGGGCGGCGTTCGTGCCGCCCAGGCCCTACCCATGTCCGGGCCGCGGGCTCGTGGTCATCCCGACCTACGACGAACGAGAGAACATCGAGGCGATCGTGCGTGCGGCTCGCCAGCAGCTCGACGCGGACGTGCTGATCGCGGATGACGCCTCGCCGGATGGCACCGGCGAGATCGCGGACGGGATCGCCGCCGCTGATCCCGGGGTCCACGTCCTGCACCGCACCGGACGGCGCGGCCTGGGGCGGGCCTACGTCGACGGTTTCCGCTTCGGGATGGAGCGGGGCTACGACGTCCTGTTCAGCTTCGACGCGGACTTCAGCCATCCGCCCAACGACCTGCCGCGACTCGCGCACCGCGCGGCGTCGGCGGACCTGGTGCTCGGCAGCCGCTACGTGCGGGGCGGAGACACGCGGGGCTGGTCGTGGCGCCGCCGGGCTGTGTCCCGGGCCGGGAACACCTACGCCCAGATGTGGCTCGGGCTCGGTGTCCGGGACGCGACCGCAGGGTTCCGCGCCTACCGGGCGTCGGTGCTCGAGAAGGTCGACCTGGGCGCCGTCCGCGCGGAGGGCTACGCGTTCCAGATCGAGATGGCATACCGGGTGCGCCGAGCTGGCGGAGCGATCGCCGAGGTCCCGATCCACTTCGTGGACCGGCAGGTGGGCTACAGCAAGATGAGCTTCCGGATCGCCTTCGAGGCGATGGTCAACGTGCCTCGCCTCAGGCTCGGCGGCTAGTCCGATGCGGTCTCGCGCAGCGCACGCTTCTGGATCTTCCCGGAGCCGGTGCGCGGCAGCGCTTCGAGGAACCGGACCGACTTCGGCGTCTTGAAGCCTGCGAGTTCGGCGCGGCAGAAGGCGATCAGCTCGGCCGCGGTGGACTCGACACCGGGGCGGAGGACGACGGCGGCAGCCACGCGTTCTCCCAGATCTGCGTCGGGCTCGGCGTAGACGGCGACCTCGAGGACGGCCGGGTGTTCCTGGAGGCGGTATTCGACCTCGGTCGAGTAGACGTTCTCGCCGCCCGACAGGATCACGTCCTTCGCGCGATCGACGATGCGGACGGAGCCCGTCGCGTCGATGGTGGCGAGGTCCCCGGTGTGGAGGAAGCCGTCCTCGGTGAACGCGGCGGCGGTAGCCTCCTCGTCCTGCCAGTAGCCGGGAGTGACCGTCGGTCCTCGGACCTGGATCTCGCCGACGCTCGTGTCGTCGGCCGGGATCGGTCGGCTCTGCCCATCGACCACGCGGAGCTCGACGCCGAGCACGGGCCGTCCCGTGCGAGCCCTCGCGGCGAGCTGCTCCGCGGGCGGCATCCGGCGCTGGGACCCGGACAGCAGGCTGAAAGTCAGGTACGGACTGGTCTCCGTCATCCCGTACGTCTGCACGTATTCGCAGTCGAACGTCTCGACGACGCGGCGCACGGTCTCGGGCGCGATCGGTGCGCCGCCGCTCATCAACAGGCGCAGGCTCGACGTGTCGCGCTCCGCGGCACCGGGCTCGTGGACGACGCGGTTCAGCATCGTCGGGACGAGGTTCGTCACGGTGACGCGGTGCTCCTCGAACAGGTCCAGGGTCGCCCGTGCGTCGAACCGGGGCAGGAACGCGTGCTGACCGCCGACCGCGGTGATCGCGAAAGTCGCCCACGCATCGGCGAGGTGGAACATCGGCGCGATGTGCGCCCAGGTGTCGGACTCGTCCAGGCGGAGCTCGGCGACGGCCATCAGCGCGTGGGTCAGCACGTTGCCATGGGTGAGGACGACTCCCTTGGGACGGCCGGTCGTGCCGCTCGTGAAGTAGAGCTGCGCCGGGTCGGTGGCGAGCACGAGCGCGGCGCGCGGCGCGTCGTCGGATGCTCCCGGCGCTCCGTCGCTCCACACGACCTCGAGCTCGGGATGGGTGCTCGCCAGCTCCGCCGCCGCTGGCGCGAACGTCCGATCCGCGAAGAGGATCGTCGGCTGCGCCCGTTCGACGACGGTCCGGTGCTCGGCCGTGGTCAGACGCGTGTTGAACGGGACCAGGATCGCGCCGAGGCGGGCCGCCGCGAAGTGCAGCGCGAGGAAGCGCGGGTGGTTCTCGCAGAGCGCTGCGACCCGGTCACCCTGCCGGAGTCCGCGGGCATGGAGGTCGCACGCGAGCCATCGCACGATTCCTGCGAGCTCGCCGTAGGTCAGCGGAGTGTCGCCGACGACCGCCGTCCGCTCGGGCCAGAGCAGCTCCGCGCGGTCCAGCATCGTCGCCAGACTCGCGGCCGCAGGTCTCACTCGCTGTAGCCGATCCGATCGACCGGGTTGACGATCGACGTCGCGAGGTTCTTCGAGTGTGCGCTGATCCGCTTCATGAAGCGGCCGTACAGGGCCAGCGTGACCGCGTCCGAGGTGTTGAGCGACGTCTGGCCGGCGACCAGCTGGTTCTCGATCGTCCGCCAGCGGGCGGAGACATCGGTCTTGTAGGTCTCCATCAGGAGGCGCGCCTCGTTGGCGTCCGCGGTCTTGAAGGCCTTCACGGTCCGGTCGAACAGGCCGAGCGCCGCCTTCTCGATCGCGGTGACCGCCTCTTCGTGTTCGGCGACGATCAGCCGGCTCGCGTGCTGGCGAGCGAGGTCGACGATGTTCTTCGAGTAGTCGCCGATCCGCTCGATGTCGATCACGATCGAGATCAGCGCGAGGCCCGACGAGGTGTCCGCCTTGTTGCCCAGCGCGAGGTGCGTGACGATCTTCCGACGCACGTCCCGCTCGAACGAGTTGATCTTCTTGTCGACCTGGTGGACGTCGACGTCGGAGAAGGCCACGTCCTCGTTGCGCAGCGAGTTGACCGCCCCGTGCACCATCGGGTGGCACAGGTCGAGCATCTCGTGGCACTCGTTCAGCGCCTGGGCGAGCAGGTTGTCGCGTCGCAGGAGGTTCAGGATCTCGCGGAGCATGTTGGCGGCTGCGGGTGATCGGGCTTTCGGGTCGTGGCGGCTCAGCGGCCGAGCCAGACGACCAGGAACGGGAGGATGTAGAACGTGAAGACGATGTAAAGGACCGGGATCGTCCGATTTCGCATCGCGAGTCGAGCGAATCCGTCCGCGACCGCGATCGGGAAGCCCCGGACCGGCCAGAGGATTGCAACGCCGACCACATTGAAGAGGACGTGGTGGAACGCGAGCCGTAGCCCCGCTTCGGCCTTGGAGATGTCCTCGCCGGCCGAGACGGCTGCATAGGCGGCCAGCGAAGCCAGGACTGCGGTGAACGTCGTGCCGATGTTCGCTCCCATCGTGTAGGGGAAGGCCTGGCGGATCGTCAGCACCCCAGCCCCACAGAGCGGCACGACCAGCGAGGTCGTGATCGAGCTGCTCTGGACGATGACCGTCAGCAGGAGGCCGAACGCGAGGGCGATCGCCGGAGTCCGGAACACGGTCCGGTCGAACAGGTTTTCGAGCTTGGCGACCATCAGCGACTTGAGCACCCGGACCAGCAGGAACAGGCCGACGAAGGTCAGCGCGACCCCTGCGATCGCCAGCGCCCCGGAGCTGCCCATCGTCACCCACTCGAGGAAGTCGATCGCCGGCGCGGTGATGGTCTTGATCGGGTTCGCGAGCTTCAGGCCACCGATCCCCTTGAACGCATCCGTCGAGTAGTCGGCGAGATGCGTGAGGAAGCCGGTGAAGATCTCCAGCGGGAAGACGATCAGCAGCACGATGATGTTGAAGAAGTCGTGCACCGTCGCCGCGGCGAACGCGCGCCGGTACTCCTCGGAGCGGCTGATGTGTCCGAGCGACACGATGGTGTTGGTCACCGTCGTGCCGACGTTCGCCCCCATGACCATGTAGATCGCGGAGTCGAACGGGATCATGTCCGCCGCGACCAGCCCGACGACGAGGGAGGTCGTCGTCGACGAGCTCTGCACCAGCGTGGTCGCGAGGATGCCGACGAAGAGGGAGATGAGCGGACCCGCGGCCGTTCCCGTGCCGAGAAGGTCCTCGGAGAACGACTTGCCCATTCCCTTGAACGCCGCGCCCATCGCGCCGATCCCCACCAGGAACAGGTAGAGGACGGCGGCCGCGGCCAGGATCTTGAGCAGGATCCGCGAGCCTTGGGGTTGCTCGGGGGCAGTGATGGAAGACGCCATACTTCGGCCCGATTGGATACCCCGGGGCTGCTGGGGTTGCGACCCTTGTCCAGGGACTCCTTACCGAGTTCCGCCCGAGCCGGCCGAAGAGGCCGACCCCAGCGTCCTTTTTAAGAAATCTTCATACTTCCTGGCCCGTCCCAGGCGCTTCACGTCCCCGCCCAGGCCGTGCCCGCCGGTCGGGTCGAGGAACAGCTCGACCAGCGACTCCTTGCCGGCCTTGAGCAGCTCCCGGTAGACGCGGACCGTGTCCTGGTAGAGCACGTTGCTGTCCTCCATGCCGTGGACCAGCAGGAGACGGCCCTCCAGGTTCTTGGCGAGCGGGAGCAGCGAGTACTTGTCGAGATCGGTCTTCCCCTCGCGGCTCGGACCGATCGTCCCGGTCGAGTACCAGGAGTTGTAGTTGTGCCACTCGGTCGGGCCGGCGCCGGCCATACCGACCTGGAAGACCTCGGGTTCGGTGTAGAGGCACATCTGGGTCTGGAAGCCACCGAAGCTCCAGCCGTGGATGCCGACCCGCTCCGGGTCGACGTAGCGCGTCGCGATCAGGTGCCGTACGCCGTCGACGAGGTCCTCGACCTGCGGGCGGCCGACCTGCTCGAAGTTCGCCTTCTCGAACAGCGCGCCGTAGCCCGACATCCCGCGCGGGTCGATCGTGCACGTCACGTAGCCGTGCACCTCGGTCATGTAGCGGGCGAACATGTAGGAGTCGGACTGGTAGCTCCCCTGGACCACGTTCTTGCGGGTGCCGAGCGGGCCGCCGTAGACGTAGACCAGGAGCGGGCGCAGCTCGCCGTCCTCGCGCTCGGGCTCGAACAGCAGGCCGTGGATCTGCTGCCCGTTGCGGTTCGGGTAGGCGAACAGCTCGGGCGCGCGTGCGGTCAGCTCGCGGGCCTTCGCGGGGTGGGAGTCGGTCAGGACCTCGGTGGTCCCGTCCGGCTTCGTGTGGACGAGCTCGCCGGGCCCGGTCTCGAACGACGCGAACTTCGACAGCAGGTGGCCCGAGTCCGAGACGGCCGCGCCGTCGTGGACGCCGGCTCCCGTGCTCAGGCGCGTCATCTCGCCGGTCGCGATGTCGACGCGGTAGACGTCCAGCGAAGCCGGATGCTCGCGCGTCGCGGACACGAACACCGACTGGCGGTCGTGCGCGAGGCGGAGCGGGTAGACCTCGTAGGTGCCCGACGTCAGCTGCCGCTGTGACTGGTAGAGCGGGTCGAGGACGTGGAGATGGCGGAAACCGCTCTGCTCGCCGAGGAACAGCACGTGGCGGCTGTCGGCGACGTACTCCGGCTCGATCATCCGCGGCGTGTTCGGACCGCCGTCGTGCAGGAAGCGGTAGATCGGCTTCGCCTCGTGCTCGAGCAGCTCCCAGGCATCCTTGTCGTCCTTGCTGCCCGTTTCCTTCGCGCGCTCCTTGCGGAGCGCTTCGAGCTTCTCGGTATCGGGGAAGACCGACTCGAGGATCGTGACCTGGGACGACTCCTGCTCGAACGTCGCGAAGACCACGCGGCTCGAGTCCGGGGCCCATGCCGGTGTCCGGATCACGTCGCGGGGACCGGACGCTTCGAACGCATGGAACCGGAGCAGTGGCCCCGACTCCTGCATCACGCCAGCCAGGTCGTAGAGGTAGAAGCGCGTGGTCGCGTCGGGCACCGGGTCGTCGGAGACGGTCCGGGGGACCTCGCGCACGTCCATGAAGCGGTCGGTGTAGCGGGCGATCTTCACGGTGCGACCGTTCGACCTGCCGTTGCTCTGCCTCGTCACCAGGACCGCGCGACGCCCGTCCGGGCTCAGCGCGTAGCTGGAGAGCTCCTCGCCGCGCGGGAAGTCCGGCTGCAGCTCCTCGTGGACGTGGCTCCCGAAGCGGACGCGGACCAGGTGTCCGTCCTCGAGGTAGGTGTAGCCGCTTCCGTCGGGCAGCCACGCCGGGCGGGACACGCCGCTCTGGGAACGGGTCAGCCGCTCGATGCGGTCGGCGCCGATCGAGTAGCGGTAGAGGTCACGCTCGGAGAGGAACAGGAACTCGTCCTGCTCGGTGGGTGACCAGAGGATCGACGAGATGCCGGAGTACTTCGGTGCCTTCTCGTCCTCGGCGTCCGAGTCCTGCACGCGGACATCGACGGCCATGTTGCTCTCGGACTTCGCCACCACCCGGGCCACGGTGGGCTCGGCGTCGCTGTCCTTCTTCGCGGCCTTGGCGGCCTTCTCCGCCGTCTCGTCCCGGTCGGCGTCGACGCGCCGGGCCGAGCGCTGGAACGGCGCGAGCAGCTTCACGTCGGTCAGCCTGCGGACCTCGCCGGTCGCGAGGTCCATCAGGTAGACGTCGTTGCCGTGCCGCCGCTCGATGTACGGGCGGTGGAGCCACGCTGCGAATCGTCCGGAGCGCGCGACCGAGAGGCTGTCCGGAGAAGGGCCGAACAGGCCCTTCTCGGGAAACAGCTCCTCGAGGGTCAGCTTGGCCTTGGCCGGAGCTTCCTGCGGAGCTGCCTCTTCTTGGGCTTCGAGGGGAAAGGAGAGCAGGGCCAGTGCCAGGCCCGCGAGCGCGAGTCGTTCCATGGGGTCGGGGGCGAACCATAGCCGATGGGGCGCCGGGGCTGGCCCCGCGGCTCCGCCGAGACGATGCATCGGCAATTCCCTGCCGGGCGGCTCCGTTCGCGTCCGCATGGCCACGCTGCACACGAAGGGCGAGATCATGCGTCGGCGGGTGCCCGAGGTCGTGGACCCCGATCGGCTCGGACCGGCGACGCCGGTGGACCGGATCGCGGCGCTGGTCGGGCGGACTCCACTGCTCGAGATCCGCTACCGCCTCGACGGGCGGCCCCGTCGCGTCTACGCGAAGTACGAAGCGATGAACATGACCGGGTCCGTCAAGGACCGGATGGCCGCGCACATCCTGAGGCGGGCCTACCAGCGTGGCGAACTGAAGCCGGGCGACTGGATCAGCGAGTGCTCGAGCGGGAACACGGGGATCGCGTTCGCGGCGATCGGGCGGGCGCTCGGCCATCCGGTCCGGATCTTCATGCCGGACTGGATGAGCCACGAGCGGAAGGCGCTGATCCGGAGCCTCGGCGCCGAGGTGGTGCTGGTCTCGGCCGAGGAAGGGGGGTTCCTCGGCGGGGTCGCGCGAGCGGCCGAGGTAGCTCGGGGCCGGGACGACGTGTTCCTGCCGCGGCAGTTCGACAACCCGGACAACTGCGAGGCGCACGAGCTGACGACCGGCGTCGAACTCCTCGCCCAGCTCGCCGCGTTCGAGCGTCAGCCCCGCGCGTTCGTCGCCGGGGTCGGCACCGGGGGAACCGTGATGGGAGTCGGGCGCGCGCTGCGGAGCCTGCACCCCGACTGTCTGGTCCACCCGCTCGAGCCGTCGAACTCGCCGACGCTCAGGGTCGGGTGCTGCGTCGGCATGCACAGGATCCAGGGCATCTCCGACGAGTTCGTTCCATCGATCCTCAGGCTCGACGAGCTCGCGCCGATCGTCGACGTCGACGACGGGGACGCGATCCGGATCGCACAGAAGCTCGCCCGGGACCTCGGCCTCGCGGTCGGCATCTCGTCCGGCGCGAACCTGCTCGGCGCGGTCCAGATCGCTGATGGACTCGGCGACGAGGACAGCTGCGTCGCGACGCTGTTCTGCGACTCGAACAAGAAGTACCTGTCCACCGACCTGCTCGGCGACGAGCCGGTCCGCGACGGTCACTGGACTCAGCGGATCGAGTTCGACTCGTTCACCGCGGTGCGCTGAGCTCGCGGCGCGCGCGCCGGGAGGTCATGCGCCGAGCACTTCTTCGAGCGCGTCGAGCGCGGCGTCCAGGTCACGCTCGGCGATGACGAGAGGTGGCGCGAGGCGGATCGTGTGGACGTGCGTCTCCTTGGCCAGGATGCCGCGGGCGCGGAGCGCTTCGCAGAATCGGCGGGCACCGCCAGCCGCGGGCAGGAGCTCGATGCCGGCCCACAGCCCGGCGCCCCGGACCTCGGCGATCCACGGTGAATCGATCGCGCGGAGTCGCGACAGGAACCGTTCGCCGAGCCGTGCCGAGCGCTCGACCAGCTCTTCGTCGACGAGCACGTCGAGCGCCGCGTCGGCGACCGCGCAGGCGAGCGGGTTGCCGCCGTAGGTCGAACCGTGCGTGCCCGGCGTGAACACCTGCATCACCTCGTCGTCCGCCAGGAACGCGGACACGGGGTAGAGCCCGCCCGACAGCGCCTTGCCGATCGTCACCGCGTCGGCGCGGACGCCGGCGAGCCGGTGCGCGAACAGAGCTCCTGCTCGGCCGAGCCCCGACTGGATCTCGTCGCAGATCAGCAGCGCATGGCGCTGGTCGCAGAGTCTGCGGAGACCGGGCAGGAAGTCCGGAGGCGGCACGATCACTCCGCCCTCGCCCTGGATCGGCTCGACGAGCACAGCGACGACGTTCTCGTCGAAGGCCGCGCGCACGGCGTCGAGGTCGCCGAAGGGGAGGACCTGGAAGCCCTCGCCGAACGGGCCGAAGTGATGCCGGCTCTCGCCGTCGGAGAAGCCGACGATCGTCGTGGTCCGGCCGTGGAAGTTGCCGGAGAAGACCAGGATGCGGGCCTTGCCGTCGGGGATGTCCTTCCGCTCGTAGCCCCACTTGCGCGCGGCCTTGATCGCGGTCTCCACGGCCTCGGCGCCGGTGTTCATCATCAGCACGCGCTCGTAGCCGGACAGCGCGGCGAGCTTCGCGCAGAACGGCCCGAAGCGATCGTTGTGGAACGCGCGGCTGGTCAGTGCGAGCGTCTTCGCCTGTTCGATAAGCGCCGCGACGATGCGAGGGTGGTTGTGGCCCTGGTTGACCGCCGAGTAGGCCGCGAGGAAGTCCAGGTAGCGTCGCCCCTCGGTGTCCCAGACGTGCGCGCCCTCACCCCGGGACAGCACCACGTCGAGCGGGTGGTAGTTGTGCGCCGCATACCGGTCCTCGAGTTCGAGGCAGCGACGGTCGTCGGTGGTTTCGCGCATGCTGGTCCTCCCGCGGGCCTGGCCCGCCGATTCTACATCGGGTCGTCCGGGGCCCGCGGCTGAGCGCTTCCGATCCCGGAGGGGGATTCGCCCGGGTGGGCGGACTGCCGGATCAGCGCGCGACGTAGGTCCCGCCGTGGTCCCGAGCGAGCTGCTCGAGGAACGCCGAGCCGCCGCCGAGCGCGACGGTGTGGATGCGGACGCGCCGGTAGCGGTTGGCCTCGCGGATCGCGGCGAGGATCGCGGCCGGCGCCTGCACCTCCCCGGCGGAAGGCTGGCCGTCGCTGAGCACGAAGATCTCGTCCGGCCCGTCGTCGACGACCTCACCGAAGCGTGCGTCGCTCAGGTTCAGCGCGGCGTCGAGCGCGCCCCAGACGTTCGTCCCGCCCTGCGCGCCGAGCCCGCCCAGCATCGCGTGCAGTGCAGCCCGGACCTGGGGCGTGGCGGGGACGAAGCGGTCGTTCCAGCGCGCTGCCCGCCCCGAGAACGGAATCACGACGAAGCGCGCATCGCCCGGTAGCTCCCGGACCGCGCCCTCGAGTTCGTGCTTGGCCCAGTCGAGACGGCTCGCCGGCTCGCCCGACGCGTCGCGGGCCGAGGTCCGCTCCGACGTCGGGAGCGGCGCGAGCGTTGCCTTCATGCTCCCCGACACATCGATCAGGAACGCGACGTGGCTGCCCCGGATCGCGATCCCGAAGAATCCGGCGCTCGTCGCTCCTGCGTCCTCGCGCCGTTCGACGCGGGGTGCGACCGAGAAGCCCGACCCGTGCTCGTCCCAGAATCGCCGCCAGCCGGCCACGTCGTCGGGGGCCAAGCGGGTGCCCGTCAGCGAGCAGAGGACCTCCGCGGTCCGATCGCGCAGCGCCTGGGATCGCCGGTCGTTCGCACGTCGGCATCGGTCGAGCACGTCGATCAGCGTCGGGATCGATCGAGCGGTCCTCACCTCGCCGAGCATCTCGACGAGCGCGAGGTCCGTACGCCAGTCGTCGGTCCGTCCGATCGCCTGGATCGCCGCGGTCGTCGCGCGCAGCGCGGCGCCGGGATCGGCACGACCTCCGGCCTGTTTCAGCACGTGGTGGGTGGTGCGTGCGATCGCGTGCAGGACCAGCGCGTCGTCCTCGGCGTCGAGACGGGCGGCCAGGTCGTCCAGGGAGCCCGGGTGTGCTCGCAGCGCGAGGGCCTCGGCGGCGGCGAGTCGCACGAGGCGCTGCCGATCGCCGAGGTGTGCTTCGACGAACACGCGGATCACAGGGCGGTTCGCCCGACCCAGCGCGCGCACCGCGGCGACGCGGATGCCGACGTCCGGCTGGCTCGTCGACGCGGCCGCGATCAGCCCATCGAGCACTTCGACCTCGTCGAGCGCGCCGAGCGATCGCTCGGCGCGTGCCCGGACCTGGGCGGCGGACAGTTCGGGCCGGACTGGTCGACCGTCCATGCCGGTGCTGGCGAGGTGGAGGAGTGCCTCGGTCGAGGCAGCGCTCGGACGCTTGGCCGCAGCCTCGATGAACGGAGAGAGTTCGTCGGCCGAGAGCTTGCCGTTCTCCCAGAGCTTCGCCTGTCTCCAGAGCTCACGCCCGCTGTCCGGAGCGACCTGCTGTCCGCGCGCGTCCAGGGTCGCGGTGAGGGCCAGGAGGATCGTGCAGGGGAGACGCCACATCGCGGGAGGGCGAAGACTAGCGTCCGGCGGGCAGGGCGTGGCGATGCGCACGCTCTTGCCGCCGGAACCCTGTGGCCTATCGTCCTCGCCCCCGATGGTGTCCGCC